>NZ_CP029188.1:3167500-3510000 GCF_003097515.1 Streptomyces tirandamycinicus | reverse complement strand
CGACTCCAGATGGTAGAAGCACCGCTCGGTGATGCGGGCGGCGATCTCCGCGCCCGAGCCGTAGAACACCGGGGCCTCGTGGACGACGACCAGCCGGCCGGTCCGCTCCACCGACCGCTGCACGGCGTCGAAGTCGATCGGGGACATCGAGCGCAGGTCCAGGACCTCGACCGACTTGCCCTCCTCCTCGGCGGCCGCGGCGGCCTCCAGGCAGACCTTCACCATCGGGCCGTAGGCGGCGAGGGTGATGTCGGTGCCGGCGCGGGCGATCCGGGCGGCGTGCAGCGGGTCGGGGATCGACTCGGTGTCGACCTCGGCCTTGTCCCAGTAGCGCCGCTTGGGCTCGAAGAAGATCACCGGGTCGTCGCTCTGGATGGCCTGCTGCAGCATCCAGTAGCCGTCGGCCGCGTTCGACGGCGACACGACCTTGAGACCGGCGACGTGGGCGAACAGCGCCTCGGGCGACTCGGAGTGGTGCTCGACCGCCCCGATGCCGCCGCCGTACGGGATGCGGACGACCACCGG
Source organism: Streptomyces tirandamycinicus (assembly GCF_003097515.1). Taxonomy (NCBI): domain Bacteria; kingdom Bacillati; phylum Actinomycetota; class Actinomycetes; order Kitasatosporales; family Streptomycetaceae; genus Streptomyces; species Streptomyces tirandamycinicus. The sequence continues at coordinate 3,509,475 of NZ_CP029188.1, read as the reverse complement.
CAGCTTGACCTTGCCCAGCGCGCGGGCGTGCATCTTCGCGAGCTGGGTGACGATCTGGTCGTACGCGGGGAAGACGAAACCGTCGAACTGGATCTCGACGACGGGGCGGTAGCCGCGCAGTGCCAGGCCGATCGCGGTGCCGACGATGCCGGACTCGGCGAGCGGGGTGTCGATGACCCGCTCCTCGCCGAAGTCCTTCTGGAGCCCGTCGGTGATGCGGAAGACCCCGCCGAGCTTGCCGACGTCCTCGCCCATGACGAGGACCTTGGGGTCGGTTTCGAGAGCCTTGCGCAGCGACTCGTTGAGCGCCTTGGCGAGCGACATCTTCTCTACGGCCATGGCTACTTGCCCTCCTGCGGCGCGTCGGTGAACGACGCCTGGTACGCGGCGAACTGCGCGCGCTCCTCGTCGACGAGCGCGTGCCCGTCGGCGTAGACGTGCTCGAACATCGCCATGTCGTCCGGGTCGGGCATGGCGCGCACGGCCTCCCGGACCCGCTTGGCGAGCGCGTCGCTCTCCGCGTCGAGCTCGGTGAAGTAGGCCTCGTCGGCGTGGCCCTGGTCGGCCAGGTACTTCCGCAGCCGCAGGATGGGGTCCTTGGCCTCCCAGGCCACCCGCTCGTCGTCGTGGCGGTAGCGGGTGGGGTCGTCCGAGGTGGTGTGGGCGCCCATGCGGTACGTGAACGCCTCGACCAGCGTCGGGCCCTCGCCGCGCCGGGCGCGCTCCAGCGCCGACCGGGTCACCGCCAGGCAGGCGAGCACGTCGTTGCCGTCGACCCGGACGCCGGGGAAGCCGTAGCCCTGGGCGCGCTGGTAGAGCGGCACCCGGGTCTGGCGCTCGGTGGGCTCGGAGATCGCCCACTGGTTGTTCTGGCAGAAGAACACGACCGGGGCGTTGTAGACCGCGGAGAAGGTGAACGACTCCGCCACGTCGCCCTGGCTGGAGGCGCCGTCGCCGAAGTACGCGATCACCGCGGAGTCCGCGCCGTCCTTGGCGACCCCCATCGCGTAACCGGTGGCGTGCAGCGTCTGCGAGCCGATGACGATCGTGTACAGATGGAAATTGTTGCTGCTGGGGTCCCACCCTCCGTGGTTCACTCCACGGAACATCCCCAGCAGATTCGTCGGGTCCACACCGCGGCACCAGGCGACCCCGTGCTCGCGGTAGGTCGGGAAGACGTAGTCGTCGTCGCGCAGCGCGCGGCCCGAGCCGATCTGGGCGGCCTCCTGCCCGAGCAGCGAGGCCCACAGGCCCAGCTCGCCCTGGCGCTGCAGGGCGGTGGCCTCGGCGTCGAAGCGGCGGGTGAGGACCATGTCCCGGTAGAGCCCGCGGAGCTCCTCGGGGCCGAGATCGGCGACATGGTGGTCGTAGTCCGGGTGCGCCACCCGCTCGCCTTCGGGCGTCAGCAGCTGTACGAGCTGGGGCTCGGAACTCGTTGGCTTCTTCGCGGCGCTGACGCGCTTACTGCTGCGGCGCGGTTTGCGCGCGGCAGTGTTCTCCACGGTCACGTGCGTGCTCCTCCGTCTGTCCGGCCCCCGGGGTCCGCCGGGGTCCAGTGCGGCTCGCCTGTTTCCCTACGGTGCACGGGGTGGGTGCGGCTCGGCCGGGAACAGGCGTGACAGGTGCCCCGGCGAGCGCCTGCCAAAGGCACGTTACCCAGTGGGGCGCATTCCTGCGAAACCCCATTTGACCTGCGATTTTGCTTGGATTTCCAAGTAAATCGAGAAATACGGGAACAACCACTGGTCACAGCCCTGCGACTGCCGGAACACCGGCACGTTATCCCGGTCACCCCGGCATGGGAAGAGTGAGTATGTGAGACTTGGGCCGTGCACGAAAGCGGACATATCACTGTATTCCTGGTGGATGACCATGAGGTCGTCCGTCGCGGCGTGTACGAACTGCTGTCCGCCGAGGAGGGCATCGAGGTCGTCGGCCAGGCCGGTACGGCGGCAGAAGCCCTGGTCAGGATCCCTGCGCTGACCCCCGATGTGGCGATCCTCGAAGTGCACCTCCCCGACGGCAGCGGGGTCGAGGTCTGCCGGGAGATCCGTTCCCGGAACGAAGACATCTCCTGTCTGATGCTCACCTCGCACGCGGACGACGAGGCACTGTTCGACGCGATCACGGCCGGGGCCTCCGGCTACGCCCTGAAGACGATCCGCGGGGCCGAACTGCTGACGGCGGTGCGCGACGTCGCGGCGGGCAGGTCGCTGCTCGATCCGGCCGCCACCGCGCGCGTCCTGGAGCGGCTGCGCGACGGCAACGCCCCGCGGGCCGACGAGAGGCTGGCGAGCCTCACCGAGCAGGAGCGCAGGATCCTGGACCTGATCGGCGAGGGGCTGACCAACCGGGCCATCGGCGAGCGGCTGCACCTGGCCGAGAAGACCATCAAGAACTACGTCTCCGGCCTGCTGTCGAAGCTGGGCATGGAGCGGCGCTCCCAGGCCGCCGCCTACGTGGCGAGGCTCCACGCCCAGCGGCACTGAACCACCCGCGCGGGCGGGACCGAGCCGCCCGCACACCGGCGCTTCACCGCGGCGCCCGCCCGGCCAAGACCCCCGCACACCGGCGCTTCCCGCGGCGCCCGCCCGGCCAAGACCCCCGCACGCCGGCCGGGCGCCGGATTCCACCCGGCCGGGCCCGGGCCGTCCGGGTGGCACATGTCAGGACCCGGGGAGGAGGCGCGCACCGCCCGTCGGAGGACGCCGGCCCCGCGCCGTCACGGCAGCGCCCCCCGGGCCGGTCCACACCCGCGCCCCGGCCGCTTCACCGCGGTGCCCGCCCGGCCCCTCCCGGGCAGCGACATCGGCGACACGCTGGGTGATCTAACATCTGACGGGTGCCGCGCTCATCTGCTATTGCCTCACCCCCCACTGCCCCACCCCCTCTTGCCGCGCTGCTGCGCCGGTACGAGGACGCCGGCGAACCCCTGTCCTGCGAACCCGTCACCCAGGGACTGCTGAACCGCGGCTACCGGCTCGCCACCACACGCGGCGCCTACTTCCTCAAACAGCACGTCGACGAACCGACCGCCGACCGCGCGACCATCGCCCGCCAGCACCGCGCCGTCCGCCGCCTCCACTCGATCGGCATGCCCGTCGCCCCGCCCGTGGCAGACCGGTCCGGCGACACCGTGGCCGTGATCGGCGGACACTGCTACGCCCTGCATCCCTGGGTGGACGGACGGCACCGCCGGGGCGCCCAGCTCACCACCGTCGAGTCCCGCCGGCTCGGCGCGCTGCTCGGTCTGGTCCACACGGGCCTGGAGCGGGTCATGGACGCCGACCGGGACAGGGATGCGGAGGAGCGCCGGGGGGCACTCCGCCCCCACGAGAGCGCGGACCCCGAGGAGACCTTCGCCCTGATCGACGCGCTGCTGGTGCTGGCCCGCGCCCACCGTCCGCGGGACAGCTTCGACGCCCTCGCCGAGCACCGGCTGCTGGAGCGCCGGGCCCTGCTGGAAGACCATGCGCACCGGCGGCCGCCGCCGGCCGCGGCGGGCGGCTGGGTGCACGGGGACTTCCACCCGCTCAACCTCCTCTACCGGGGCGACCACACGGGCGCGGAACCGGCCGCGATCGTCGACTGGGACCGGCTGGGCGTCCAGCCGCGGGCCGAGGAGGCCGTACGGGCCGCGGCGATCTTCTTCGTCCGGCCGTCCGGCAGGCTGGAGCTGGGGAAGGTGCGGGCCTATGCGCGCGCCTACCGGCGGGCGGCCGGGGCGGACCCGGCGGAACTCGCCGCCGCCGTGCACCGGGTGTGGTGGGAGCGGCTCAACGACTTCTGGATACTGCGTTGGCGCTACCAGTTGCACGACCGAAGGGCCGACCCGCAGTTCCCCGCGGTGTCGGCCCTGGCGGTGTGGTGGACGCGGGAGTACGAGGCGGTGTGCGAGGCCTTCGCCGGATGACGGCGCGGGCCGGCCCCCGGCCAGGGTCCCAGCCGCCCGCCTCCCGGCGACGGCACCGGCAGCCGTACCGGCACCGGCACCGGCAACCCCGGGTCAGCCGCCCGCCTCCCGGACTCAGCCGCCCGTCTCCCCGGCGCTGGCACCGGCGTCCGCACCCGCGTCCGTGCCGGTCGTCGTACCCGCGTCCGTGCCCGCGGAGGTACCGGTGGAGGTGCCGGTGGAGGTACCGGTGGACGTGCCCTCGGTCGTGCCCTCCGTCGTCCCCTCGGTGGTGCCCTCCGTGGTCCCCTCGGTCGTGCCCTCCGTCGCCCCCTCGGTGGCGCCCTCGGTGGTCGACGGGGTGCCGCTCGGACCGTCACTCGGGCTCTGCGGCGCCGACGGCCACCTGTCCCGCTGGGAGGGGCGCTCGCTCGGCGGCCAGCCGCCCTGGTTGCCGTTGTTCCCCTGCTCCGGCTCCTCTTCCTCCTCCGGCTCCTCCGACGAGGGGGTCGACGAAGGGCCGGACGTGGACGGGGCGTCGGAGACCTTCTGGTCGTCCTTCGGCGTCGTGCCGGGGTTGCCCGCCCGGTCCAGCGCGAAGGCCACACCCGCCACGACCGCGATCACGGCGAGTGCGACGAACAGCCACACCTTGCCCCGGCCGCCCCCGCCGCCGGGTCCGGCGGCGTACGCGCCGTCCTCCGGATTGCGCGGCGGGAGGAGCGGGCCCTGGGAGGTCTCCCCGTGGTGCGGGTGCCCCATCACGGCCGTCGCGCCCATGCCGTGCGCCGGGGTGTGCCCGCCCTCGTGCATCTCGACCGGGCCCGTGTTCCAGGCGCCCGTGTGGCTGCCCTGCTGCTGGAGCATCTGCAGCCCGTACTGCAGGAGCGCCCGCATCTCCTCGGCGCTCTGGAACCGGTCGTCAGGGTCCTTGGCGAGCGCGCGCATCGCCAGGCCGTCCAGCTCCGGCGGGGCCACGTCCGAGACCTCGGAGGGCGGCACCGGCATGTCCTGGACGTGCTGATAGACGACGGACAACGGTGTCTCGCCGGTGAACGGCGGGCGCAGCGCGAGCAGTTCGTACAGCAGGCAGCCCGTGGCGTACAGGTCGGAGCGGTGGTCGACGGCCTTGCCGAGCGCCTGCTCGGGCGAGAGGTACTGGGGCGTGCCCATCACCATGCCGGTCTGGGTCATGGTGGTCGAAGCGCCGTGCAGCGCACGGGCGATGCCGAAGTCCATCACCTTGACCGCGCCGCTCTTGGTGATGATGACGTTCGCCGGCTTGATGTCCCGGTGGACGATGCCGTGCTGGTGCGAATACGCGAGGGCCTCGAGGACACCGGAGACGATGATGAGGGCCTGCTCGGGCGGCGGCGCCTCGGCGTCGATCAGCAGATCGCGGATGGTGCTGCCCTCGACCAGCTCCATCACGATGTACGGCACGGGCTGGCCGTCCACGACGTCCTCGCCGGAGTCGTACACGGCCACGATGGCATGGTGGTTGAGGCCCGCGACGGACTGCGCCTCGCGCGTGAAGCGCGCCTTGGACACCGGGTCCTCGGCCAGATCGGCCCGGAGCAGCTTCACCGCGACGGTACGGCCGAGCCGGACGTCCTCCGCCGCGAACACCTCGGCCATGCCGCCCCGGCCCAGACGGTGGGTCAGCCGGTAGCGGCCGTCGCCGACGAGCTTGCCCACACCCCAGGAGTCCGCAGCATCCGACACTCCGCCGCCATGTGGTTCGGATTCGGGTGCCATCAGTCCTCGCCGTCGTGTCTTGCCGCGCCGCGCGCTGCGAGCGGCGTCTGCCGGTGGTTCGACACGCCACGCTACAGGCTTCCGGTGACACGCCGGTCCGAGATGGACCGGCCATCAAACCCGTTGCCCCCGCACGGAAGCAAATCGTGTCCGGTTCGTGTAACGCTCGCGAGACGCTTCTTGTGCGTACGGTCACGGAAGGGGCGTCCGGCTTGACGTGGCACTGCCCTCGGGCAGACTTGCCCGTAGTCCGGATCACCGGGGCCACCGCTCGACGGTGTGCGTGCCTTGGGGGGAAGCACAGTCATGAGCCAGGACGGCGCACGGGGCGGCCGCTACGCGGGCGGTTCGGTCGGGGGCGGCCGGTACCGGTTCCGCGACCTGCTCGGCGAGGGCGGGATGGCGTCGGTCCACCTGGCGTACGACACCGCGCTGGACCGCCAGGTCGCCGTCAAGACCCTGCACACCGAACTCGGCCGGGAGCAGTCCTTCCGCGAGCGTTTCCGCCGCGAGGCCCAGGCCGTCGCCAAGCTGTCCCACTTGAACATCGTGTCCGTCTTCGACACGGGTGAGGACGCCGTGACGTTCGGCGGCTCCGCGGAGGACGGCACCCTGATGCCGTACATCGTCATGGAGTACGTGGAGGGTAGGCCGCTCGGCTCCGTTCTCCAGGAGGACATACGCCAGTTCGGCGCGATGCCGGCCGACAAGGCGCTCCAGGTGACCGCCGACGTGCTGGCGGCTCTGGAGGCCAGTCACGAGATGGGCCTGGTCCACCGGGACATCAAGCCGGGCAACGTGATGATGACGAAGCGCGGCGTCGTGAAGGTGATGGACTTCGGCATCGCCCGTGCCATGCAGTCGGGCGTCACGTCGATGACGCAGACCGGCATGGTCGTCGGCACCCCGCAGTACCTCTCCCCCGAGCAGGCCCTCGGGCGCGCCGTCGACGCCCGCTCCGACCTGTACTCGGTCGGCGTCATGCTCTTCCAGCTGCTGACGGGCAGGCTGCCCTTCGACGCGGACTCGCCGCTGGCGATCGTGTACGCCCATGTGCAGGAGGAGCCGGCCGCCCCGTCCTCCATCAACCGCTCGGTGACGCCGGCGATGGACGCCCTGGTCGCCCGGGCGTTGAGGAAGAACCCCAACGAGCGCTTCCCCAGCGCCGCCGCCATGCGCGACGAGTGCCTGCGGGTCGCCGACGCGGGCCGGGGGCACACACCGGTGATCGTGGAGGGCGCGCCGAGCACGAACAGCGGCGCGGGGGTCGCGTCCGCGGTGTTCCCGCCGGTCGACCGGTCGGCCCCGGGCCCGCCCCCCGGTGCGCACCACGTCCAGCAGCCGTACCAGCCGGGCGCGTACGGTCCACCGGCCCCGGCCCCCGGCCCGGGCTACGGCTACCCGCACCAGGCGCCGACCCCTGCCCCGGCCTACCGGAATCCGGCCACCGTGCCTCCCGGGTACCACCACTCCCCCCGGAGAACCGGCGCCCCCGCACCGTCCGGCCAAGGCGGGCGGATCATGCCGGTGGTCATCGGCTCGATCCTGGTGACGCTGCTCGCGATCGGCGGAGTGATCACAGCGCTCACCCTGATCGGCGGCGACGAGGGCGACGGCGGCGCCGACCCCTCGGTGACGGAGGCGGCCGAGGCGGCGGGCCACCGGCCCCCCGAGCGCAACCGCACGATGGACACGGACGAGTGCACGGACGCGCAGGAGGACACCGAGGACCCGTACAAGGTCCAGGCGCCCAGCTTCGTCTACAAGGACCTGCTCTCGGTGAAGTCGTGCCTGCAGGCCGCCGGCTGGAAGATCAAGGAAACCCGGGTCCACCACCCGCAGTACGCGGAGGACCAGGTCATCGAGCAGTTCCCCACGGAGGGCACGGCGGTGGTCCTGGGCGACCAGACGTTCGAGATCAAGGTCGCCAGCGGGTACCCGGAACCGTAGGGACCCGCCGGGCGCTCCGGCGCGCCGCATCGAGACCTCCACCTCGGCGGTGAGCCCCGGCTTGCTCTCATATTGAGCCGTTGCCCTCATATTGAGCCGTTATCCGCAGTGTGAGCCGTTATCCGCAGAGTGATCCCGTTCCGTCCGGGATGCCGGAAGTTGCCCGCCATGTGACGCTGAGTCCGAAACCTCGGCACGCTTGACGGCGTCGGCCAACGGCAACGGCAACGGCAACGGCAACGGCAACGGCACCATCATCGACCTCGACGAGCCCGGCTCCATCGGCGACGCCGGCGACCTCGGGGAGCTCGGTGACCTCGGCGACAGCGGCACCATCGGCGACCCGGCTCGGGAGGGGATCACCCCGTGACTCCGAAGCTCCGCACGCACTGCGCGACGACCCTCGCGGCGCTGGTGCTCGCCCTGCCCGTGGCGACGTACGCCTACACGGAGGGCCCCCCGGCCCACGCCGGGGAGTCGCGCGGGGACGGCGGGAAGTCGCGCGGGGAGTCGCGCGAAGACCGCGGGGCACGGGGGCAGGGCGGGCGCGCCACCAGCGGAGAAGGCGGCCGGCACGAGGGACCGCGGCGGGAGGAGAGCGGCGGGCCCGGCGGAGCACGTCAGCACGACGGAGCACCTCCGTACGGCGGCGGGGGTGGGGCAAGCAGCCGGTCCGGCGGCCCCGGGCGCGGCGAGGACGCGCGGTACGGCGGCCAGGCCGGCCGGTCCGGTCACGACACGTTCGGCGGGGCACGCGCGCACTCCCGGGGGCTGGGTGAAGCCGGGGCCGACGTCGGCGCGGACCGGCGGACGCCCGGCCACGGCAGTCCTGTGCACGGCCCACCGGCGACCCAGCCGCTCACCGGCAGAGCCGCTGCGGAACCGGACCCCGGCGAGGACGGCGACCGTCGTCCGGCGAACCCGCGGGCCGCCGGCAAGCCCCACACGCCACTGCAGCAGCAGGCCGCCGAACGGCCCACCCCGTCACCCACCGCCTCGCTGGCCGGGCGTCAGGCCGGACAGGGCCGGCTGCGCCCCGGCCGGACGGCCGCCCCCTCGGTCGGGCCACCGGCATCACCCGATCGGCCCGACGACGGCCGCGACGGCCGCGAGGGGGTCCACGACGGAGTTCACGACGGGGAGCTCGATCACGGCCGCGACCGCGACCCCGACGGGAGCGCGGCACCGCGCGACGAGGAGGCGGACGAGTCCCAGTCCCTGCACGACGACCCGGCGCCATCGGAGTCCACGCCCGCCGACGACCCCTCACCCGCCGCCGCAGGCCGGTCACACCCGCATCCCGTGTCCCAGCCGCTCGAACGGCAGGTCTCGGCGCTCACGCTGGGGGCCGGCTGCGCCCTCATGGGGCTCGGGCTCGGCTACATGGGGCTGCGGTTGCGACGGGGCTGAGCCCCGGCCCGGCGCCCGGGGGCCGAGCCCGCGACAGGCCGGAGACCCGCGGAACCGCGCGTCCCCCTTACGGCCTACACCGGACGTCTCCCTCCGGTGTCCGTCTCAAGGCGGTTGGCCCTCACCCCCATACCCGGTATACATACTCGGTATGTCGATCCGGCACGGGCTCCTCGCCCTCCTCGAACACGGTCCACGCTACGGTTCCCGGCTCCGCACGGAGTTCGAGTCCCGTACGGGGGCGACTTGGCCGCTCAACGTGGGCCAGGTCTACACGACCCTGAACCGGCTGGAGCGCGACGGCATGGTCGTCCAGCACGGCGAGGACCAGGCCGGCCACACCCTCTACGCCATCACCGACACCGGGCGGGAGGAGCTCAGGGCCTGGTTCGAGCGGCCCGTCGACCGGTCCAGCCCGGCACGTGACGAGCTGGCCATCAAGCTCGCCATGGCCGTCGGCGCACCGGCCGTGGACATCCGCGAGGTCATCCAGTCCCAGCGCCGCCACACCGTGAAGGCGATGCAGGACTACACCCGGCTCAAGGCACAGGCTCTGGAGTCCGCGCCCGCCGACCGGGACGAGATCGCCTGGTTGCTGGTGCTGGAGCAGCTCATCTTCCAGACGGAGGCGGAAGCCCGCTGGCTCGATCACTGCGAGGCCCGGCTCATCCGGCTCTCCGCGACGACGGCGGAACGGCGCCCGGAACCCGCACCCCCGCCGGTGTCGGCACCCGTCCACGGCCACCGGCGAAGGCCTGGCTGACCAACGACCCGGCTCGTCGGAGGCGGGTGACAGGACCGGTACCGGCGCCGATGCCGATGCCGATGCCGATGCCCAGGACCGATGCCCAGGACCGGCGCTCAGACCACAACTCAAGACCAGCGCTCAAGGCCGGAACTCACGGCCGGTACGCAAGACCATCACGCAAGGCCGGTGTCCAGGCCCTGTCCAGGCCGCTGCTCAGGCCGCGACTCAAGGCCGCTGCTCAAAGCCGGTGCGGAACCAGCGGCGACGTCGGCACGGGGGCGCGGCCCCGCCGCAGGACAGCCGTCGCTCGGGCACTTCTCCCGGCACTCTCCAGGACCCCGTCACCGGACGGGGCCCCGACGGCACCTCCGCCGCAGACCCGCGCGAGCTGCTCATGGCCGTCATCCGCCCGGCGCCTCCCGGGCCTTCGCCTTCCACATCCGCTCACGTACCACTCACGCGTACGCCCAAGGGGGACCCCTCATGTCCGACCAATCCCACCAGCGCCACCAGCCCCACCAGTCCCACCATCCACAGCAGCCCCAGCAGTCGCAGCAGTCGCAGCGGCCCCAGCGACCCGTTCTGCAGCTGCGGAAGCTGACCCGGGTGCACGGCAGCGGCGCGGCCGAAGTGCACGCACTGCGCGGTGTCGACCTGGAGGTGTTCCCCGGTGAACTCGTCGCCGTCATGGGCCCGTCCGGCTCCGGGAAGTCCACGCTGCTGACGATCGCGGGCGGACTCGACTCACCGACGTCGGGCCAGGTGATCGTCGAGGACACCGACATCACCACCGCTGACCGGAAGACGCTCGCCGCACTGCGCCGGCGCAGCATCGGCTATGTCTTCCAGGACTACAACCTCATACCGGCCCTGACCGCCGCGGAGAACATCGCGCTGCCGCGCGAACTCGACGGCCACTCCGCCCGCAGGGCCCGGGCCGAGGCCGTCGCCGCCCTCGACGAGATGGGCCTCGGTCACCTCGCCGACCGGTTCCCCGACGAGATGTCCGGCGGCCAGCAGCAGCGCGTGGCCATCGCCCGGGCGCTCGTCGGCGACCGGCGTCTGGTTCTCGCCGACGAGCCGACCGGCGCACTGGACTCGGAGACCGGCGAGTCCGTCCTCGCGCTGCTGCGCACCCGCTGCGACGCGGGAGCGGCCGGCATCCTCGTCACCCATGAGCCGCGCTTCGCCGCCTGGGCGGACCGGGTCGTCTTCCTGCGCGACGGCTCGGTCGTCGACCAGACCGTCCGCAGCGATGCGGACTCCCTGTTGAGCGGGCAGGTGGCCGAGCGGTGAGGACCTGGTACCACTCCTGGCGGGCCGCGATCCGCATCGCCCGCCGCGACGCCCTCCGCTCCAAGGGCCGCAGCTTCCTCGTCCTGGCGATGATCGCCCTGCCGATCCTCGGGGTGAGCGCCGCCGATCTGACCCTGCGCAGCGCCGAGCTCACCACCGAGCAGACCATGGAGCGCCAACTGGGGCGTGCCGACGCCCGATTGAGCGATGCCCGGAACGGTGGTGCACCGATCCACCAGAGCCCGGACGGCCTCGACTTCGCCCCGGTGGGGAAGTCCGAGGACGAACCGTGGCCCGAGGGCCGTACGGATCTCCGCACGACACTCCCCGCCCCCGCGAAGTTCCTTGAGGACTCGACCGGTTCCGGCAGAATGCGCACATCGCACGGGCTGCTGAACGCCGGGATCCGGGAGCTCGACGCGGCCGACCCGATGGCCGCCGGCATCATGACACCGGTCAGCGGCCGCTTTCCGAGGACCCCGGACGAGGTCGCGGCGACGACCCACTTCCTGGAGGCCGGCGGGCTGAGCGTGGGCTCGAAGCTGGTGGCGCGCGGGCTGGACCGCGAGTACACGATCACGGGTTCCTACGAGCTGCCGGACTCGCTGAAGAGCGACCAGGTCAACGCACTGCCCGGGGCACTGCTGGACCCGCTCGACAAGGCGCTCACCGCCGGTGGCCTGCCGGGCACCGAGAAGTCCACAACCTACCTGGTGACCATGCCGGGCGGTTTCACGTGGAACATGGTCAAGGAGATCAACACCAAGGGCGTCACGGTGCTTTCGCGTGCCGTGCAGCTCTCGCCCCCGGCCGATGCCGACGTACCGCTGTACCAGCAGCAGGGCTGGGGACGGGACTACGAGCGGAGCGACTCCGCGCAGGCCGCCGTCCTCGCCGCGGCCGGCACGATCGTCGGTCTGGCCATGCTGGAGATCTGCCTGCTGGCCGGGCCGGCCTTCGCGGTGGGCGCCCGGCGCTCACGCCGCCAGCTCGGGCTGGTCGGGGCTAACGGTGGCGACCGCCGCCACATCCGTGCCGTCGTGCTGGCCGGTGGGCTGGTGATCGGCTTCGCCTCCGCGGTCGTGGGCACGGTCCTCGGCCTGGTGCTGACCTTGGCGCTGCGCCCCCTGCTGGAGGACTACATCGGTGCACGCTTCGGCAGCTTCGACATCCGGCCCCTGGAACTGCTCGGCATCGGGGTGCTGGCCGTGGTCACCGGACTGCTGGCCGCTGTCGTGCCCGCGGTGACCGCTTCCCGGCAGACCGTACTGGCATCGCTCACCGGCCGCCGCGGGATCCGCCGCAGCAGCCGGGTGCTGCCGGTGCTCGGGCTGGGCGCCGTGGCACTCGGCGTCGCGATCGCCCTCTACGGCTCGCTCCTGAGCAAGCAGTTCGTCGTCGTCGCGGGCGGCAGCGCCCTCGCGGAACTCGGCGTGGTCGCCATGACGCCCGCGCTGGTCGGACTCTTCGGCCGGGCCGGCCGCCGGCTGCCGCTGTCACCGCGGCTCGCGCTGCGGGACGCGGTCCGCAACCGGGGCCGCACGGCCCCCGCGGTGGCCGCCGTGCTCGCCGCGGTCGCCGGAACGGTCGCCGTGGCCACGTACTCCACCAGCCGGGACGCGGAGGCCGAGGCCACCTACGAGGCGCAACTGCCCCACGGGGCGGTTTCGATGGTCGTCGGTGAAGGCGGCGGACGGGAAGTGCTCACGGCCCGCGCAGCGGTGCAGAGGCATCTGCCGGTGGACGTGCGCGCCGATGTGGACCGGATCGCCGTCGGCCGGGCCGGCTGCCCCCTGCACTCGTACGGCACCGAGGGGTGCGGCAGCTACGAGGTGGTCGTGCCCCAGGCGAACCAGTGCCCGCTGTGGAGTCTGCCCGGCGGCCAGGACCCTGCCGAGAAGTTCTCCACGGCTCAGCTCCGCGCACTCGCCGCGGACTGGAGGTGCAAGGAGCGCGGCGGGACCGTCTTCACGGAGGGCGGGGTGGTCGTCGCCGACGAGAAGCTGCTGAAGGTCCTCGCCGTCGACGACGACGGGGCCGCCAAGGCCCTGGCGGACGGCAAGGCCGTCTCCTTCGACCGGCGCAACCTCGACCGGAGCGGCACGGTCGCCATCCGCCTGATCACCGACACGGATGCCGCGGACCGGGCGCGGGAGGAGGGCACCACGGTTCCCGGCACGGTCACGTCCTTCCCCGCCTACCAGGCCCCCGCCGATGCCGACTCCTACGGCGTGGCCATGATCCTGCCGCCGGCGGCCGCCGAGGCGTCCGGCCTCACCACCGTCCCGCTCGGTGCCTACTACTCCACGGACCGGCTGCCCGACAGCGAGCAGCGGCAGCGGCTCGAGGGCGAGCTCGACGAGACGGGCGCGCGTATCGCCCTGCACATCGAGGAGGGTTACACCAGCGACAACAGCATCGTCCTGCTGGCCCTGGCCGTCTTCGCCGGACTGATCACCATCGGAGCGGCCGGAATCGCCACCGGGCTCGCCCAGGCCGACGCGGAGGCCGACCTCAAGACGCTGGCGGCCGTGGGGGCTCCGCCCCGGGTCCGTCGGACCCTGAGCGGGTTCCAGTGCGGAGTCATCGCGGCGATGGGCGTGGTCCTCGGCTCGGCCGCGGGCGTTCTGCCCGCGATCGGTCTGCGCCTCACCGAGCACCGCCGGCAGCTCGAATGGTACGAGCAGACCCTGGACTCCGGCTGGGGCGCGCAGGTGACCCCGCCGGTGGCCACGATCGCCGTTCCCTGGGGAACGCTGGCCGCCCTGCTGGTGGCGGTGCCGCTCGGCGCGGCCGTGCTGGCGGCGCTGGTCACCCGGTCCCGGGGAGCACTGGCCCGCCGCGAGGCGGCCTGACCTCCTTCGGGACCGGTAGGGCGAAATCGTGCCCCCGCATCAGGGTGGATCAACTCGGTGCGGGGGCACACCGTGGGGTGAACCGTATGTGCGAGAGAATGGACGGCATGGAGATGCCGAGGAGTGAACGGTCGCAGGAGAGCCCCCCGGTCCTGATCGTGGGACAGAACGGGATGGCGCTTGGCGGCGGTGATGGTGACGGCGACGCTCGCGAGGTGCCGGTGACGGAGATGGTCGAACAGCCTGCGAAGGTCATGCGGATCGGCAGCATGATCAAGCAGCTGCTGGAGGAAGTGCGGGCGGCACCTCTGGACGAGGCGAGCCGGGTCCGGCTGAAGGAGATCCACTCGAGCTCGGTGAAGGAGCTCGAAGAGGGGCTGGCACCGGAGCTCGTCGAGGAGCTGGAGCGGCTGTCCCTCCCGTTCACCGACGAGGTGGTGCCGTCGGAGGCCGAGCTGCGTATCGCCCAGGCCCAGCTGGTCGGCTGGCTCGAGGGACTGTTCCACGGGATCCAGACGGCGCTGTTCGCCCAGCAGATGGCGGCCCGCGCCCAGCTGGAGCAGATGCGCCGTGCCCTTCCGCCGGGTGCCCCCACCGACGACGAGTCCCTCCACGGCGGCCCGGCCCGCTCGGGCCCCTACCTCTGAGTTCCGCCGGTACGAGTTCCGCCGGCCCCTGAGTCCTCCGCCGGCCCTCCTCCGGCCTTGGGGGCTGCCCACGGTCACGGCACCCCCGCACCCGTCGTGGCTGCCGTTCGTCGGCTCGAACCCGTCCGGTTCGCCCCGCCGATCGCGGATCGGTGGGGCCGCGGACGAGCCGGACGGCGCGAGCACGACGACGGACGGGCGGAGGCCGGGGCGGGGGACGAGCGCGACGGCGGACAAGCGGGGCGGCCGGGCCCAGTGCCGCGAAGTCGCCGGCCCCGGTGCGGGCCTCCCTGGAGCTCGACCCCGTCCCCTGCCCGGCTGCCCCGCCGTGCCGAGCCGGCCCGGCCCCGGCCGCCCCGGGCCCCGGTGCCGGAGGCCCGGGCCAGGACGTTCGACGCGCGAGGATCGGCGCGGCGAGGCTCGGCGCCGGGGAGGCCCGGGGTTCGAAGCCGCCCCGGGCGCCCGGCGGCCCCGCTCAGCCGTGCCCGGCGGGCGCCACCAGCAGCACCTTGCCCACATGGGCGCCGGACTCCAGGGTCCGGTGCCCCTCGGCCGCCTCCGGCATCGGCAGCACACGGTCCACCACGGGCTTCACCGTTCCCGCCTCGACCAGCGGCCAGACATGCTCCCGTACCGCCGCGACGATCGCCGCCTTCTCCTGCGCCGGCCGCCCACGCAGCGATGTCGCGGTCACCGCGCCCCGCTTGCCGAGCAGCATCCCGAGGTTCAGCTCGCCCTTCACACCGCCCTGCAGCCCGATCACGGCCAGACGTCCGTTGACGGCGAGCGCACGCACGTTCCGGTCCAGGTACTTCGCGCCGATGATGTCGAGAATGACATCGGCCCCCGCGCCGTCCGTCGCCTTCCGCAGCTCCTCGACGAAGTCCTGCTCGCGGTAGTCGATCAGGATGTCGGCACCCAGCTCGGCGCAGCGCGCCAGCTTCTCCGGCCCGCCGGCGGTCACGGCCACGCGTGCACCCACCGCCTTCGCCAGCTGGATGGCCATCGTGCCGATCCCGCTGGCGCCACCGTGCACCAGCAGCGTCTCGGCGGGCCGCAGATGGGCGACCATGAACACATTGGACCAGACGGTGCACGTGACCTCGGGCAGGGCCGCCGCGGTGACCGGGTCGAGGCCCCTGGGCACCGGCAGCAGCTGGCCGGCCGGCACGGCCACCCTCTCCGCGTATCCGCCGCCCGACAGCAGCGCGCACACCTCGTCGCCCTCGCTCCATCCGGAGACTCCGGGGCCGACGGACACGATCCGGCCCGAGCACTCCAGGCCCGGGTACGGGGACGCCCCGGGCGGCGGGTCGTAGAAGCCCTGGCGCTGGAGGATGTCAGCGCGGTTGACCGCGCTCGCGGCAACCTCGACGAGAACCTCTCCCTGGCCGGGTTCGGGATCCGGTGCCTCCGCCCAGACCAGCGCCTCGGGACCACCGGGTTCGGGAATCGTGATCGCATGCATGGCCGCGAGGCTACTCCGGCTTGGCGCTACCGCTGCCCCGGACCGCTCCGGGGGGTGCGTTCACCGCCCGCACGATGGTGATGAGCCGGTCCGTCAGCTGGAGCGGGCTGGCCTCGGGATCGTCGTAGCCGAGCAGCCGGTGCCCGCGCAGCACGCTCACCACGAGGTCTTCCGTCTCCCTGACGCTCTTGCCGACCTCGCTCTTTATCACCGGACGCTCGACGATATCGAGTCCGGTGCCCTGCTGGATCAGGTCCTCCAGCACCGTGCCCGCGTACGGACTGAGCACGGAGAGTCCGAGGAGCCTTCCGGCCGCACTGGCGCTGGTGATCACCGCGTCGGCTCCCGACTGGCGCAGCAGGGGGGCGTTCTCCTCCTCCCGGACCGCTGCCACGATCTTCGCGCCCCGGTTGAGCTGCCGAGCGGTGAGCGCGACCAGGACCGCGGTGTCATCGCGCTGCGTGGCGATGATGATCTGCCGTGCCCGCTGCACCTCGGCGCGGAGCAGCACATCACTGCGCGTCGCGTCACCGATGACACCGGCGAATCCGTCCGCGTTCGCCGCCTCGACCACCTTGGAGCTCGGGTCGACGATGACGACCTGCGACTTCTGCAGGCCCGTGGCACACAGGGTCAGTAGCGCGGAACGCCCCTTGGTGCCGAAGCCGATGACGACGGTGTGGTCACGCAAGGTGGACCTCCAACGGTTCAGCCGCCACTCCTCCCGGGTCCTCTCCGTGAGGACTTCGAGAGTGGTACCGACCAGAATGATCAGGAAGAGCACGCGCAGCGGCGTCACCAGCAGCACATTGACCAGGCGGGCGGTGTCGCTGTGGGGGACGATGTCGCCATAGCCCGTGGTGGAGAGCGTCACCGTGGAGTAGTAGACGGCGTCGAGGAAGTCGACCTTCTGATCCGCGTTGTCGTAGTAGCCGCCGCGGTCCAGCCAGACGATGAGGACCGTCAGCACAAGGACGCTCAGGGCCAGCAGCAGCCGCTTGGTGACCTGCCGCAGGGGTCTTTCGACGGTCTGCTTGGGCAGGTGCACCCGCGAGACGGCGATCTGCTCGTCCGCTTGCCGGGCCATGGCGTCATGGCCGGGAAGTTTCACGTGAAACACCCTTCGGAGCTGGGCGGCCAGGGGAGGTCCAGGATCTCCAGCTCGTCGCCGGGACGCCCTCCCCCGGGAGGCACGACGGCGAGACCGTGGGCGGCGGCGATGCCCCGCAGCATGGCCGGGCCGCGGTAGTGCAGCGGCACGACCCGGTCGCCGCGGTGCACCACCGGCACCAGCCGGGTGTCCTGAGGATGACCATGGACCTCGTCCCTCAGGGACGCGCGATACGGTGCCGGGGTTGCCTGCCCGGACCGCTGCCTCAGCAGGGGCTCCGCGAGGGTGAGCAGTCCGGAGACGGCGGCGAGCGGGTTGCCGGGAAGTCCCACCAGATACCGGCCCGGAGCCAGTCCGGCCAGGAGCATCGGATGCCCGGGCCGTACGGAGACCCCGTCGACCAGCAGCTCGGCACCGACCTTGCGGAGCATGGGGTGGACATGGTCGACCGGTCCCGCGGCCGTACCGCCCGTGGTGATCACGAGGTCGGCATCGGATTCCGTGACGGCCCTCCGCAGGGCGTCGGCGTCGTCGCCGATCCTGCGCGTAGCGGTCACTTCGGCCCCGAGGGCCCGCAGCCAGGGGCCGATCATCGGCCCGAGCGCATCACGGATCAGCCCGTCCTGCGGCAGCCCTTCGGTCAGCAGTTCATCGCCGAGGACGAGCACCTCCACCTTCGGACGGACCACCGTGAGCAGTTCGTCGCACCCGGCGGCGGCGGCGAGACCGAGCACGGCGGGGGTCACCAGCGTCCCGGCGGGCAGCAGTTGATCGCCGGAGCGGCATTCCTGGCCGCGCGGCCTGATGTCCTGACCGTGCATCACCTGGCTCTGCGCGTGCAGCCGGCCGTTGCGGTCGGCGCGGGCACGCTCGCTGCGGATCACCGCGGTCGCACCGGGCGGAACGCGGGCGCCGGTCGCGATCCGTACGGCAGTGCCGTCCGCCAGGACCTCCACCGCTCCCCGCCCGGCGAGGATGCCGCTCTCATCGGACGCCACCGTCCACGGTCCGGGGCCTGCGACCGCCCAGCCGTCCATGGCGGAGGTGTCGAACGACGGCAGATCGACGAGCGCGACGAGCGGAGTGGCGAGCACCCGGCCGAGGGAGGCGGCGAGGGGATCACGGCGGGTGCGCAGTACACCGGCCCGTCCGGCGTTCGACGCCAGGGCGCGGGCCTCCTCCCACGGCGTGCCGCGATGCCGTCCGGGGGAGTGCTCGTCCTGATCCGGTGCGGGCGCCCCGTGGTTCCGGGAGGACGCCGGGCGCATCCCCACCAGTGCCAGGGCCTCCTCGACACCGTCGTCGCCCTCCGCCGCCGGGGTGGCGGCGCGGTCGGCGGGCCGGCCGCGGGGGACGGGACCCGTCGCGGGCTCCCCGGTGGCACCCTGCCCGGGGGCGGAAGCGCCGAGATCATGGTCCTGTGCGGTCATCGGCTGCCGGCCTCGTCACTCCGGGCCGAGCCGTTCCGGCCGTCCTCGCGTTCGTCCGCCCCGTCCCGGCCGGCGTCGGCGTTGCTGGCGTTGCCGGCGTCGGCGTTGCCGGCGTCGGCGTTGCCGGCGTCGGCCGCCTCGGCGGCCCACCGCTCCGCGAGCGCCGACGCCCTGCGGGCGGCCTCGGCGACCGCCCGGGCACCGTCCCCACCCGCCCTGGCCGCCGCATAGCCGACCAGGAAGGTGGTCAGCGGCGCGGCGGGCCGGGCGACACCGTGGGCGGCGTCCCGTGCGAGGTCGAGCAGCAGGTCCGTGTCCACCTCGAGGTCGATGCCGAGCTCGTCCTTCACCGAGGTAATCCATTCATCCAGCACATTCCCATGCTCCCTGATCCTGGCCCGGGCCGTGACGATGTCCTCCCAGGTGTCGCAGTCGTACGCGGTGAGCGGTTCGGCGGCGACGCGGCAGAGGTCGAGCTCGCCCGTCAGCAGACGCAGCGGCAGCCCGGAGAGCCCGCCGTGCTCGGCGGCGATCAGTGCCAGTTCGCGATGGAGCGGCTCCGTGCGGTACGCCGCGACGAGCGGCTGGTCCCGTCCGTCGGCGTCGACGAGAAGCGCGCCCTCCCGTCCGCCGGAGTGCAGGGCGTCGAGCAGCCGGTTTACGGCCACGTCGTCGAGGAAGGGAAGATCCGCGGAGAGCACGACGACGACGGGTGCGCCGCACCGGCGGAGCCCCGCGCGGAGCGCGGCGAGCGGCCCGCCGCCCGGCGGGGTCTCCCGCGTCCAGGTCACCGGCCGCACGGTGGGACGCCGCGCACCGACCACGATCGTGCGGTGGGCGCCCCGGCTTGCCGTCAGGACCCGGTCGAGCAGCGTCCGGCCCCCGACGGTCACCCCCGGCTTGTCGGCCCCGCCGAGCCGCCGGGCGCCACCTCCGGCAAGGACGATGGCGTCGTAATCCGCTTCCGCATCGGCAGTCACCCCAGAAGTATGGGGCGTGACCGCCGACACGGAACCAGTCGGCCCCCCGCTGACGCACCGGCCCCGATGCACCGTCTCGATGCACGGGCCCCCGGCACCTACCGCGGAATCACCGGGGAGTCACCGCGGGGTCACAGGGTGCGCAACAGCACTGCGGGCCGCTCCACGCAGTCCGCGACATACCGGAGGAAGCCGCCGGCCATGCCGCCGTCGCACACCCGGTGGTCGAACGTGAGCGAAAGCTGCACGACCTGGCGGACGGCGAGCTGGCCCTCGTGCACCCAGGGCTTCGGCACGATACGGCCGACGCCGAGCATGGCCGCCTCCGGGTGGTTGATGATCGGCGTGGAGCCGTCGACCCCGAACACCCCGTAGTTGTTGAGTGTGAACGTGCCCCCGGTGAGGTCCGCCGGGGTGAGCGTGCCCTGGCGGGCCCTGTCGGTGAGCCGCGCGAACTCCTCGGTGAGCGACTCCGCCGTGCGGTTCCCCGCGTCACGGACGACGGGGACGACCAGGCCCCGGTCGGTCTGGGCCGCGAAGCCGAGGCGGACCTCGGAAATCCGCACGATCTCCCGCGCGTCCGGGTCCACCGTGGAGTTGAGCTCGGGGTAGCGGGCGAGTGCCGCCGTACAGATGCGCGCCAGCAGTGCGAGCAGCGAGATCTTCGGGCCGCCCGCCGCGTTCATGGCCGTGCGGGCCGCCATGAGCTCGGTGGCGTCCGCGTCGACCCAGCAGGTCGCGTCCGGGATCTCACGGCGGCTGCGGGACAGCTTGTCCGCGACGGCGCCGCGCACCCCGCGGAGCGGGATCCGCTCACCGGCGGCCGGGCCGCGCGCGGCGGCGGGCGCGGTCTCGGTGGCGGTGACGGGCTCGGTGGCGGTGACGGGCTCGGTGGCGGTGACGGGGGCCGGCACGGGTGGCTGCGCCGCGACGTGCTGCTCGGCCGCGCCGACCCGGGCCCGTACGGCGTGCTCCACGTCCACGCGAAGGATCAGCCCGTCCGGCCCGGATCCCCGCAGCGCCCGCAGATCGACCCCGTTGTCCCGGGCCAGACGCCGCACCAGCGGGGAGATGACCGCGACAGGACCCTCATGGGCGGACGGGGCGGGCCTGAGGGCGGCGTCCCCCATCGCGGGGATGCCGCGCGGCACGTCGGGTGCCGGGCTCTCCACGGCACTGTCCCACACCGGTTCACGCCCCGCGGAGGAAGTCCCGGGCGTCCCCCCGGGCACCGGTCCGGCGGCCCCTGGGCCACTCGGACCGACGGCCCTTGGACCGCTCGGACCGGCGGCCCCGCCGGCCCTCGACGCCGAGCGGTCCGCGACCGTCGGCGAGGCCGGGCGGACCCTCCGGCGGCGTGCCGCCCGAGCGCCTGTCCCATAGCCCACCAGGACATTGCCGGAGGCCTCGTCCGCCTGGCTCGCCCCGGAGCCGGCGTCCCCGGCCGAACCGGCGTCCCCGGCGTTCCCGGCGGACCGGGCGTCCTCGGGGGAGGCGGGCTCCGTGGCTCCCACCGCGACGGTGAGCAGGGGAGCCCCGACGGGGAGCTCCGCCCCTTCGTCACCGAAGCGCGCGGTGACCACGCCCGCGTACGGGCAGGGCACCTCGACCATCGCCTTGGCCGTCTCGACCTCGACGACCGGCTGGTCGACCGCCACGACGTCGCCCACGTCCACCATCCAGCGGACGATCTCCGCCTCGGTCAGGCCCTCACCGAGGTCCGGCAGCTTGAATTCGAGCACCTGGGCCATCAGCTCTCCGCCTCCCACTGCAGCCGTGCCACGGCGTCCAGCACCCGGTCCACACCCGGCAGGTGGTGACGCTCCAGCATCGGCGGCGGATAGGGAATGTCGAAACCGGCCACCCTCAGTACGGGGGCCTCGAGGTGGTGGAAGCAACGCTCGGTCACCCTCGCCGCGATCTCGCCGCCCGGCCCGCCGAAGCCCGTCGACTCGTGGACGACGACGGCCCGGCCCGTGCGGCGCACGGAGGCGCACACGGTCTCGTCGTCGAAGGGCACCAGCGAACGCAGATCCACGACCTCCAGGTCCCAGCCCTCGGCCTCGGCCGCATCGGCCGCTTCCATGCAGACGGGCACCGAGGGCCCGTAGGTGATGAGCGTGGCGCTGCGCCCCGTGCGGCGCACCACCGCACGGCCGATCGGTGCCACGGCCGCCGGGGCGTCCGGGGACCAGTCGGCCTTGGACCAGTAAAGCCGCTTCGGCTCCAGGAAGACCACCGGATCGTCGGAGGCGATGGCCTCCCGCAGCAGCCCGTACGCGTCCTCGACCGTCGCCGGGGTGACGACGTGGAGCCCCGGAGTGGCCATGTAGTACGCCTCGGAGGAGTCGCTGTGATGCTCGACGCCCCCGATTCCCCCGCCGTAGGGCACCCGCACCGTGATCGGCAGCGGCATCGCCCCGCGCGTCCTGTTGCGCATCCGGGACACATGGCTGATCAGCTGCTCGAAAGCCGGGTAGGCGAATGCGTCGAACTGCATCTCCACGACCGGGCGCAGCCCGTACATCGCCATGCCGACGGCGGTCCCGAGGATGCCCGCCTCGGCCAGCGGGGTGTCCGTGCACCGGTCCTCGCCGAACTCCTTGGCGAGGCCGTCCGTGACCCGGAAGACCCCGCCGAGGGTGCCGACGTCCTCACCCATGACATGGACGGCCGGGTCCTCGGCCATGGCGTCGCGCATCGCCCGCTGAAGGGCCTGCGCCATGGTGGCGGGCTTGGCCTGCCGTGCGGTTGCCGTGCTCATCGTGCGTCACCCTCCGCGCCGTGGGCGCCCTCACCGCTCTCTGCATCCAGTTCGGCCCGCAGCTGCGCGGCCTGCTCCCGAAGCTGACCGGTCTGCTCGGCGTAGACGTGCTCGAACAGGTCCATCGGGTTCAGCACGGGATCCGCGTTCATCCGCTCCCTCAGCCGCGCGGCCATCGCCTCGGCGGCCTCGGCGGCCGCCCGTACTGCGTCCTCGTCGAGCAGCCCCCGGCCGGTCAGCTCCGTCTCCAGCAGCCGGATCGGGTCGTGCTCACGCCAGGCCTCGACCTCGCTGTCGCCCCGGTACCGGGTGGCGTCGTCGGCGTTGGTGTGCGCGTCGATGCGGTAGGTGATCGCCTCGACGAGAGTCGGGCCGCCGCCCCGGCGGGCCCGTGCGACCGCTTCGCCGAGCACCTCGTGCACCGCTGCCGCGTCGTTGCCGTCGACGAGCCGGCCGGGCATTCCGTACCCCACCGCCTTGTGCGCGAGGGAGGGTGCGGCGGTCTGCTTGGAGAGCGGCACGGAGATCGCGAACCCGTTGTTCTGCACGAGGAAGACCACAGGTGCCCGCCAGACGGCGGCGAAGTTGAGCGCCTCGTGGAAGTCGCCCTCGCTGGTGCCGCCGTCGCCGACCATGGCGAGCGCCACGACGTCGTCGCCCTTGAGATGGGCGGCGTGGGCCAGACCCACGGCGTGCGGGAGCTGGGTGGCGAGCGGGGTGGACAGCGGCGCGATGCGGTGCTCGTGCGGGTCGTAGCCGGTGTGCCAGTCACCGCGGAGCAGCGTCAGCGCCTGCACGGGGTCGAGGCCGCGGGCGACGGCGGCGAGGGTGTCCCGGTAGCTGGGGAACAGCCAGTCGCGCTGCTCCAGGGCGAGGGCGGCGGCGACCTCGCAGGCCTCCTGGCCGGTGCTCGACGGATAGACGGCGAGCCTGCCCTGCTTGGTGAGGGCCGTCGCCTGCGCGTTGTACCTGCGGCCGCGGACCAGCTCCGCGTACAGCCGCAGAAGCAGCTCGGGGTCGGCACCGGCCGCGGCGTCGGTGCCGAGCACCCGGTACGGCTCCGGGTCGGGAAGCAGCGGCGCGGGGTCGGTGCGCGGCTTCCAGGCGGGCGGCGGGGTGGGCCGGTAGGCCGCACCCGGCCGCTCCTGGACCGTCATGCTGCTCTTCTTCAACGCGAGCACCTCCTCGTGGGAGCGGGCATAAGGACCCGTGAAGGGCGCGGAGTGTGAGGCGCCTCACCTACCGATTGTTCGGTCGTGGGCGCATTTTGGCTACAGGCACCTCCAGCCTGTGGACAAACGGTTCTCCACAGCCTGGGATAGGAGCAGGTCGTCCACGGCGGAAAGGTGGGGGGACGTGACAGCTGAACAAATGGCCGACGGCGGGGACCGCACGGCCTGGGAGGCGGTGCCCGGCGCGGGCCAGGGCCCGCCGCCGCGCAGCCTGGACGCGATCGACCGCGACATCCTCCGCATCCTGCAGACCGACGGGCGCGCCTCGATACGCTCCGTCGCCGAACGCGTCCATGTGTCCCGGGCGAACGCGTACGCCCGCATCAACCGGCTGATCGACGACGGGGTGATCCGGGGCTTCAGCGCACGGGTGAACCACGAGCGGGCCGGTCACGGCGCCTCCGCCTACATCACCCTCAAGATCGTCCAGAACTCGTGGCGCACGGTGCGCGAACAGCTCCAGGCGCTGCCGGGAGCGGCACACATCGCGCTGGTCAGCGGCGATTTCGACGTACTGCTCCTGGTCCACACACCGGACAACCGCACCCTCCGGGAGCTCGTTCTGACCAGGCTCCAGGCGATCCCCGAGGTGCTGTCCACGCGCACGCTGCTGGTCTTCGAGGAGACGGACCTGGATCCCGACCCGGCCCGCTGAACCCCACGCGACCCGGCCCGGCGGGCATGCCCGGAGACACGGCCGGACCCGTCCCGGCCGGCGACCCGCCCGGGCCCGCCGGGAGCGCGGGCGCACCCGGCCCCCGATCGGAGGCACGGGGCGCGGCTCGGAGCGCCTGCACGACATGGTTCCGCCCCGGCGTACGCCCCTGGCCGGGCGCCGCTCCCACGGCTCGGGACGCCGCGTGGCTCAGAACGCCGTGGCTCAGAACGCCGTGGCTCAGAACGCCGTGGCTCAGGACGCCGTGCGCAGCCCGTCGAAGGCCAGCCGGACCACCGCGTCGGCGACCTGCTGCCGGTCGTAGCCGGAGCCGGCCTGCGGCCGGTACCACTCCACCAGGGAGTTCACCATGCCGAACAGCAGCCGTGTCGCCAGCCTGGTGTCCAGGTCGGCGCGCAGATCGCCGTCCGCCGCGGCCGCCTTGAGCAGGTGGGCGACCCTGTGGTCGAACTCGCGGCGCCGCTCCATGGCCCACCGCTCGGTCCTGGTGTTGCCCCGGACCCGCAGCAGCAGCGTGACGTAGGGCAGTTCCGCCATCAGCACCTCGACGGTGCGCCGGGTCACGTACTCGACCCGTTCGAGCGCCCGCCCGCGAGTCGCGCCCGGCTCCTCGAGAATCCCGAAGAGGCCGTCCAGGGCGCGGCTGACGGCCCGCCTCAGCAGCTCCTCCTTGCCGGACACATGGTGGTATATCGACGACTTGGAGATGCCCGCGGCCTTGGAGAGGTGCTCCATCGACGTGCCGTCGTAGCCGCGTTCGTTGAAGACCCCGACGGCGACGGACAGCAGCGTCTCCGGGGTGTAGGTGTCGCGTTTCGCGGTCGTCATGAGGCCTGCTCGCCCTTCGTCGGGACGTACGACTGACGGTAGAGGCCCAGCGACGGCGCATACCGGCCGGTCGGCACACGTGCGTGGAGCTCGTCGAGGAGCTCGTGCGCCCAGGCGCGTCCCAGCCGGCGGCCCCACTCCACCGGGCCGACCGGGTAGTTGACCCCCAGCCGCATGGCGGTGTCGATGTCCTCCGGAGATGCGACACCCTTGGCGACGGCGTCGGCCGCCGCGTCCACGAGCATCGCGACCGTCCGCGCGACGATCATGCCGGGCACGTCGCCGATGACGCTGACCTTCTTGCCGAGGGCCTGGAACAGGCCGATCGACTGCCGCAGCGTCTCCCAGCCGGTGACCTCGGACGCGGACAGCGCGATCCGCTCCGCCGCCCGGTAGTCGAGGGCCAGATCGAAGTAGACGACGTCGCGGAACTCGGCGGACATCTGCCCGTCCGCGAGCGCGAGCTGCCCGCCGCTCGGCAGCAGGACGCGGGTCCCGCGGTCCTCGTCCTCCTCGCGCACCGTGACGCCGGCCTCCCGCCACAGCGCGATCAGCGCCCCGGCCGGCCCCAGGTCGCCCTCCACGACGATGTGCGGCGGCGGCTCGGTCGCCGGCGCGGTGTGCGGTTCGGGGCGCTCCGCGCCGGCCTCGTACGGGTACCACCCGTGGCCCGACTTGCGTCCCAGGCGGCCCGACTCCACGAGCCGGCGCTGTGCCAGCGAGGGCGCGAACTTCGGGCTCCGGAAGAACGACTCCCACACGGAGCGGGTGACCGCCTCGTTGACGTCCTGGCCGATCAGGTCGGTGAGCTCGAACGGGCCCATCCGGAATCCGCCGCACTCGCGCAACACCGCGTCGATGGTGGCCGGGTCCGCGCCGCGCTCCTCGTGGACCGCGAAGGCCTCGGCGTAGAAGGGGCGGGCGATGCGGTTGACGATGAAGCCGGGGGTGTCGGCGCAGCGGACCGGTGTCTTGCCCCACGCCCTCGCCGTCCCGCAGGCGCGGGCGGCCGTCGCCTCGTCGGTGGCGAAGCCGCTGACGACCTCGACCAGCGGGAGGAGCGGCGCCGGGTTGAAGAAGTGCAGTCCGACGAAGCGGCCGGGCCGGCGCAGCGCGCCGGCGATGGCGGTGACGGACAGCGAGGAGGTGTTGGTGGCGAGGAGGCAGTCGTCGGCGACGACCTCCTCCAGGGCGCGGAAGAGGTCCTGCTTGACGGCGAGGTCCTCGACGACGGCCTCCACCACGAGGGCGCTGTCCGCGAGCTCGGCGATCTCCGCCGTGCGCGTCAGCCGGCGGGCCGCGGCGCCGCGGTCCGCCTCCTCCAGCCGCCCCTTCTCGACCAGGCGGTCCAGGCGGTGGAGAATCGCCGCCACGCCGGTCTCGGCCCGGCCGGGAGCGGCATCGTGGAGACGCACGCGATGGCCGGCGAGCAGCGCGACCTGCGCGATGCCCTGCCCCATGGTGCCGGCGCCGACGACGGCGACGGTGCGACTGGGCGCCACGGCGTCGGTGCCGCTCGGGCCGCCTGCGGCGTCGGTGACGGTCATGGCAGTGATCCTCCCCTACGAGTCATCCACAGGATCCGCGGACCCCCCTTGTCCCGACCGATCGTTCGGTTACTCTAACTCTGTCCGCGTTCCCCTGCCCAGCTCACCGAGGAGTTGGTCTTTCATGCAGCTGACCGAGACCCACCGGCCGACGCTCGACCGGGCGCTCGAGGCGATCCGCTCGCGGGAGTACTGGTCGCCCCACCCCGAGCACCCGAAGGCGTACGGCGAGACCGGCGCGGCCGACGGTCTGGCGGCCTACCAGGCCCTGCTCGGCCACCGCTTCGAGCTCGACCAGCCCGGCACCGACGGGTGGACCGGCGGAGAGGTGTCGCCCTACGGTCCGGAGCTGGGGATCGAGTATCCGCACCCGGACCTCGACGTCCTGCTCCCCGCGATGCGCGCGGGCATGGCGGACTGGCGCGACGCGGGTGCCGAGACGCGCGCCCTGGTCTGCCTGGAGATCCTGTCGCGGATCAGTGCCCGCACCCACGAGTTCGCCCACGCGGTCATGCACACCAGCGGCCAGGCGTTCATGATGGCGCTCCAGGCCGGCGGCCCGCACGCCCAGGACCGCGGTCTGGAGGCGGTGGCGTACGCCTACCAGGAGCAGACGCGCACGCCGCAGAGCGCCGACTGGTCCAAGCCCCAGGGCAAGCGGGAGCCGCTGGAGCTGCGGAAGGTCTTCACGGCCGCCCCGCGCGGTATCGCGCTGCTCATCGGCTGCAACACCTTCCCCACGTGGAACGGCTATCCGGGCCTGTTCGCCTCCCTGGCCACCGGCAACCCCGTGCTGGTCAAGCCCCACCCGCGCGCGGTCCTTCCGCTCGCGATGACGGTGCGGATCGCCCGTGAGGTGCTTGGCGAGGCGGGCTTCGACCCGAACCTGGTGGCCCTCGCCGCCGAGCACCCGGGCGAGGGCATCGCCAAGACGCTCGCCCTCCGCCCGGAAATCAAGATCATCGACTACACCGGCTCGACCGGGTTCGGCGACTGGCTGGAGCAGCACGCCCGCCAGGCCCAGGTCTACACGGAGAAGGCCGGCGTCAACACGGTGGTCATCGACTCCACCGACGACTACCGGGGGATGCTGTCGAACCTGGCGTTCTCGCTGTCCCTGTACAGCGGCCAGATGTGCACCACCCCGCAGAACCTGCTCATCCCGCGCGACGGCATCACCACGGACGCCGGCCCCAAGACGTACGACGAGGTGGTGGCCGACCTCGCGGCCTCCGTCAGCGGTCTGCTCGGCGACGACGGCCGGGCGAACGCCCTGCTGGGCGCCCTGGTGAACCCGGACGTGAAGGCCCGGCTCGAGGCGGCCTCGGGCCTGGGCGAGGTGGCGCTGCCCTCCCGCGAGGTCGCCCATCCCGAGTTCCCCGACGCCGTCGTCCGCACGCCGGTGATCGTGAAGCTGGACGGCGCCAAGCCGGACGACGAGGCGTCCTTCATGTCCGAGTGCTTCGGGCCGGTGTCCTTCGCCGTGGCGGTCGACTCGACGGGGGACGCGCTCGACCTGCTGCGCCGCACCGTGCGCGACAAGGGCGCCATGACGGTCGGCGCGTACACGACCTCGGCGGAGACCGAGCGCGCGGTCGAGGAGGTCTGCCTGGAGGAGTCGGCGCAGCTCTCCCTGAACCTCACGGGCGGGGTCTATGTGAACCAGACGGCGGCGTTCTCGGACTTCCACGGCTCCGGCGGCAACCCCGCGGCGAACGCGGCCCTGTGCGACGGCGCCTTCGTCGCGAACCGCTTCCGCGTGGTGGAGGTCCGCCGCCAGGCCTGACCCCGGTGCCTGCCACCCGGCCGGTCCCGTGCCCCGCTCGAGCGGGCCGGGCCGGGTGGCCGGTCCCGCTCACGGAAGCGGTCACGGCGCCGGCGGGACGTCCGCGTACCGCTGGATCCAGGCGTGCATGGCGATCGCCGCCGCCGCACCGGCGTTGATCGACCGGGTGGAGCCGAACTGGGCGATCGAGCACACCATGGCGGCGTGCCTGCGCGCCTCCTCGGTGAGTCCGGGCCCTTCCTGGCCGAAGAGGAGCACGCAGCGCCTCGGGAGCACGGTCCGCTCCAGGGGGACCGCGCCCGGCAGATTGTCGATGCCGATGATCGGCAGTTCCTCGGCGGCCGCCCAGGCGGTCAGCACTCCGGTGTCGGGGTGGTGGCGCACATGCTGGTAGCGGTCGGTGACCATGGCACCGCGGCGGTTCCAGCGCCGCCGCCCCACGATGTGGATCTCCTTGGCCAGGAACGCGTTGGCGGTCCTGACCACGGAGCCGATGTTGAAGTCATGGCCCCAGTTCTCCACGGCCACGTGGAAGTCGTGCCGCCGGGTGTCCAGGTCGGCGACGATCGCCTCCCGCGTCCAGTAGCGGTAGCGGTCGGCCACATTGCGCCGGTCCCCGTGGGCGAGCAGCTCGGGATCGTACGGCGCCCCCTGAGGCCACGGAGCCGGATGGGGACCGACGCCCACCTCCGGACCGTAGCCGTCGTCGTACTGAACGGGTTCCTGGGTCTCGGTGCTCACCCGACGAGGGTACGGCCGGCCCGCTCCCCGGGCGTAGCGCGCTGCTCGGGGATCCGTACGGGCCGCCGCAGGACCCGGTCCCGGGCACCCGCCACCCGGCCGCCGAGCCGGCGCAGGAAGGACGTGGGCAGGAAGACCGCGTCGGCGGCGATCATCGCAAGGGAGAAGAAGGGCAGACCGAGCAGGAGGGCAATGCCCGCGTGCTCCAGCATCATCGCCGCCAGCAGGACGTTCTTGACCTTCCGGTTGAACAGCGTGAAGGGGAAGGCGACCTGCACCATCACCGTGCCGTAGCTCAGCACCATCACGATCAGCCCGCTGCCGGCGAGGAGGTCGGAGAGCGCGGGCCAGGGCGTGAAGTAGTCGAGCTTGAGCGGGTAGTACAGCGCGCTGCCGTCCTGCCACCGGGAACCCTGGATCTTGTACCAGCCCGCCGTGGCGTAGATCAGGCAGACCTCCGCCATGATCACGACGAGTGCGGCGTTGTGGGTCAGGTTGGCGACGACGTCGAGAAGGGTGCGGGGCTCGCTGCCCGGCGCCCAGCGGTTCACCGCCCACCACACGCCCTGGGACGCCCACAGCGTCCAGAGCAGCAGGGCCAGCCACCACTCCCCACCGGTCCGGTGGGTGAGCGTCCCGACGAGGAGGAGCAGGCCGAGCACCGCCCAGAGCACCGGTCCCCAGCGGTCCGCCGGCCCGTCCCCCGGCGTCTGCCGCCGCGCCCGCCGGGCATCCAGGGACCAGACCTGGCCGCAGCGGGTGAACACCAGATAGATCGCCATCAGGTGGATCACGTTGTCGCCGCCGTCGCCCATGAAGATGGACCGGTTCTGCAGCGACAGCACGCCGACCATGAAGACCACCGACATGGTGCGGGTGCGCCAGCCGAGCAGCAGCAGCACTCCGGCCAGCACCGCGACGGCGTACACGGCCTCGAACCAGGCGGCGCTGTCCGACCACAGCAGTACGGTGAAGGCGCGGTTCTCGGCGATCAGCTGCTGGGCCATGTCCCAGCCCCAGGGACCGTCCGGACCGTACAGCTCCCGGCGGTGCGGGAACTCCCGCAGCAGGAAGAGCAGCCAGGTCAGGGAGAAGCCGATGCGGACGATCGCGCTCTGGTACGGGCCGAGGGCCGTCGAGGTCACCCGCTGGACGGCGCCGGCGAGCCTGCGGTCGAGGGGCTGGGTCACCGGTCGGCCTCCTCGTCGCCCGCCCCGCCCGCGGCACCGTTGCGCACGTCGAGCGGGAGATCGGCGGAGGTCACGGTCCACCAGGGGAGCACCCGGTAGTACGGGCGGGTGTCGATCTTCTCGCGGCTCCACACCGGCGCCTTGACGGACCGGGTGGCGGAGCGGAGCTGGATGCGCTCGACGCGTCCGCCGAGGTCGTGGCGGTCCAGGCGGGTCATGACGATACGGCGGACATAGCGCTCGGACAGCTGGCCGCGCAGGCCGTTGGGCTTGTTGTCGTCGGTGTGGGAGTTGACGTAGAAGTCCCAGCCCCGGCGGAGTTCGTTCTGGTGCACATGGCTGGGGAGCAGGTTGCCGCGAATGGCCTCGCCGTCCTCGGCGGAGAGGTCGATCCAGTCGCTCGTCCGGCGGGTGCCGTCACGTTCGGTGAGCTCGGCACGCGCCTGGACCGCGATGTTCTGCTGGAGCGGGTTGGGCGCGAAGAGCTTCCAGTTCTGCTCGAACTCGGGGTAGACCCACTCGTCGACCCCCTTGCCGTGCTGCTTGGTCACCGTGTTCGACGGCGCGACGTGCAGGAACACCATGGCCACGTGGACACAGGCGAAGACGGCGACGAGACCGAGGGCGACCGCCGCGACGATCTGGTACGGGAGGGAGAGGGCGGCGATCCCGCCGGCCGGGTGCTGCCGGTGCGGCGCGTCCTTCGCGACACCGGCACCGGCACTGGCACTGGCACTGGCACCGGCACTGGCACTGGCACTGGCAGGGCCGTACGGGTGGACCGCGAGGGCGGTTCCGCCCGGCTCACCGGCCGCGTCCTTCCCTGCCGTCGCTCGGCGTGCGTCCGGGCCGCGCGAGCCGTCAGGGCGAGAAGGGCCGTCCGGGCCGGCAGGGCCGTCAGGGCGAGAAGGGCCGTCCGGGCCGGCAGGGCCGTCCGGGCCGGCAGGGCCGTCAGGGCCGTGCGCATCGCGTATCCCGCCCGGGGCGGCGGGCGGAGCCGCCTCGGCGCGCGCGGCGCCGTCGCCGTCGTACGAGTCCATCCCGCCCCGATCCCCATCGGTCCACTGGTCCACCGCGGTTATCCACAGGGTTGACACCTTACGGCCCGCCGACTCACCATTGAAGTCATTCAACCGAACGATCGGTCGGTAGGGGGCCCGATGACGGCAGTGACAGCAGGGACGGCTGCGGCTTCGACGCACCAGGCGCGGTTCGACGCTGCCGTGGCCGCCGACGAGCGCATCGAGCCGCGTGACTGGATGCCCGACGACTACCGCGCCTCGCTGGTCCGCCAGATGGCGCAGCACGCGCACTCCGAGATCATCGGCATGCAGCCCGAGGCTAACTGGATCACCCGCGCGCCCTCGCTGCGCCGCAAGGCCATCCTCATGGCCAAGGTCCAGGACGAGGCCGGCCACGGCCTGTACCTCTACAGCGCGACGGAGACACTCGGCGCGAGCCGCGACGACCTGCTCGACAAGCTCCACTCGGGCCGCCAGAAGTACTCGTCGATCTTCAACTACCCGACGCTGACCTGGGCCGATGTCGGTGCGATCGGCTGGCTGGTCGACGGCGCCGCCATCACCAACCAGGTCCCGCTGTGCCGCTGCTCCTACGGTCCCTACGCCCGTGCGATGGTCCGGATCTGCAAGGAGGAGTCCTTCCACCAGCGCCAGGGATACGAGCTGCTGCTGGCCCTGTCCCAGGGCACGCCCGCCCAGCACGAGATGGCCCAGGACGCGGTGGACCGCTGGTGGTGGCCGTCCCTGATGATGTTCGGCCCCCCGGACGACGCATCGGCCCATTCCGCGCAGTCCATGGCCTGGAAGATCAAGCGGCACTCCAACGACGAGCTGCGCCAGCGGTTCGTCGACATCTGCGTCCCGCAGGCGGAGGCCCTCGGCCTCACCCTGCCGGACCCCGACCTGCGCTGGAACGAGGAGCGCGGTCACCACGACTTCGGCGCCATCGACTGGGACGAGTTCTGGCAGGTCCTCAAGGGCAATGGGCCGTGCAACGAGCAGCGGATCCGCCAGCGCCGCAGAGCCCACGAAGAAGGCTCCTGGGTGCGCGAGGCGGCCGCGGCGTACGCCGCCAAGGCATCCGGCGGCACTGCCGGGGCCCCGCACGCCCCGCACGGGACGACAGCGCCGGACGGATCGGGCACCGAGTCCGACGAAACACAGGTGGAGGCGACGGCATGAGCAGCTCCAAGGACTGGCCGCTGTGGGAGGTCTTCGTGCGCTCGCGCCGCGGACTGTCCCACACCCACGCGGGCAGCCTGCACGCGCCTGACGCCGAGATGGCCTTGCGCAACGCCCGTGATCTCTACACCCGGCGCAACGAGGGCGTGTCGATCTGGGTGGTCCCGTCCACGGCCGTCACCGCCTCCTCGCCCGACGAGAAGGACCCCTTCTTCGAGCCCTCCGCCGACAAGCCCTACCGCCACCCGACCTTCTACGACATTCCGGAAGGGGTGAAGCACCTGTGACCGCCGCACTCGCCCTGGGCGACGACGCGCTGGTGCTCTCGCACCGGCTGGGGGAGTGGGCCGGGCACGCCCCCGTACTGGAGGAAGAGGTCGCCCTCGCCAATATCGCGCTGGACCTGCTGGGCCAGGCCCGGACGCTGCTCTCCCTCGTCGGCGACGAGGACGAACTGGCGTATCTGCGTGAGGAGCGCGCCTTCCGGAACCTCCAGCTGGTGGAGCAGCCGAACGGCGACTTCGCGCACACCATCGCTCGCCAGCTCTACTTCTCCACCTACCAGCGGCTGCTGTACGGGCAACTGGCGTCGGGGGACGGCGAGTTCGCGGCGCTCGCCGCCAAGGCCGTCAAGGAGGTCGCGTACCACCAGGACCACGCCGAGCAGTGGACGCTGCGACTGGGCGACGGGACCACCGAGAGCCATGAGCGGATGCAGCGTGCCTGCGATGCCCTGTGGCGGTTCACCGGCGAGATGTTCCAGCCCGTCGAGGGTCTCGACGTGGACCGGGAGGCGCTGCGATCGGCCTGGCTGGATTCGGTCACGAGCGTGCTGAAGCGGGCGACTCTGACCGTGCCGGAGACCGCGGACACCGGTGCCTGGTCCGCCGGCGCCGGGCGGCAGGGCCTGCACACGGAGACGTTCGGGCGGATGCTGGCCGAGATGCAGCATCTGCACCGGAGCCACCCGGGGGCGTCATGGTGACCGGGACCGATACCGCCCTCGAGGCGGAGCTGCGCCGGCTGGCCGGGTCCGTCCCCGACCCCGAGCTGCCCGTGCTGACTTTGGAGGAGCTCGGAGTCCTCCGCGGGGTGCAGGTGCTCGGCCCGGGCAGGGTCGAGGTCGAGCTGACCCCGACCTACACCGGCTGTCCCGCCATCGAGGCGATGACCGCCGACATCGAGCGGGTACTGCACGAGCACGGCATGGCCGAGGTGTCGGTCGTCAAGGTGCTCTCCCCCGCCTGGTCGACCGACGACATCAGCGCGGACGGCAGGCGCAAGCTGGCGGAATTCGGGATAGCGCCGCCGCGGCCGAGTGACGTGGACGGTCCGGTTCCCCTCACGCTCACGGTGCGCTGCCCGCAGTGCGGGTCCACCGACACCGAACTGCTGAGCCGCTTCTCCTCCACCGCGTGCAAGGCACTGCGCCGCTGCGTCACCTGCCGCGAACCGTTCGACCACTTCAAGGAGTTGTAGATGTTCCATCCGCTCCGGGTCAGCGAGGTCGAGCGGCTGACGGACGATTCCGTGGCCGTCACCCTCACGGTGCCCGACGAGCTCCGTGAGGCGTTCCGTCACACACCGGGCCAGCACATCGCCGTGCGCCGTACGGGGGCGCACGGCGAGGAGATCCGCCGCACCTACTCGATCTGCTCCCCGGCCGTCCCGGTCGGGGAGGAGGGCGTACTGCGGGTGGGCATCAGGCTGGTCGACGGCGGCGAGTTCTCGAGCTACGCCCTCAAGGAACTGTCGGCCGGCGACACGCTCGAGGTCATGCGGCCGACCGGCCGGTTCGTCCTGCAGCCCCGCGCCGGGCACTTCGCGGCCGTGGTCGGCGGAAGCGGCATCACCCCGATGCTGTCGATCGCGGGGACGCTGCTGGCGAGCGAGCCGAAGGCCCGGTTCTGTCTGGTCCGCAGCGACCGTACGGCTGCCTCGACGATGTTCCTGGAGGAGGTGGCCGACCTCAAGGACCGCTATCCGGACCGCTTTCAGCTGGTGACGGTGCTGTCCCGGGAGGAGCAGCAGACGGGGCTGCCTTCGGGCCGGCTCGACCAGGAGCGGCTGACGGCTCTGCTCCCGGTGCTGCTCGACGTTCCGGAGGTGGACGGCTGGTTCCTGTGCGGGCCGTACGGGCTGGTGCAGGGCGCCGAACGGGCCCTGCGGGGGCTGGGTGTCGAGCGTGGCCGTATCCACGAGGAGGTCTTCCATGTCGACGACGTGCCCGCTCCGGCCCCGGTGGCGGCGCCCGCGCACAGCAGGCTGACGGCGACACTGGACGGCCGCTCCGGTTCCTGGCCCGTGGCGGAGGGCGAGTCGCTGCTGGACACGGTGCTGCGCGCCCGCTCGGACGCCCCGTACGCCTGCAAGGGCGGAGTGTGCGGGACGTGCAGGGCGTTCGTGGTGTCGGGCGAGGTCCGGATGGATCGGAACTTCGCCCTGGAGCAGGAGGAGACGGAAACCGGCTATGTGCTGGCCTGCCAGTCGCATCCGCTCACCTCGGAAGTAGAGCTGGACTTCGACCGCTGACGCCCCATTCCCTTCCCCGGGCACCTGCCCTATCTTGACGATCCGTCAGATGACCGGTGCGGAGCACCGGAGGACGGACGACGGGACCGTCGGGCCGATCCGGTGCACGGGAGGGACTGGGCTGTGGACTTCACTTTCACCGAGGAGCAGCAAGCGGCCGCCGAAGCGGCCAGGGCGGTCTTCTCGGGCGTAGTGCCCGACGCGGTACCGAGCCCCGCCCTCACCGCCGGTGCCGTGGCGGACGACATCGATCGGGCACTCTGGGCCAGGCTGGCCACCGCCGACCTGCTGAGCCTCGTCCTCGGCCCCGAGCACGGCGGTGCCGGCCTGGACCCCGTCGCGCTCTGCCTGGTGCTCCGGGAATCGGCGAAGGTACTGGCACGGGTACCGCTGCTGGAGACAGGAGCGGTCGCAGCGGCCGTTCGGCGCTTCGGCGGCTCCGAGTGCGCCTCCCGGCTGCTGCCGCGGGTCGGCCGTGGTGAGGCCGTCCTGACGGCAGCCACCGGTGGACGCACCGGACACGACCCGGCCGAGCTCGCCGTCACCGCCCGCCGTGCCCCGGGCGACGCCGCCTGGCTCCTCGACGGTGTCCAGACCGCCGTGCCGTGGGCGCAGTGCGCGGACCTGATCGCCGTGCCCGGGCACGCCGAGGACGGCCGCGCCGTGATCGCTCTCGTCCCCCGGAACCGGGACGGGCTGTCACTGGCCGGGCAGATCTCCACCAACGGAGAGCTCCTCGCCGAGGTCCGGCTCGATGGCGTGCGGATCGACGACGGCGATGTGATCGGCACCGAGGGCTCGTGGGACTGGCTTCGCGATCTGCTCACCACCGGCACCTGCGCGCTGGCCCTCGGCCTCGGCGAACGCGTGCTGTCCATGACCAGCGAGTACACCGGGAAGCGTGAGCAGTTCGGCTTCCCCATCGCCACCTTCCAGGCCGTGGCCGTACAGGCCGCCGACCGGTACATCGATCTGCGTGCGATGGAGGCGACCCTCTGGCAGGCGGCGTGGCGGCTCGGTGCCCCCGCCGGCCGGAACAGCTCGGTGGGCGGGCCCCTGCCCGTGTCCGGTGATGTGGCGGTGGCGAAGATCTGGGCGTCCGAGGGAGTGCGCAGGGTCGTCCAGACCGCACAGCATCTGCACGGGGGCTTCGGCGCGGACACCGACTACGCGCTGCACCGGTACCACGCGTGGGCCAAGCACCTGGAGCTGTCCCTCGGTCCGGCCGCGGCTCACGAGGAGGCCCTGGGAGAGCTGCTCGCGGCGCACCCGCTCGGCTGACGGCACGGAACCCGCTCGAAGCCACGTGGGTCTCCCCGGGCTGAGAGACCAGGCAGGGACAGGGGCGCCGGGGTGCGGTGCGCACCCCGGCGCCCCCGTCAGGTGAGCATCCGCGTCCTCGCTCCGCGAGGAACGCGTCGCCGGGCAGTGGCCGGTGACCTGGCGGGCCTCCAGTGGCACCGGCCGCGACCTCAACTCCTCGCGCCTGAAAACCGGGCAGCGCCGCCGGGGTCGGACCGGGCCGGGGCGACGACGCCGATCGCCGGCTCGACGAGCGGCTGCTGCTGTCCGGCCCCGATCGAGTTCACGCCTGCGCTGCGTCACTCCGGATGTCACCGCTCACACCGGCAGCAGGGCAGAGAGGGCTCCGCGCCTGCGCCGCCCGGCGGGACAGGCGTGCTCAGGACGGACGCCCGAGGTGTCTACGAAGGTCGGGAACCGGGCGAGCACCGCCCGGCGCAGCGGGGGCCGCCTCGCGGCGGAACAACGCGGTCCACAGAAACGGCGCGCCGAAGAGTGGCGACTCGGGCGGCTCCTCCCGCATGCGGCGCACTTCGACCTCCACCATGTCGGAGAAGATCCAGCGCAGCGATTCTGGCGTGTAGGCGAGGCCGCCCCGCAACTCGCGTGCACGGTAGAGGTCCGCATCGCCGAGCTCCGATCCCATTCCCCCTTCGCCGGCGGCGAAGCCGGTGAGCGCGAGATGGCCGCCGGAGGCCAGGACGCGGTCGAGAAGGGCCAGATAGCTGACGCGGCGGTGCGGCGGCAGGTGGTGGAAACATCCGGAGTCGACGACCAGGTCGTACGGGCCGCTCAACTCGGTGGCGGGGAAAGCGAAAGCGTCACCGCAGAGGAAGCGGATGTCGGCCCCGGCCTCGTGGGCACGGTCCTCGGCCCAGGCGACGGCGACCGGGGAGAGATCGACGGCGTCCACCTCGAAGCCGTTCGCGGCGAGGTACAGGGCATTGCGGCCCGCCCCGCACCCCAGGTCCAGGGCCCGGCCGGGAGCGATCGTGCCCTGGTCGAGGTAGCCGGCCAGGCTCTCGTCCGGCTTCGCCACGAAGAAGGGGACCTGCCGTGACCGGTCGGCGTAGAAGCGGTCCCAGAAGTCCTTGCCGTCGCCGGTCGCCAGACAGCCGGCCTTGTGTTCAGAGGTGAAGAGCCCGTCCAGCAGGGAGAGAAGATCCTCGACGGTGCGTGTGGTCCGGTCCATCCGGCCCCCTTTCGACCGAGAGCGATCGTAGAAGCCGGAGGGATGAAAGACCAGGTCAGACGGCGCCCAGCGGCGGCCGGAGCGGGCTGCTGCGGCTTTCGGAGAAGGCTGAGAAGGATCCCACTCCAGACCCCGTCCCCGTGCCCGCCCAGTCGCCCCTCCGGGGCGGGCACGGGCCTTCCCCGGTGACGCCCGCGCCGACTTTCGAAGGAACTCGGCAGCGCTCCCGGACGGGGAGGGAGTGCCTCCGGTGGGACGCCGGCGCGCCTACCGGACGGCTCTGCCCAGTCGCGTCCCCAACCTCACAGGGCGATACAGCTAGAGCACGAAAGCAGGGTTGCCGTCGTCCGTGACCATCGGGCGCCCGGCGGCGTCCCAGGCCTGCATCCCTCCGTCGATGTTCACGGCGTCGATGCCCTGCTGCACCAGGTACTGGGTGACCTGGGCGGACCGGCCGCCCACGCGGCACATCACATAGGCGCGGCGGCCGTCGGCCACGGCCTCGGTGACCTCGCCGAAGCGGGCCACGAACTCGCTGATCGGGACGTGCAGCGCGCCCTCGACATGGCCGGCCGCCCACTCGTCGTCCTCCCGGACGTCGAGCACCAGGCCGCCGGCGGGCACGGAAGCGGCGTCCACCGAGGGCAGCGGGGCGAAGTTCATGTTCTGGCCTTTCTCGTACCTGGGCTCAAACCTGGCTCGTACCTGGGCTCGTACCGGCTCGCGCCCGCCTCACGTCCGGGTGCGCGGGCGAGTGGGGCGCCTCTCCGAAACCTACTGCACCAGCGCGGCCAGCTCGGACTCTCGCTCCGCGACCTGGGTCAGCAGCTGCTCCGCGATCTCGTCGAGCAGACGGTCGGGGTCGTCGGGCGCCATCCGCAGCATCGCGCCGATCGCGCTCTCCTCCAGGTCCTGCGCGACCACGGTCAGCAGTTCCTTGCGCCGCGCGAGCCACTCGAGGCGGGCGTACAGCTCCTCGGTCTCACCCAGTCGCGTCTCCTCCGGCGCCGGGCCCGCTTCCCACTCCCGGGTCAGCTCCCGCAGGAGTTCCTCGTCTCCCCGCCCGTACGCGGCGTTGACCCGGGTGATGAACGCCTCCCGGCGGGCGCGCTCCTCGTCCTCCTGGGCGAGGTCGGGGTGAGCCCTGCGGGCCAGCTCGCGGTAGAGCCTGCGGGCCTCGTCCGTGGGCCGCACCCGTTTGGGAGGCTGCACGGGGCGATCCGTGAGCATGGCCGCTGCCTCGGCGGACAGTCCCTCGGAGTCGATCCAGCCGTGGAAGAGCTCCTCGACACCGGGCATCGGCATCACCGCGGCCCGCGCCTCCCGGGCCTTGCGCAGGTCCTCGGGGTCGCCGCTGCGGGCCGCCCGGGCTTCGGCGATCAGCGCGTCGAGCTCGTCCAGACGCGAGTACATCGGGCCGAGCTTCTGGTGGTGCAGCCGGGAGAAGTTCTCCACCTCGACCCGGAAGGTCTCGACCGCGATCTCGAACTCGATCAGGGCCTGCTCCGCGGCGCGTACGGCCTTCTCCAGCCTGGCCGTGGCACGCACGGGCTCCTCAGGGGCGCCGTCACGTTTCCCATCCGCCCCGGGGCCATCCACGCCGGGCTCGTCCTGCGCCGTCCGAGCGCTCTGCGCATTCTGATCGTCCACGCGGTGGTCGTCCTGCTCGTCGTCGTTCCGGGTGGCCGGGCCCCCGGGAGCGTCCTGGGTCACCCGCCCAGCGTATGGCAGAGCACCGGCCGCTCAGGCGGGCGGACGCACAATGCGTCCGTCATACACCGAGCTCGGCGGCTATCCGGCCGCTGCGGACCGCGGCGACCAGGTCGGCGTGATCGGCCTCGGTTCTGTCTGCGTAGCGCACCGCGAAGCCGGCCACCGCGTCGTCCAGCTCCTCGCTCTTGCCGCAGTAGCCGGCGACCAGCCGTGGATCGACGCTGTGCGCGTGCGCCCTGGCCAGTAGCGCACCCGTCATACGGGCGTAGTCGTCCACCTCGTCGGCCGCGAGGGCGGCCGGATCCACACTGCCCTTCCGGTTGCGGAACTGCCGCACCTGGAAGGGCCGGCCCTCCACCGTCGTCCAGCCCAGCAGATTGTCGCTGACCACCTGCATCCGCTTCTGCCCCATCACCACCCGACGCCCCTCGTGCGGGACATCCGCGGTCTCGAAGCCCACCGCGGGCAGATGGGGCATCAGCACGGACGGGCGGGCCTCCTTCACCTGCAGGACGAGCGGCTCGCCCCGGTGGTCCAGCAGCAGCACCACGTACGATCGCGTCCCCACACTGCCGGTGCCGACGACCCGGAACGCCACATCGTGGATCGCATACCGCGCGAGCAGCGGCAGGCGGTCCTCCGAGATGGTCTCCAGATACCCGGCGAGTGAGGTGGCGACCGCCGCGGCCTCCGCGTCGGAGACCCGGCGCAGCACTGGCGGGGCGTCCACGAAGCGCCGGCCCCCGTCGTCGGACGCCTCGGTCGACTTGGCGGCGAAACGCGCGCTCGTGTTGTTCTTGGCCTTCTCCGAGACCCGCTCCAGAGTGCCGACCAGGTCACGCGCGTCGGCGTGCGAGACGAGTTCCTCGTCCGCGATGGCGTTCCACGCATCCAGTACCGGCAGCTTGGCCAGCAGCCGCATCGTGCGCCGGTACGAGCCGGCCACGTCGAACGCGGCCTTGCGGCAGAGGTCCTCGTCGGCGCCCGCCTCGCGGCCGGCGAGCACGAGGGAGGTGGCCAGCCGCTTGAGGTCCCACTCCCAGGGGCCGACGACCGTCTCGTCGAAGTCGTTGAGGTCGATGACGAGGCTGCCGCGCGCGTCACCGTACAGACCGAAGTTGGCGGCGTGCGCGTCGCCGCAGATCTGCGCCGCGATGCCCGTGACCGGCGTGCCCTCCAGATCGTGGGCCATCAGTCCGGCCGAGCCGCGCAGAAAGGCGAACGGGGCGGCCGCCATCCTGCCCACGCGGATCGGTGTGAGCTCGGGGACCCGGCCCCGGCTGGACTCCTCCACGGCCCGCACCGCATCGGGACGGCCCTCGGAAAGCACCATCGTGTCGTGGGAGGAACGCGGGACCTGCCGGCGCAGGGCCTTGCCGTCCCGCTTGGGGGAGTCCGGCACGCCGCCCGGCACCCGGCGGGCGAAGCCCGTGACCTCCGGTATGCGCGCCTCCTCCGGCACCGTCCGCCGGTACGCCACCGCTTCGGCCTCACTCATGGTGTGACCGCCTCCCCCGCTGTCGTTCAACATCAAGTGCCCATGACCGTACCGTCGGACAAGGTCGCCGTCTCCCCCTGTGGAAAACCGGCTCTCGACGTTCCAGCCCCGCCGGCCTCCGTGTGGATATCGGCACGGCCGGCTCCATGGCACCCCGAATATCCCGACTGTGCGGGCATTCGCGCACCGGGTACGTCACCGGACCCCGGACCCCAAACCCCGGACCCCGGACCCCGGACCCCGGACCCCGGATTCGACAGCCGCGCGCGCCGCGGCACGGCACGGGCTGCGGGCTGCGGGCTGGGGGGCTGGGGGCTGGGGAAAGCCGCCCGGGAAGGCCGGGATCCGGCGGCGGCCGTCCGTGCGAGGAGGCGCCAGGAGTCCGCGTTTCCTGCCGATTCCTGCCGATGTTCCACGTGAAACCTCGGCGGCGCCCCGGCGGGACCGAGGCATGGGACTGCCTGCGAAGTCCGCCCCGGGGGCCCGCCCCGGGTCTACAGCCCCGCGTCCCGCGCCATCAGCGCCGCCTGCACCCGGTTCTCGCAGTCGAGCTTGGCCAGGATCCGGCTCACATAGGTCTTCACCGTCGCCTCGCTCATGTGCAGCCGACGCCCGGCGTCCGCGTTGGACAGTCCTTCCCCCAGCAGCGCCAGCACCTCGCGCTCACGTGCGCTCAGCGCCGCGACCCTGGTCCTTGCCTCCTCGTCGCGCGTCCCGGACCGCCCCGAGGCCAGCCGCTCCACAACATGGCGCGTGGCGGCGGGCGAGAGATAGGCATCCCCGGCGGCCGCCGCCCGGACGGCCCTGATGAGCTCCGCCGGAGCGGTGTCCTTGAGGAGGAACCCCGCGCTGCCACGCTCCAGCGCCCGCAGCACGTTGTCCCTCTCGCCGAAGGTCGTGAGCACGATGACGCGTGCCGTAGGGACCGCGCGGCACAGCTCGGGCAGCGCGGTCAGCCCGTCCATAACCGGCATCTGGATGTC
The DNA here is from genome assembly GCF_003097515.1 of Streptomyces tirandamycinicus. Lineage (NCBI taxonomy): Bacteria > Bacillati > Actinomycetota > Actinomycetes > Kitasatosporales > Streptomycetaceae > Streptomyces > Streptomyces tirandamycinicus. Next base: position 3,467,742 of record NZ_CP029188.1, on the reverse strand, counting down.
GAGCAGCACCACGTCCGCCCGGTGCGCCCGCGCCAGCTCGACGGCCTCACGGCCGTTGCCCCCTTCGGCCACGACCTCGATCCCCGGGTCCGAGGTGAGGATCATCCGGATTCCGGCCCGTATCAGCGGCTCGTCGTCGGCGACCACGACCCTGATCGGCGAACCGGCCACAGGCCCCCCTTTGCTGCTTTGAGCGCCCTGCCTAGCGCTTGACCTCGTAGGACTTCTTCTCGACCAGCTTGCCGTCCTTGAAGCAGAACCGGAACACCGGCTCCGACGCCAGGCTCTGACCCGGCTCGGAGGACATCAGCACCAGGCACCGTGAACCCTCCGGCTCCTTCGGTCCCTTGGCGTCCAGCCCCGCAGTGGCGATCGTGCCACCGCTCGGCAGCCGCTCCCGCACGGTCTTCTCCGCCGCTCCAACCTCGATCGCCTCGTACTCGGACGGCTCGATCATGCTCTTGTCGAGGGAGCCGACCAGGAAGAACACCCCCACGAGAACGGCGACCCCGAGCAGCACCACCGCGCCCAGCGCGATCCCGCATCCCAGGACGATCCCCCCGGATCTGCTGTGCCCGATGCTCCCGTGGGCCGCCCACTCCCTCTCCGGAAGGGTCCGGTGCACGGCCCAAGGGCCGTTCCCGGAAGGTGCTTCCGCCGGCCGCCGCCTTGGGCCGTCCGCCGCGTCGACGACCGGTGCTGCCTCCCCGGCGCCGTACGGCAGGACTCCGGCCACTCGGAAGCCGCCGTCCGCGACCGGACCGGCGTGCACCATGCCCCCGACCAGCCGGGCGCGCTCGTGCAGCCCGGTCAGTCCCTGCCCACCGCTGACCACTTCGCCGGTGGCGTGGGAGGCCGCCCCGTTGACGATCTCGACGACCAGGGAGTCCGGTTCCCACCGCAGGTCCACCGTGATCGGCGCACCGGGTGCGTGCTTGTAGGCATTGGTGAGGGCCTCCTGGACGATGCGATAGGCCGCGTGGTCGGCGGCCGCGGAGAGCGGCCTGGCCTCACCGGAGTACGTCAGCTCCGCCGCGTTCCCCGCGGCCCTGGACGCCTCGACGAGCGCCGCGACACCGGCCGTACCACGGGCGGCCCGGCCCGTCCCGTCCCCCGAGGCGGGCGCTGGCGCCTCCACCCCGTCCCTGAGGATCCCGACGACCTCGCGCAGCTCGTGCATGGCGGTCACCGACGCCTCCCGCAGCACCGCGACCACCTCGCGCTGGCGCGGCGTGAGTTCGCGGTCGACCTCCAGGGCTCCGGTGTGCACGGAGATGAGTGCCAGCCGGTGCCCGAGGCTGTCGTGCATGTCCTGCGCGATGCGCTGCCGCTCCCTCAGCCGGGCCTGGCCGGCGACCATGGCGCGCTCGCGCAGCAGCTGGCTGTTGCGTTCCCGCAGCGTGTGCAGAAGGGTGCGCCGCTGTGTCCAGTACCGGCTCGCCAGGCCGGGCACGACCGCCACCGCGAGGAAGGAGAGAGTGGTGAGCAGCACCAGGGGCAGTGCGGACGAGGCCGACCAGGTGTCGACGAGCGCGACGGCGACACAGAGCGCGTACGCACCGGCGAAGGCGGCCGCGGCCCGGCTCGCTCCGGTGATCCGGCGCCCGGCCGACCAGCCGGCGGCCATCATCAGCGGGAGGAAGGCGTTGCCGACCGGCGTCAGCGCGGCGGTCAGCGCCAGCACCGTCGCCGGCAGCCTCCGCCGCAACAGCGACAGGACGACGATCGCGACCGCCTCGGCCCCGATGACCGTCACGGACGCCCCCAGCAGCCGCCCCAGCCCCGCGGCCAGCGCGGCGAGCGTCAGCGCGGCGGTCGCCTCACCCGCGAACCTGCGCCGGGACCACTGCTCCGGGGGCGCCAGCCATCTACCGCCCGCCCGCACACCCGCCCATATCCTCGATGACGCGTCCACGACCGCACCCTAGGCAGCCACGGGCTCCACCACTGCCCACTTTCGTCGCGCTCCCGTACGACGAAGGGTGCGGAGGCCGAACGAAGGGCGCGGAAGCCGCACGACGGGTCGCGGTGACCGGGGACGCCCAGGGAAGACCAGGGACAGCCAGCAGAGACAAAGCACACAAGGAGCCCATCCGGGCTGATCGGGCCCACGAGGACCGTGGTGGCACGACTCAACGCGAAACGGGCCCCCACCAGGACTTTCGTCCGGTGAGAACCCGTTTCGTCGGTTTCTCTTGGTGCGCGAGGGGGGAGTTGAACCCCCACGCCCTTGCGGGCACTGGAACCTGAATCCAGCGCGTCTGCCTATTCCGCCACCCGCGCATTTGGGTGCTGCCGCCGTGTCTCTCACTCATTCGGTGCGAGCGCCTGGCGACATGCAGAAGATTAGCACGCTGCGGAGGGTGGATTCACATCCGTTGTTTCAGGGGGCTTCCGGCAGCGGAGGAGGACGGCGGACGCCTGCCGCGGCACGCTTCGTACCGCGATCGGGCCCGGCGGCGGCACAACGGCGGTCGCGCGCCGAGGCCACGTGACGGGTACCGGACCGGCCCTGGGAGCACGGGGACGGGTACCGGGACCGGCCGCGGTTCCGGTACCGGTTCCGGTACCCGGTGCCGGTTCTGGTGCCTGGTGCCGGTTCTGGTGCCTGGTGCCGGTTCTGGTGCCTGGTGCCGGTTCTGGTGCCTGGTGCCGGTTCTGGTGCCTGGTGCCGGTTCCGCGGCCGTCGTCCTCGGCGAAGCCCCGGGCAGGAGTTCCCCGGCAGAGTCGCGGCGCGGGCACCCTCGCGCCACCTCGCGGCACCTCGCGGCGTTGAGGGGACAGCGACGGCGGGAGCGCAGCAGCGGAGGAGCGGCGGAGGAGGAAGAGGAGGAAGAGTGAGCTCGGCCCCGGGGAAGAAGGAGGCCGGTCCCGGGGAAGGACGAACCACGATGAAGACGCAGGGCTGGAAGACGAGGACACGGACAACCGGAGAGGGACGGGCCAGGAAGCGCAGCGCGGCCGCCGGCACTCCTCCCGGGGTGCATCTCCCCCCGCTCCCCCGGGGCGCACCCCGGGTGCGGGACACTGGCAGGAGGCCGCCTCTACGATCCGTGTGAGAGGTGACACTCATCGACGGGGCAGACAAGGGGAACCAGCCGATTTCCCGACGCGTGGATACGATCAGTAAGCAGTACCAGGACGACACCGACGGAGGAGGTGCCCCATGGGAGTTCTGAAGCGTTTCGAGCAGCGGCTCGAAGGCCTGGTCAACGGCACCTTCGCCAAGGTCTTCAAGTCCGAGGTCCAGCCGGTCGAGATCGCGGGCGCCCTCCAGCGCGAGTGCGACAACAACGCGACCATCTGGAACCGGGACCGCACGGTCGTCCCCAACGACTTCATCGTGGAGCTGAGCGCGCCCGACTACGAGCGTCTCAGCCCCTACTCCGGCCAGCTCGGCGACGAGCTCTCCGGCCTGGTCCGGGACTACGCCAAGCAGCAGCGCTACACCTTCATGGGACCGATCAAGGTCCATCTGGAGAAGGCCGACGACCTCGACACCGGTCTGTACCGGGTGCGCAGCCGCACCCTCGCGTCGAGTACGTCACAGTCGCCCGACCACGCCTCCGCGGGCCCGGGAGCGGGTCACGCGGGCGCCGGGCAGGGGCCCCAGCGCGGCGGCTACGGCTACCCTCCTGCCGGTGCGCCTCCCATGCCGTCCGCCCCGCCGCCCGGCGGGGGCGGGCCCGGCCCGGGAGCAGCCCCCGGCGGGCGTCCGACGGGGTCCGGTCCGATGCCGGGCACCCAGGTGCGCCGCTGGATCGAGATCAACGGCACACGCCACCAGATCTCCCGCCCGACGATGGTGCTGGGCCGCAGCACCGACGCCGACGTGCGGATCGACGACCCCGGCGTCTCCCGCCGGCACTGCGAGATCCGGACCGGAACGCCCTCGACGATCCAGGATCTCGGGTCCACCAACGGCATCGTGGTGGACGGGCAGCACACCACCCGCGCTACGCTCCGCGACGGCTCGCGGATCGTCGTGGGCAGCACCACCATCGTTTACCGGCAAGCCGAAGGGTGAAGCGGGGGCAATGTCAGAGCTGACCCTGACGGTCATGCGGCTGGGTTTCCTGGCCGTTCTGTGGCTGTTCGTCATCGTGGCCGTCCAGGTCATCCGTAGCGACCTGTTCGGTACCCGCGTCACGCAGCGCGGCTCGCGCCGCAACGCCGACGCGCGGCCGCCGCAGGCCGCCCGCCAGCCCGCCGCGCCTCCGCAGCAGCGCCAGCGCAGGGGGGCGCCCACGAAGCTGGTCGTCACCGAGGGCTCCCTCACCGGCACCACGGTCGCGCTGCAGGGTCAGACGATCACGCTGGGCCGTGCGCACGACTCCACCATCGTGCTGGACGACGACTACGCCTCCAGCCGGCATGCCAGGATCTACCCGGACCGTGACGGCCAGTGGATCGTCGAGGACCTCGGGTCCACCAACGGCACCTATCTCGACCGGACCCGCCTCACCACCCCGACACCGATTCCGCCGGGCGCGCCGATCCGTATCGGCAAGACCGTCATCGAGCTGCGGAAGTAGTACGACAATGAGCGAGCGGAGCGAGCGAGCCGCGGCGGTCCGCACGGAGGACCCCGCAGCGGTCCCGGCGAGGGACCGGGGCAGGCTCCCGACCGGAGGGTGGGCAGTGTGGCTCGAGACCGGCTGTACCCCGAGGCAGCGTCGACAGGGCAGGTGCGCATGAGTCTGTCACTGCGCTTCGCCGCCGGATCGCACAAGGGCATGATCCGGGAGGGCAACGAGGACTCCGGCTACGCCGGCCCGCGTCTTCTCGCGATCGCCGACGGTATGGGCGGTCAGGCGGCGGGTGAGGTCGCCTCGTCGGAGGTCATCTCCACGCTGGTCCAGCTCGACGACGACATCCCCGGCTCGGACATCCTCACCTCGCTCGGGTCCGCCGTGCAGCGGGCGAACGAGCAGCTGCGCGTGATGGTCGAGGAGGACCCCCAGCTCGAGGGCATGGGCACCACGCTGACCGCGCTGCTGTGGACCGGACAGCGGCTCGGTCTGGTGCATGTCGGCGACTCCCGTGCGTACCTGCTCCGCGACGGCGTGCTGACCCAGATCACCCAGGACCACACCTGGGTGCAGCGGCTGGTCGACGAGGGCCGGATCACCGAGGAGGAGGCCACCACCCACCCGCAGCGGGCCCTGCTGATGCGCGCGCTGGGCAGCGGCGACCACGTGGAGCCCGATCTCTCCATCCGCGAGGTGCGGCCCGGCGACCGCTATCTGATCTGCTCCGACGGGCTGTCCGGGGTGGTGTCCCACCAGACGCTGGAGGACGCCCTCGCCAGCTACCAGGGCCCCCAGGAGACCGTGCAGGAGCTGATCCAGCTCGCCCTGCGCGGCGGAGGCCCCGACAACATCACCTGCATCGTCGCGGACGTGCTCGACACGGACACCGGCGACACCCTCGCCGGCGCCCTCAGCGACACCCCGGTCGTCGTCGGCGCGGTCGCCGAGAACCAGGCGCAGCTGGGCGACGGAGGGGCGATGCAGACCCCGGCTGGCCGCGCTTCCGGCCTCGGACGGTCCGCCCCGCCGCCCTCGGCAGGCGGGTTCGGTCCCCCCGGGAGCGGCGACGACGTCGGCTACGACGGGATGCCGCCGGAGGGCGGCTACGGCACTTACACGGACGAGGACTTCGTCAAGCCACGCCGCGGCCGGAAGTGGCTGAAGAGATCCTTCCTCATCGCTCTCGCGCTGGGAGTCGTCGGCGCCGGTGGATACGGCGGATACCGCTGGACGCAGACGCAGTACTACGTCGGCGCCAACGACGACCACGTCGCGCTGTACCGGGGCATCAGCCAGGACCTCGCCTGGGTCTCGCTCTCGAAGGTGGAGAAGGACCACCCCGAGATCGAACTCAAGTACCTGCCGCCCTACCAGCAGAAGCAGGTGAAGGAGACCATCACCGAGGGCAGCCTCGGCGATGCCCGCGACAAGATCCAGAAGCTCGGCGCCCAGGCCGCCGTGTGCAAGAAGGACGAGGAGCGCCGGGCCGCCGTGGACCGTGCCGCGAGCACGCCACCGGGCGAGGGCCAGGCCGGCGGAACGACCGGCACCAATCCCTCGACCCAGTCCGCCCAGACCAAGCCGACCGCAGCGTCTCCCTCTCCGGGCCCCACCCTCTCGGAGGAGGAGCAGAAGCTGGCCTCGAACTGCGGCAAGCAGTAAGCACCCGTAGGGGGGCCTTTCTCCACCATGAGCGTTGTCACCAACACCACCACCATCGGCGCGATCGACGCACCGAGCCGCCGCAACACCGAGCTCGTGCTGCTCGCCTTCGCCGTCGCGATCCCGGTGTTCGCGTACCTCAACGTGGGCCTCGCGCTCGACGGCGAGGTACCGTCCGGGATGCTCGGCTACGGGCTCGGCCTCGGGCTGATGGCGAGCGTCGCCCACATCGTGGTGCGGAAGTTCGCCCGGTACGCGGACCCGCTGCTGCTGCCCCTGGCGACGCTGCTCAACGGGCTGGGGCTGGTGCTGATCTGGCGGCTGGACCAGTCGCCGCGGCTGAACGCGCGTGCCGACTTCGCCCCGCAGGCGACGAACCAGCTCATGTACTCGGCGCTCGGCATCGCCCTGTTCGTCGGCGTCCTGATGATCCTGAAGGACCACCGGGTCCTCCAGCGCTTCACGTACATCTCGATGGCGGCGGCACTGGTCCTGCTGCTCCTGCCGCTCGTGCCGGGTCTCGGAGCCGACGTCTTCGGCGCGAAGATCTGGATCCGGGTGGGCGGGTTCTCCATCCAGCCCGGTGAGTTCGCGAAGATCGTGATCGCCGTCTTCTTCTCCGGCTATCTGATGGTGAAGAGGGACGCGCTCGCCCTGGCGAGCCGGCGGTTCATGGGCCTGTACCTGCCGCGCGGCCGCGACCTCGGCCCGATCCTCACGATCTGGGCGATGAGCCTGCTCATCCTGGTCTTCGAGAACGACCTCGGGACCTCGCTGCTGTTCTTCGGCATGTTCGTGGTCATGCTCTACGTGGCCACCGAGCGGACGAGCTGGATCGTCATGGGCCTGCTGATGTCGGCGGGCGGTGCCGTGGTCGTCGCGCAGTTCGCGAGCCATGTGCAGTCCCGCGTCGCCGCCTGGCTCGACCCCTTCGGGTGCCTGGAGACCGCGCCCGAGGGGTCCAACATGATCAACGCCTGCGACCAGATGACCCAGGTCCTGATGTCCTTCGGCGCCGGCGGCACCCTTGGCACCGGTCTCGGCCAGGGCAACTCCGACCTGATCAGCTTCGCCGCCAACTCCGACTTCATCTTCGCCACCGTCGGCGAGGAACTCGGCCTGACCGGCGTCATGGCGTTCCTGCTGCTGTACGGACTGATCATCGAGCGGGGCATCCGCACGGCCCTGGCCGCCCGCGACCCGTTCGGCAAGCTGTTCGCGGTCGGCCTGTCCGGCGCCTTCGCCCTCCAGGTCTTCGTCGTGGCCGGCGGAGTGATGGGACTCATCCCGCTGACCGGTATGACCATGCCGTTCCTCGCGGCCGGTGGCTCGTCCGTGATCGCCAACTGGGCCCTGATCGGCATCCTCATCCGTATCAGCGACACCGCGCGCCGCCCGGCGCCGGCTCCCGCCCCGTCCCCCGATGCCGAGATGACCCAGGTGGTCCGACCGTGAACAAGCCCCTGCGCCGCATCGCGCTCTTCTGCGGCATCCTGGTCCTCGCCCTGCTCATCCGGGACAACTGGCTCCAGTACGTCCGCGCGGACGAGCTCAACACGCACAAGCTCAACCGCCGGGTCCAGATCGAGCGCTACGCCTACGAGCGCGGCAACATCATCGTCGACGGCAAGCCCATCACCGGCTCGGTCGAGACCAAGGGCAGCGACTTCAAGTACAAGCGCACCTACACGAACGGCCCCATGTGGGCTCCGGTCACCGGCTTCGCCTCCCAGGCCTTCGACGCCAACCAGATCGAGAAGCTCGAGGACGGGATCCTTACCGGCAACGACGACCGGCTGTTCTTCGACAGCACGATGGCGATGTTCACGGGCGAGAAGAAGAAGGGCGGCGACGTCGTCACCACCCTGGACGGCAAGGCCCAGGAGGCCGCGTTCAAGGGCCTCGGCGACAAGAAGGGCGCCGTCGCGGCGATCGACCCGCAGACCGGGAGGATCCTGGCGCTGGCCTCGACGCCGTCGTACGACCCGTCGGTCTTCGCGGGCAACTCCCTCGAGGACTCGGAGAACCGCCAGAAGCTGCTCACCGACAAAGACAAGCCGATGGTGAACCGCGCGCTGCGCGAGACCTACCCGCCCGGCTCCACGTTCAAGGTCGTCACCGCGGCGGCCGCGCTGGAGAACGGCGTGGTCGAGGACATCGACGCGCCGACCGACACACCCGAGCCGTACATCATCCCGCTGTCGCGGACGCCGATGAAGAACTCGCACGGCAACTGCGAGAAGGCGAGCCTCAACGCGGCCATGGAGGTGTCCTGCAACTCCGTCTTCGCCAATCTCGGTGACAAGGTGTCCCGGGACAAGATGGTGGAGACGGCCCAGAAGTTCGGCTTCAACAACGCCGAGATCGACACCCCGGTCCGGGCCTCCGCTTCCGTCTACAACAAGACCATGGACCGCGGAGGCAACGCACTGTCCTCGATCGGCCAGTTCGACACGGCCGCCACGCCGCTGCAGATGGCCATGGTCACCGCGGCGATCGCCAACGACGGCAAGCTGATGAAGCCGTACATGATCGACCAGCTGCGGGCGCCGGACCTGGACGTCATCCAGACCTTCGAGCCGGAGGAGATGAGCCGCCCGGTCTCGCAGGAGAACGCGCAGCTCCTCCAGCAGATGATGGAGAACGTCGTCGACCAGGGCACCGGCACCAAGGCGCAGATCAAGGGCGTCACCGTCGGCGGCAAGACCGGTACCGCCCAGCACGGTGTCGGCAACAGCAAGCGCCCCTACGCCTGGTTCATCTCCTACGCCAAGACCGACAACGGTTCGCCGGTCGCGGTCGCCGTGGTCGTGGAGGACTCCAGCGGCATCGCGCGGGACGACATCAGCGGTGGCGGGCTGGCCGCTCCCATCGCGCGTGACGTGATGAAGGCGGTGCTCGACGGCAAGGAGTGACGGATGTCACTGACCTGGCCTCTTCCCGCCTCATACCCGCACAATGCGATACCGGTCGCGTATCAGGTCCCGGCCATGGGCGGATGATGAGCCCGGTGGCCGGTAGCGTATGCGCGAACAGCACACCGCCGGAGCACACACACGGGTGCGGTCGGGACTGACGGAGAGGGCTGGAACAGTTATGGAAGAGCCGCGTCGCCTCGGCGGCCGGTACGAGCTGGGCTCGGTGCTCGGCCGTGGTGGCATGGCCGAGGTCTACCTCGCCCACGACACCAGACTCGGTCGCACCGTTGCCGTGAAGACGCTGCGGGTCGACCTCGCCCGTGACCCGTCCTTCCAAGCCCGGTTCCGCCGTGAGGCCCAGTCGGCCGCCTCGCTGAATCACCCTGCGATCGTCGCCGTGTACGACACCGGCGAGGACTACGTGGACGGCGTCTCCATCCCGTACATCGTGATGGAGTACGTGGACGGCTCCACGCTCAGAGAGCTGCTGCACTCCGGACGGAAGCTGCTGCCCGAGCGCACGCTCGAGATGACCATCGGCATCCTCCAGGCCCTCGAGTACTCGCACCGCAACGGCATCGTGCACCGCGACATCAAGCCGGCGAACGTCATGCTGACGCGCACCGGCCAGGTCAAGGTGATGGACTTCGGCATCGCCCGCGCCATGGGCGACGCGGGCATGACCATGACCCAGACCGCGGCCGTGATCGGCACCGCCCAGTACCTCTCCCCGGAGCAGGCCAAGGGCGAGCAGGTGGACGCCCGGTCCGACCTGTACTCCACCGGCTGCCTGCTCTACGAGCTGCTGACGGTACGGCCGCCGTTCGTCGGGGACTCCCCCGTGGCGGTCGCCTACCAGCACGTCCGGGAGGAGCCGCAGGCGCCGAGCGTCTTCGACCCCGAGATCACGCCCGAGATGGACGCGATCGTCCTGAAGGCCCTGGTCAAGGACCCGGACTACCGCTACCAGTCCGCCGACGAGATGCGGGCCGACATCGAGGCGTGCCTCGACGGCCAGCCGGTCGCGGCGACGGCCGCGATGGGTGCCGTCGGCTACGGCGGCGCATACGGCTCGCAGCAGGGGCGCGGCGGCGAGCAGCCGACGGCCGCGATGCGCCAGTCGGACCCGGGCGGCCAGACGTCGATGCTGCCGCCCATGAATCCGGACGACGGCGGATTCGGCGGGTACGACGACCGCCCGGACCGCCGGCGCCAGAAGAAGTCCAACACCTCCACCATCCTGCTCGTCGTCGCGGGCATCCTGGTGCTTCTCGGCGCGATCCTGATCGGCAAGGCGGTGTTCGGGGAGAACGCCGGCGGCGGCAAGGTCGACGTGCCGAAACTGGTCGGCAAGACGTTCGAGGAGGCCAAGCAGCTCGGCGCGAACGCCAAGGTCGAGGTGGTCCAGTCCGACACGGCTCGCTGCGACCAGCCCAAGGGCAGCGTCTGCAGCCAGACGCCGGACAGCGGCCTGATGGACCAGGGCGACACCGTCCAGGTGGTCGTCTCCGAGGGGGCCCCGCTGGTCAAGGTCCCCGATGTCACGAAGGACTCCGAAGAGGACGCCGTCAAGGAGCTGAAGGACAAGGGCTTCGAGGTCGAGACCGAGTCGGTGGAGTCCGACCAGGAGGCCGGCACGGTGGTCGAGCAGGACCCCGAGGGCGGCACCCGGGTGGAGAAGGGCGAGACCGTCACCCTGAAGGTCGCCAAGCAGGCCACCAAGCCCGTGCCGGACGTGGTGGGCCAGCAGTTCGACCAGGCCAACCAGCAGCTGACGACCCTCGGGTACACGGTCGTGCGGCAGGACGTCGACGGCGCCGAGCCGGCGGGGCAGATCATCGCGCAGGACCCGACCGCGGGGTCCAGGGAGCCCAAGGGCATCACGATCACCCTGAAGGTCTCCAAGGGCCCGCAGACGCCGCAGGTCCAGATGCCCGAGGTACGCAACCGCACCGTGGGCGAAGCCAAGGCCATCCTGCAGCAGGCCGGCTACACCAACATCCAGGTGCAGGGCGACCAGAACGACAACGCCCGGGTGATCCAGCAGAGCCCGCAGCCCGGCACCCAGGGAGACCCCGCCCAGACCCAGGTCGTGCTGCTCGCCATCCCCGGCGGTGACGGGGACAACCGCGGAGGCGGCAACGGCGGGGGAGGCTTCATCGGCGGCCGCGACGACTAGTGCGCGTCAGGCAGGGTTTGCCCGTCGACGGGGCAGACGTCGCCTGACGCGGCACCAGGCCCCCGCCCACCGCGGCGCCCGCTCCACCGCGGGGTGGACGTCCCGTCAGACCGTGGAAGCCCCGGCACCCTTCGTCAGGTGCCGGGGCTTTCCGGTGTCCGGCGGGCGTCCCCGCGGCAGCCGGGACGCGTCTCGGGGCGCCCTCCGAGCCGCGCGGCCGGGGTCCCGAGGTCACGGGCGGCGAGAACCGCCTGCCACCTACCGCGAGCGGCCGCGGCGGGAACCCTCGTGTCGCGCAGCGACCAGGCCACGGGGCCGCGCAGCGCCGCCCTCCCCGGCGCCCCGCGATGGCGAGAACCGGGCCCCGCGGAGCCGCGCGTTCAGCGTGCCGCGCCCCCGGCGGCCTCCCTCACGACTGCCGCAGTTCCGCCGGCGGTGTGCGGTCCCGGTCGACCTTCTCCGTGCGCTCCAGCTCGCCCCACACGATGTAGCGGTAGTCCGAGGTGTAGATGGGCGTGCAGGTCGTCAGCGTGATGTAGCGGCCGGGCTTCGTCCTGCCCGACTCCTTCGGGACGGGCTGGAGCACGTCCACGTTGTACTTGGAGGTCTCCTTGAGGTCGTTGAAGACCTTGTAGACGTACCAGGTGTCGACGGTCTCGAAGACGATCGAGTCACCCGTCTTGATCTTGTGGATGTTGTGGAACCTGGCGCCGTGGCCGTCCCGGTGCGCGGCCAGCGTGAAGTTGCCCTGCTTGTCGGACGGCAGCGCCGACTTGATGGGGTCGACGTAGTAGCCCGCCACCCCGTGGTTGAGGGTCCTGGGATCGGTGCCCTCCCTGACCAGGATCTCGCCGTCGTCCATGGCGGGAACGTGCAGGAAGCCGATGCCGTCCTTGGTGTCCAGCGCGCCGGGCCCCCCGGCCCAGCGGTCGCGGACGCGCTCGCCCTGCTCCGCGGCCTCGCGGTCGGCGAGGACGTTCGTCCACCACAGCGAGTAGGCGACGAAGAGGGCCAGCACCAGCCCCGCGGTGATCAGCAGCTCGCCGAAGACACTGATGACGCCGGCGATCCGGCTGCGCGCACGTGCCACTGCACCTGTCCCTGTTTCGGTCCCTGGTTTCCGTCGTCCGGACCGCGCCCGTCCGTCAGCCGACGAGCGCGTCCGGCTTGCCCTTGCTGCGCGGACGTTCGTCCACCATCTTGCCCCACACGATCATGCGGTACGTACTCGTGAACTCGGGTGTGCACGTGGTCAGCGTGATGTACCGGCCGGGCCCGGTGAAGCCGGAGCCGGCCGGCACGGGGGCGATCACCCCGATGTTCGACGGCGCGGTCTGCGGCAGGATGCTCCGCATCTCGTACGTGTAGTACGTGTCCTGGGTCTCGACGACGATCGGGTCGCCCTGCGTGAGCCGGTTGATGTACCGGAACGGTTCGCCGTGGGTGTTGCGGTGCCCGGCGACCGCGAAGTTGCCCTGCCGGTCCTCGGGCATCGCCGTCTTGAGCCTGCCCTCGGCGTAGTGGCCGACCATCCCGCGGTCCAGCACCCGGTGCTTGTCGATGCCCTCGGCGATCGGCACGACGACGTCGAGCTTGGGGATGTGCATGATGGCGAACCCCTGGCCCGGCTCGAACGCGCCGGGGGCCCGGCCCTTCGCCCACTCGTCCTGGATCTTGCTCGCCGCGGCGTTGGCCTGCTGGCCGGCCAGGATGTTGGTCCACCACAGCTGGTACGTGACGAACAGCAGCATCAGCACGCCGATGGTGATGAACAGCTCACCGAACGCGCGGCTGGCGATCACGGCCGGGCTGTCCTTGGCCGCCCGGGCAGCCCGTCGCGCCTCCACGCGGGAGAGCGGAGCGCCCGTCTCCGAGGGCCTCGGCGTCGGGGGCGGGGCGCTCGGTGCCCGGCGCCTGCGGCCCCGTCCCCGCGCCTTGGCCGCCTTGCGGCGCTCGGCGCGGCCCCCGGTGGGCAGCCCTGGTTCCGACGGGCCGGTGCCGGGCGTCCGTGGTCCCGCACCCGGGTCGTCATCGGGCGGGAAGAACTCCCCGGAAGGGAAGAACGGCGAGGGCACGGCCGCGGTGGGATGGTCCGCTCCCCGGTCCGGTCGAGCCGGGTACCCGGAGTCCGCCACGGTCCCGGTCGGGTGGCGGGCCCGGTCCTGGGACCGCTCCCCCGCCTCGGGGTACGCCTGCTGTCCGTACCAGTCCTCCTGGTACGCCGCTGCGGGGTACTGGCCGTCGCCGGGCCACTCCTGCGGCGCGGACTGCTGGGGCTCGCGCTGTCCGGGAACCTCCGGAGCGCGGTACCACGGCGGTCCCCCCTCGCCGCTCACGCCAGGGCCTTGCCCACCACCGGCGCGAGCCCCGCCGATCGGCCCACCGCGCCCGTGTCGCCGCATTCGGCCAGCCAGTTGGCCAGCATCAGATGGCCGTGCTCCGTGAGCACGGACTCGGGGTGGAACTGCACACCCTCCACCGGCTGCCGCCGATGGCGCAGGCCCATGATGATGCCGTCCTGCGTACGGGCCGTGACCTCGAGCTCGTCCGGCACGGTCGCCGGCTCCGCCGCCAGCGAGTGGTAGCGGGTGGCCGTGAAGGGAGAGGGCAGCCCGGCGAACACGCCCTTCCCCTCGTGCCGTACGAGCGAGGTCTTGCCGTGGAGCAGCTCGGGCGCCCGGTCGACCACCCCTCCGTAGGCCACGGCCATCGCCTGCATGCCGAGGCAGACTCCGAAGACGGGCACGCCGGTGGCGGCGCAGTGACGGACCATGTCGATGCACACCCCGGCCTGTTCGGGCGCGCCCGGTCCCGGCGACAGCAGCACCCCGTCGAAGCCGTCCTGGGCATGGGCCGTGGACACCTGGTCGTTGCGCACGACCTCGCACTGCGCGCCCAGCTGGTACAGGTACTGGACGAGGTTGAAGACGAAGCTGTCGTAGTTGTCGACGACGAGAATCCGCGCGCTCACTGGCCGTCCACCGTCACATCGTTGAACGGAAGCAGGGGCTCCGCCCAGGGGAACACGTACTGGAAGAGCCCGTACACGACCGCGAGGACCAGCACGAGCGAGATGACCGCCCGCACCCACGCGTTGCCCGGCAGATGCCGCCAGATCCAGCCGTACATGCCGTCCCTTTCCCTTCGGTACGTGACCAGATTAAAGGGCGCGGGGGACCTGTGGGTCAGCTGTGGAAAGCTTCCGGTTCGCCGCGGGTCACCGGCTGAGTGGCGTCGAGGTGCGCCCACACGACCAGCCGGTGGCTGCTGCCCCACTCCGGATCGCAGGTGGTGAGGGTCAGATAGCGGCCCGGCCCGTCGAACCCTGACTTCACCGGTACCGGGGCGACGACCCCCACGTCGCCGGGCACGGTCCGGTACGGCTTGTTCCGTATCCGGTAGGTGAACCATCTCGTCCCGTCGTTGAGGACGACGGCGTCCCCGGGGCGCAGCCGCGGGAAGTCCTTGAACGGATCCCCGTGGGTGCGGCGGTGTCCGGCCACCGAGAAGTTCCCCGTCGCGCCGAGCCGGGCGCTGCCCGCGTAGTGCCCGAGCCCCTTCCTCAGCGTCGCCGCCCCGGTGCCCTCCAGCACCGGCCAGGCCCAGCCCGTGCCGAAGCGCGGGACGTACATGACCGCGAAGGGCCTGCCGCTCGCATACGGCTTCGCCGTCCGCGGAGCCGGGTCCGGTGGGGGCGCGGGCGGGGCTCCGGGACCGGTCTGCTCCGGTCCGGGCGAGGTCGCCACCGGCTGCCGGGCCCACTCCTCCTGGAGGCGGACGATCTCGCCGTCCGTCGCGCCCTCGGCCGTCACGCCGGTCCAGAACAGCACGTACGCCACGAACAGGACGATCACGGCGCCGATGGTGATGCAGATCTCACTGAGTGTCCGGACGATCAGTCGCACCGACACGGGCCGGCCTCCCGGGGACTACTGGGCGGGCTTGGCGTAGTGGAGATCCACTGTGCCCGAGTAGCCCGGGAGAGTCACCGCCTCGCGCTCGTCGACTTTCCAGCCCAGCCCGTACGCCTTCACGTACAGCTGGTAGTTCTGGATCGCGGGGGAGGCGGTCAGCGCCTGCCTGAGCCGGTCCGGGTCGCCGACGGCCGTCACCTTGTACGGCGGCGAGTAGACCCGTCCCTGCAGGATCAGCGTGTTGCCCACGCAGCGGACGGCACTGGTGGAGATCAGCCGCTGGTCCATGACCTGGATGCCCCGGGCGCCGCCCTGCCAGAGGGCGTTGACCACGGCCTGCAGATCCTGCTGGTGGATGACGAGGTCGTTGGCCTGGGGTTCCGGGTAGCCGGGTGCCGCCTGGGCGTTCGGAGGGGCATCATTGAGAGTGACGGAGACCGCCCGGCCGCCGAGCTTCTCGGTTCCCGCGGCCACCTCCAGCGCCCTGAGCTTCTCGTCCTCGGCCTCGGTGGAGCCGTCGTCGCGTCTGGCGAGTGCGTCGACGTCCCTGCGGAGCGCCGAGGTGGACCGGTCGAGTTCGGCGTTCTCGTGGCTGCGCTGCTCGATCAGGTCGGAGAGCTTCAGCAGCGAGTCGTCGGTCCGGAGGTTGGTGCCCTTGGCCGTGTTGAAACTGGTGACGAAGATCATTCCGGCGAGCGCGAACACGGCAGCGCTCAGCAGGCGGACCGGTCGCCACCACGGGCGACGGACCGGCCCACCGGGGGAGTCGGCGGAATTGCTCAACGTACCCTTACCCTTCAGGCGCCGCGGAAGGACTACGCTAACGGACGCCCGGGGGAGGAACAGGTCCCCCCATCCCCCCGCCGGCGCCAGCCACAGTTCCCCTGCGCGGTCACGCAGCGCATCGACAGGAGAGTCCCTCGTGCCGAAGTCACGTATCCGCAAGAAGGCCGACTTCACGCCTCCGCCGTCCTCGAAGCAGGCGACCAGCATCAAGCTGACCAACCGCAGCTGGGTGGCTCCCGTGATGCTGGCGCTGTTCCTGATCGGACTGGCGTGGATCGTCGTCTTCTACGTCACCGACGGAACGCTTCCCGTGAAGTCGCTCGGGAACTGGAACATCGTGGTCGGCTTCGGCTTCATCGCCGGCGGCTTCGCCGTCTCCACCCAGTGGAAGTAGCGGCGGCCGGCGGCGGAGCCGGCGGACCGGTCGCTGTCAAGCTCTGCCCCTAAGTTATCCACAGCGTCGTCCACAGATGAGGAAAAGGTCTGACGATCTGTGGATAACTCTCCGGCTGTTGACGCCGATGTGACCACGGGGGGCCGTTCCAGCGACGATCGCACATTCGGCACTCCCCCTGCCCCTTCTGAGAAAACCCAGGTCTACCCAGGTCAGGGACAGGGGGCACAGCTGTTCCCCACAGGCTGCACACCATCCGCCACGTGCTGTGGACAACTTTGGGGAAAGCTCACGCTCAGGTGAGCAGCGACTGGGTCCTCAGGACGATGGCCGCCACGGAGACGAGCAGGACGACGGCACAGACCCCGGCCTGCACCAGGGTCCGCCTCCCGCGAGGGGCGTGCACCATTCCGAACGCGATCACCGTGCCGCCCACCAGGCCGCCGACGTGGGCCTCCCAGGAGATGCCGGGCATGGTGAAGGTGAAGAGGAGATTCAGCGCCAGCAGCGCGATCACCGGACGCAGGTCGTACTCGAGCCGCCGCAGCAGCACCGCCGTGGCGCCGAGCAGCCCCCAGATCGCCCCGGAGGCACCGAGCGCACCCTGGTTCGGCTCCGCCAGGAGGTAGACCAGCGCGCTGCCCGCGAGTCCGGACAGCAGATACAGCGCCAGATAGCGCACCCGGCCGAGTGCCGCCTCGAGCGGGCCGCCGAGCCACCACAGCCCCAGCATGTTGAACGCGATGTGCCAGACCTGCTGGTGCAGGAACACCGAGGTCAGCAGGCGGTACCACTCGCCGTCGGCGACTCCCACGACCTCCCGGATCCGGGGGTCGAACGCGAGCCCGATCAGATTGAGCCGGTCCGCGAGGGTCTGGTCGGCGAGCACCGCGAGGAACACCGCGGCGTTGACGCCCAGCAGGATCTTGGTGACGAGCCTCGGATCACCTGAGGTGAGTTCGGCTCCCGCGATCGTGCGGGGACGGCTCGCGGACGGGGCGTGCCCGGTCCCCGACCCCGTACGCACACACTCCGGGCACTGGAAACCGACGGACGCGCTGACCATGCACTCGGGACAGATCGGCCGCTCGCAGCGGGTGCAGCTGATGCCGGTCTCCCGGCCCGGATGCCGGTAGCAGCCCGGCAGCCCGTGCGCCGCCTGGGGCCGGTCCGGGCTTCCTGGCGCCTGATCCATGAGGTCCCCTCGTCTCCGCGCGTACTCCCGCGCAATGCTTCGCCCCGCTCGTCTTACGGACGAGCGGGGCGCAAAGGTTCCCGTACGGAACCCGGACTCCGCGGACGATCTCCCGCGGCCCCCGCGGGATCAGCCCTGACGGGTCTCGATCACGACGGACTCGATCACCACGTCGTTCAGCGGGCGGTCGGTGCGCGGGTTCGTCGGAGCCCCCGCGATGGCGTCCACGACCTTCCTGCCGGCCTCGTCCGTGACCTCGCCGAAGATCGTGTGCTTGCGGGTCAGCCAGGCGGTGGGGGCCACGGTGATGAAGAACTGCGAGCCGTTGGTGCCCGGTCCCGCGTTCGCCATGGCCAGCAGGTACGGCCGGTCGAAGGCCAGGTCCGGGTGGAACTCGTCGGCGAACTCGTAGCCCGGGCCGCCGGTGCCGTTGCCCAGCGGGTCGCCGCCCTGGATCATGAATCCGCTGATCACCCGGTGGAAGACGGTGCCGTCGTACAGCTTGTCCGTGGACTTCTTCCCGGTCGCCGGGTTGGTCCACTCCCGCCCACCCGTGGCGAGCTCGACGAAGTTCTTGACCGTCTTCGGCGCGTGGTTCGGCAGAAGCCGGATGTCGATGTCGCCGCGGTTGGTCTTCAGGGTGGCGTGGAGCTGCTCGGCCACGATCTGCCTTCCGTAAGTCTTCTCTGGTCTTCTCTGAGGTCCTCAGATCCTCCCACGGCAGGAGCGTGGAGGTGGAAAATGACCCGGATGCCCGCCCCGCATGCCGAGGCGGCCTCAGGCAGGCATGATTTCGAAACGGGCGGAAAGGCGGATGGTGCCTTCGCTGGGGCGACAAACGCCCCGGACGCCCGCGAACGCCACCGAGGAGGAGGATCCCGTGACCCGCATGGACAGCGTGCGCGCCGCGACGGACACGGCCAAGGAGAGCGTGCTGCACGCCGCGGAAGTGGTGGCGCCATACGCCGGCACGGCCAAGGACCAGGCCGCGATCTACGCCCACCAGGCTCGTGTCGCCCTCGAGCCCAAGGTGAAGAAGGCCGCACGCCAGGCGCGTCAGCAGGCCCGAGTCCAGTACAAGTCCCATGTCGCACCGCATGTTCCGCCGCAGGTGGACGACGCGGCGCACCGGGCCGCCGCCATGACCCGGAGTGCCGCACGCCAGGCGGCGGACTACACGGCTCCGCGCCTCGAGCACGCCGTAGCGGTGGCCCAGCCCGTGGGGCAGGAGGCCGTCGCCCGGTCGGCAGCCGCCCTTGCCGCGCTGCGCGGTTCGGTCACGGCCGAGGACATCAGGAAGCTCGCGAAGAAGAATGAGCGGCGTGCGAAGTGCGGTCGCGCCGCGAAGGGGGCGCTGGTCGTCGGCGCCGTCGCCGCGGGGCTGTTCGCCGTGTGGAAGTGGTGGGACAGGCAGGCCAACCCGGACTGGCTGGTGGAGCCTCCCGCCGCGACCGAGGTCCCGGACCGGCCACTGTCGTCGGTCGACGGGAACGATCGATCGGAGCTCGACCCGGACGTTCAGGCCAAGCAGGCGGAGAGCGATTCGGAGTCGGACCGCGAGGACCGTCGCTGACGCCAAGGGATGACCGTCACCGGCGTTCTGCGGGGAGGGCTGTCACACCGGCCGTCGCGCGGGGCCTGCGGGTGACGGCCTGGCCGGGGCTGCCGCCTGCGTGACGCCTTGCCGGGCTGCCGCCTGCGGCTTCGGACGGCCGTCGGCAGCCGGCCGCCTCGTTCCCGTCGGCCGCCTCGTTCCCGTCGGCTGCACCGGTTCCGGCCTCACCGGCCGTCCTCGGCTTCGTAGGGCCGGGGCGGAAGGCTGTGCCGCCACCGGGACGGTCCAGGTGACGCACGCATCGCCGACGACGCGTGGCACCGGACAGCGGGCGCCGGACGCGTGACACCGGACAGCGGGCGCCGGGTGGGCCGAGAGCCTCCCGGCGCCTCATGCTGCCGCCGGAACGCGCTCCTCGTCCTCGACGTACGACGGCTCCCGCTGCGCTTCGGCCATGTCGTCGAGGGTGGGCACCTTGCGGACCGCGGGTGAGGCGCCGTGGGCCTCGGCACGGATCCGCTGCTTGATCGTCGGTGGCAGGGCGCGGTCGCGAGGAGTCCGCTGGCGTACCACCTGGTGCCAGAAGCCGTGCATGGCCAGGCTCCCGTACGTCCCCGCGGCGGTCGTGGGCGCCGAGCCCGCCCCGGCGGGCGGCTCGTGCGCACCCGCTCTGTTCCCCGCGCTCCGCGCGCCGGGGACGGTGGGCTTGCGCTCGGCGGGACTCTCCGGCTGACGCGGGCCGGCCGACTGCTCGGCGGCCTTGGCGGAAGAGGTGAACCCGAGGGAGCCGAGCAGGGTGACGATCAGGGAGACGAAGGCGGTCCACAAAGAGGTGACCTTGACGGCGGCCATGGCTCCTCGCTTTCGGATTGGGCGTTTTACATACGTTCTTCATGATGTGGACGCATCCCGAAAATCGTGGGACCTCGGCGCCGGGTCGGCGGATCTTCCGATGAACACCACCCGTGCGGCCTACGCCCCCTGAGCCGCCGTCATACCGGACGGGATGCCTCGCCCCCCTTCCCGCCTGCGGAGACGACCGCAACTCCGGGGCGGGCGGCGCCTAACCCGGCGGCACGCATCCCGCAACCCGACACGGACACCGCCCGCTGCTCCGGACGTGCCGCACATGCGCCGGACGGGCGCCGGACGGCTCCAGACGTGCACCGGAAGTGCGCGACGGGCGCGGGAGCGGATCCGGCGCGGCCGCCCCGCTCCCGTACCGGGCGCCGTCCCGGGAACGGCAACAAAGATTGCCCTGGGCGGCGGCGGAACCGCACCCTCGTCGGTGGAGGTGATCGCCATGACCGGCGCCCAGAACGACATCAGCAAGCGAACCTCGTACGACGTCATCGTGATAGGCGGAGGGGCGGGCGGGCTGAACGCCGCACTCGTGCTCGCCCGGGCCCGTCGCGCCGTAGCCGTCGTCGACTCCGGGAAGCCCCGCAACGCCCCCTCGGCCCACATGCACGGCTTCCTCTCCCGTGACGGCATGCCCCCGCTCACCGTGCTCGAGGCCGGCCGCGCGGAGGTCGAGCGCTACGGCGCGGTCCGGATCGACGGCGCGGTGGAGCAGGTCGACGCCGGGGAGGCCGGTGGGTACGTGGTCCGCCTGGAGGGCGGCGCGACCCTGGACGCCCGGCACGTCGTGCTCGCCACCGGGTTGCGGGACGAACTGCCCGAGATCCCGGGCGTGCGCGCGATGTGGGGCGGGGACGTGCACTTCTGCCCGTACTGCCACGGCTACGAGGTCCGCGACCAGCCGATCGTCGTGCTCGGCGTGCACCCGGCCTCCCCCGGGCAGGCGCTGCTGCTGCGCCAGTGGTCGCCGCACATCGTGTACGTCCCGCACAGCCGCCCGCTCGCCGACGAGGAGCGTGAGCGCATGGACGCCCGCGGCGTCGAGGTGGCAGAGGGACCGGTGGCCGCGCTGCTGAGCAAGGACGGCCGGCTGCACGCGGTGGAGCTGGCCGACGGGCGTACGATGCGGTGCGCCGGAGTGTTCCTCTTCCCGGGGATGACGCCGAACGACGGAGTCTTCGACGGCCTCGGCTGCGCCAGGGACGACCAGGGCCGGTTGGTCACCGACCGGGCCGGCCGCACCAGCCGCCCGGGCCTGTGGGCCGTCGGCAACGTGGTGGACTCCCGCGCCCAGGCCGTCACCGCGGCCGGCATGGGCGCCGCGGCCGCGTTCGCCCTCAACCACGACCTGGTGGACGAGGAGACCGAGCGGGACCTGGCCGCGTACCGCGCCGCCGCCGACGCCTCCGGGGCGCCCGTACCCGCGTCCTGAACGGACGGGCGCCGCCGTCCCCTCGCCGCCCGCCCGCCCCGGCTTAGGTGCCGGAGGCGGGCGTTCGGCGTGCCGGGCGGGCGCGCAGGTGCATCCGCTCGCCCTGGCGGCCGAAGATGCTGAGGACCTCGACCGGGCCCTTCCCCGTGCTGCCGAACCAGTGCGGCAGCCGCGTCTCGAACTCGGCGACCTCTCCGGGGCCGAGGACCAGGTCGTGGTCGGCCAGCACGAGCCGGAGCCGCCCGGAGAGCACGTACAACCACTCGTAACCCTCGTGGGTGCACAGCTCAGGGGTGTCGCGGGTGGCGGGCAGGACCATCTTGTAGCTCTGCAGCGGCCCGGGCTGGCGGGTCAGCGGCAGCACGACGTTGCCGTTCACCGTGTGCGGCTTCACGCGGACCCGCGGATCGCCCACCTCCGGCGCACCGACCAGTTCGTCGAGGGGGACCTGGTGGGCCTGGGCGATGGGCAGCAGCAGTTCGAGGCTGGGGCGGCGCTGTCCCGCTTCGAGACGCGAGAGCGTGCTCTTGGAAATTCCGGTCGCCTCCGCGAGTGCGGCGAGGGTGACACCCCGAGCGGTGCGCACCCGCCTGAGCCGGGGACCGACGGCGGCCAGGGCCTGGGCGATCGTCGACGGCTGCTCCACAGGGCCATTAGAACGGCATATCCCTGAACTCGCAACCACTGGTGCTGTTTTCGGCCCGCGCGCCGCCAACCAGTCGCGCCCCGCCCGGGTCCGCGCGGCCCCGGGCGGGGCGCGGGGCCTTCGCGGCGCGGGCTGCTCGCGGCGCGGGGCGCTGCGGGGCGCCCCGGGGTCAGAGACCCAGCGACCGGCCGATCAGCTCCTTCATCACCTCCGTCGTCCCGCCGTAGATCGTCTGCACCCGGCTGTTGACCCACTCCCGGGAGATCGCGCTCTCCTTCAGATAGCCGTAGCCACCGTGGATCTGGAGGCAGCGGTGGGCGATGCCGACCTGGAGCTCCGTCGTCCACCACTTCACCTTGGCCGCGTCCGCCACCGAGAGCCGCCCCGCGTTGAACTCGGCGACGCAGTGATCGAGGAACACCTGGGCGATGGTCAGCTCGGTGTCCATCGTGGCGAGCTGGAAGCGGTTGTGCTGAAAGCTTCCGACGGTCCGGCCGAATACCTCACGGGTCCTGGCGTATTCCAGGGTGTCCGCCAGCATCCGCTCCGCAGCGCCCACCGCCACGGTGGCGATGCTGAGCCGCTCGCGGGGAAGTCCGGCCATGATGTACGCCAGACCGGCGTTCTCCTTCCCGATCAGCCGGTCGGCGGGAACCCGGCAGTCGTCGAAGAACAGTTCACAGGTGTCGCTGGCGTGCCAGCCCAGCTTCTCCATGCGCCGCCCGCGGGTGAAGCCGGGCGCGCCTCGCTCCACCACCAGCAGGCTGATGCCCTGGGCTCCGCGCTCGGGGGCGGTCTTGGCCGCGACGACGACGACATCGGCGTTCTCACCGTTAGTGATGAACGTCTTCTGGCCGTTGAGGACGTAGGAATCGCCGTCGCGGACCGCCGTGGTGCGGATGTCGGCGACATCGGAGCCGGCGTCGGGCTCGCTCATCGCGATGGCCGCGACGAGCTCGCCCGAACAGAGCCCGGGCAGCCACCGCTTGCGCTGCTCCTCGGTGGTCCGCTCCGCCAGGTAGGTGGCGATGACGTCGTTGTGGGCGACGAAACCGGGAGCCGTCGCCCGGGCCCACATGATCTCCTGCGAGAACACCGCCGGATAGCGGTAGTCGGGCTCCCCGCCCCCGCCGTACGCGGGGTCCACTCCGATGCCGAGGAGCCCGGCCTGCCCGGCCTTGCGCCACACCTCGCGGTCGACGATGCCGTCCCGCTCCCATCGGGCGTGGTGCGGCAGCACCTCGCGCCGGAGGAACTCCCGGCAGGTCGTCCGGAACTGCTCGTGCTCCGCCTCGTACCTGCTGCGTGCCACGCGGTCACCCCTTCCCGGGGTCGATGTCGTCGGCGATCGTGGTCAGGGTCTCCTCGGGGCGCTGGACGGCCGCGAAGTGGCCGCCGTCGATGCCGACCCGGCGGACCGGGGCCGTGCTGTGCGCGGCCCACCGCCAGACCTTCGCCGGCGGAGCGTGCACGTCCTGCCGGGCGGCGATCAGGGTGAGCGGGAAGTCCGCCCGCAGCCCGCGTGCCTCCTGGGCGAACTCGGCCCGGACCGCGTCGTCCTCGCGCAGCATGCGCAGCACGATGCGGCTCATTGCCGGGTCCGCGAGGACCGCGGCCGGGGTCCCCCCGTCGGCGGCGGTCCGCGCGAGGAGTTCCTCGTCGGGCACGGACTCCAGCAGCGGCCCGGGTCGCTGGAGCCCGGGTGGGACCGCGCCGGACAGCACGGCCCGCTCCGGGGCCGCACCGGTCTGGCGCGTCACCTCGATGGCCACGGCGAGGCTCATGGTCGCGCCGAAGCTGTGCCCGAAGGTCGCCCAGCACGGGCCGGGCGTCCGGTCGCGTTCCGCCAGCAGGTCGGCCACCACCTGGTCGGCCATGCACCGTACGAGGGAGCGGAAGCCGGGCGCCTTCCGCTCCTGGCGGCGGGTCCCTCGGCCGGGGGCGTCCACACCCCGGACCAGCAGGTGCGGCCCGCCGAGCCGCTGCCAGCTCCGGTAGACCTGCGAGGTCGCCCCGGCGTGCGGGAAGCAGTAGAGCCGCACCGGGGTCCCTGGTTCGGGCCGCACGCTCACTCCTTCGTGCTCCGGGCCAGCTTCTCGGCCAGCATCAGGGTGGTCAGGTTGGTGGGTGCGCTGGGGATGACCGGGAAGAGCGAGGCGTCGGCGATGCGCAGGTTCTCCGTGCCGTGCACCCGGCCTTCCTGGTCGGCGACCGCCCACGGGTCGCTGCCCGGCCCCATCCGGCAGGACCCGGCGGCGTGCCAGCCGGGGTTCATGATGTGGCGGACACCGCTGCGCACCACGCCCTCGTTGGCGACCATGCGGTCGCTCCAGAACTGGGTCCTGTCGAGCCGGCTCGACAGGCCGCGGGACCTGAGGATGCTCCAGGCCCGGCGGACCCCGTGGCAGAGGCGCTCCACGTCCTCGGGGTCGGTGCCGATGCCCAGTTCGATGACGGGCTCGGCGAACGGGTCGGCGCTGTCCAGGAAGACCCGGCCGCGGGAGCGCGGGCGCATCAGCATCACCGAGATGCCGACGACCAGCGGCCAGCCGAGCCGGTCGACGAAGCCGGGGATGGTGTGGCTCTCCACGTTGTTGAGCAGGCCCATCTGGATGTCCACGTCGTCGTCGAAGCCGCTGGTGGTCCTCGCCGCCACCTGCCGCCAGGGCAGGCCAGGGGTGCACACCCCGTCCGCCGGCCTGGACCAGATGACGACCGACGGGTGGTCCACCAGGTCGCGGCCCACCCCGGGCAGGTCCACGACGGGGGTGACGCCCAGCGCCCCGAGCAGCCCGGCGTCGCCGACGCCCGAGCGCTGGAGGATGACGGGGGTGCCCACGGCGCCGGCGCTGAGCACGACATGCCGGGCCCGGATCGTGGTGAACGTGCCGTCGGTCTCGGCCTCCACCCCGACGGCCCGGTTCTTCTCGAACAGCACCCGGGTGACCCGCAGACCGGTGCGCAGACGGAGGTTGGGCAGGCCGCGAGCACCGCTGAGGAAGGCGGTGGCCGCGTCGACGCGTTCGCCGTCGACGGTGTTGCCGGGGATCGGGCCGACGCCGGCCTCGCTGCCGTCGTTGAGGTCGGGCAGGTCGGTGACGCCCTGCCGGTTGCACTCCTCCCAGAAGGCCGTGTCGAGGGGGTGCACCTGGTCGCGCGGGGTACGGCGGATCGGCAGCGGCCCGCTGTCGCCGTGCAGCCGTCCGGGATGGTCGGCGTCGTTCTCGATGTCCTTGTAGTAGGGCAGCACGCGCTCCCAGGACCAGTCCGGGTTGCCTGCGGCCTCCCAGGCGGCGAAGTCGCGGGGCAGACCGCGCAGGGCGATGGCGCCGTTGACGGCGGAGCCGCCGCCGACGACCTTGCCGAGCTGGTACGGGAACCGTTCCCGCAGGGCCCTGGCCGCAGCCCGGCCGGCGGCCTCCTCGCTCCCGGCTGCCCGGGACCGGCCCTGGACCAGCTCCTCCAGGCGGCTGCCGGTACGGAGGTTGGCGCGGTAGTCCCAGTTGTGACCGGTCAGCACGAGCCGGCCCGCGTCGGCCAGCGGGTGTGTCCGGTCGCGGGGGCGCGGCTGGTCCTCCCCGGCCTCGATGAGCAGGACGTCGCCGGAGCCCCGGGCGGCGAGCCGGGCCGCGGTCAGGGCTCCGGCCGAGCCCGCGCCCACGATCACGTACTCCCATTCGCGCGCCGGCGCGGCGGGATCGCGGCCGGCGGTCACGCCGCGGGCTCCTCGGCACCAGCGACGAGTTCGGCGAAGGACGCGATCGACGCGTTCATGAACAGGCCCTCCACCATCTCCTGCTCCAGGTCGGCGTCGGTGCCGAACTCGGTGCGCAGCAGCGCGAGCAGGCCGACGGCGTGCAGGGAGTCGCCGCCGATGTCGAAGAACCCCTCCTCCACACCGAAGTCGTCGTGGCCGAGCTGCTGCGCCCAGAGCCGGAAGAGCCGCTCCTCGACCGGGCTGCGCGGGGTGACCCGCGGGGCGGTGGTGCCGGAGTCGTCGTTCCAGGGGGTGGGGAGCGCCTTGTGGTCGATCTTGCCGTTCGGCGTCAGGGGCAGGGCGTCCAGCGTCAGGAAGCGGCTGGGCACCATGTAGCCGGGCAGCACGGCGGTGAGCGCCCCGCGCAGTTCCGCCGGATCCGGGTCGGCACCGGGCTCGGGCACCACGTAGGCGGCGATCTGCCGCTGTCCGGTGCGGACGTGGGCGGGCGCGGTGACGAGGGCGGTGCGCACCCCCGGGCGGCGCAGCAGGGCTGCCTCGATCTCGCCCAGCTCGACCCGGTAGCCGTTGATCTTCACCTGGAAGTCCTCGCGGCCCAGGATCTCGATGTCGCCGCCGGGCAGGTAGCGGCCGAGGTCGCCGGTGCGGTAGACGCGCTCCCCGGTGACCGGGTGGACGAGGAAGCGTTCGGCGGTGCGCCCGGGGTCGCCGAGGTAGCCCTGGGCCACGCCGACCCCACCGATGTGGATCTCACCGGTGACGCCCACGGGGGAAGGCTCCAGCCACTGGTTGAACACATGCATGGTCTGGTTGGCCAGCGGTTTGCCGTACGGGATGCTCGCCCAGTCGGGCCGCACGGCGCCGATCGGGTGGTGGATCGACCAGATCGAGCCCTCGGTGGCGCCGCCGAGGCTGATCACCCGCATCGCGGGGAGCTTCTCCCTGATCCGGTCGGGCAGGTCGACGGGGATCCAGTCGCCGCTGAGCAGGGCGAGCCGCAGCCGGCAGCCGCGCGGGACCGCGCCGTCGCCGAGCGAGTCGATCCACATCCGCATCGGCGCGGGCACGCTGTTCCAGATGGTGACGCCGTAGCGGCCGATGAGCTGCGACCAGTGGGCCACGTCGTTGCCGCGGGCCGGGTCGGGCACGACGACGGCGCCGCCGGCGCCCAGGACACCGAAGACGTCGTACACGGACAGGTCGAAGCCGGTCGGGGCGAGCGCCATCGTCCGGTCGTCCTCGTCGACGCCGAAGCGCCGGTTGATGTCCTGGACGGTGTTGGCGGCGCTGCGGTGAGTGATCATCACGCCTTTGGGCTCACCGGTGGAACCCGAGGTGAAGATGACGTAGGCCAGGTCGTCGTGGCCCTGCCGGCGCTCGGGGCGTTCGGTGGAGCGGTTCCGGGTGTCCTCGTCCTCGGCCGTCAGCACCGTCACGCCGTCCGGCCAGACCAGCGCGTCCCGCAGTTCCGGGTCGGTGACCACAGCGCGGACGGAGCACCGGTCCAGCAGGCTCAGGCGCCGTGCCTCGGGCAGGTCCGGGTCGACGGCCACGTACGCGGCGCCGGAGTGGAGCACGCCGAGCAGCGCGGAGACCTGGGCGGCGCCCGGCCGCATCGACACGGCGACGATCTCGTTGGGCTCGACGCCGGGGCCGTCCAGGATCCGGTGCGCGATCCGGTGCGCGTTCTCGGTGAGCGTGCGGAACGTGGTCTCGGCCCCGGGTGTGACCACGGCGACGGCGTCGGGGCGGCGCGCGGCGGCCCGGGCGACCAGTTCGTGGAGCAGCGCCGGCGGGATGTCCTCGGCCGTGGCGTTGGCCCGCTCGCGTTCCTCGCTCTGCGCGGCCGGCAGCGGCACGATCCCGCGGGTGGCGTCCCACACGGAGGCGTCGTCGACCAGCCGGTCGAGCAGGGTCGTGTACGCCGCGAGCATGTCCTCGACCGTGCCTTCGGGGAACAGGCCCTCGACCGCGTTCCAGTTGACGCAGAGCCGGCCGTCCCGTTCGAGGATCTGGTTCTCCAGCCAGACCTGCGGGGTGCGGCTGTGGTCGTGGACCAGCTCGCCGAACGCCTCCAGGGTTCCCGGGCCGTCCGCGCCGTCGCCCGCGCCGAGCGTGCTGGAGAAGACCACGGGCACCGAGGCGCGGCCGTCGTCGCTGCGGCGGGCCAGGTCGCGCAGAACCCGGATGCCGCCGTACGTGGAGTGCGCCAGGTCCTCCAGGGCCTGCCGCTGGACGCCGCGGGCGCGCTGCTCGAAGGTCTCCTCGGCCCGGCCGCCGACGGCGAGCAGGCTCGGCGTGAGGAAGTCGCCGATGACGGAGTCGAGCTGCGGGTGTATTCCGACCCGGTGGAACTGGGTGACGGTCAGGGTGAACCGCTGCCGACGCGACCAGGTCCGCACCACCTCCGCGTACGCGGCGAGCAGCACGCCCGACGGGGTGAGCCCGTGCCGCCCGGCGGCCTCCCGCAGGGCCTTCCAGCGCTCCGAGGTGAGTTCGGCCCGGTGCCGTACGAAGCGGGGGGTGCCGAGTTGCTCGGGTGCCGCGGCGAGCGGCAGTTCGGGGGCGGCCGGCAGGGTGTCCAGGCGGTCCGCCCAGTAGGCGGCGGCCTCCTGGCCCAGGGTGTCGCCGCGCAGGTCCTCCTGTGCGAGGACGTAGTCGCGGAACGACAGCTCCAGGGGCTCCGGGGTCCAGGCCGGCTCGTCGTAGAAGCGGCGCCACTCGTCGAGGAGCAGGCGCAGGCCCCGCATGTCGAGGAACAGCAGGTCCACGGCCAGGTGCAGCCGGAGCCGGTCGCCGTCCAGCAGAGTGGCCCGGATGTCGAACGGCGGCGTCCGGTCTGCGGGGAGCACCTGCTCGGTCAGTTCGGCCCGTATGCGGCCGACTTCGGCGAGCTGTTCCTCGCTGCCGCGGCCCCGGAGGTCGGTGCGGCGAATGACGTACGGGTCCACCTCGTCCGCGGCGAGTGCCCGCTGGGTCTGGTCGGGGCAGGCCACCGTGCGCAGCGCGTCATGCCGCTCGACGACCTTCCGCAGGGCTTCGGTCAGGCGGTCCACGTCGAGACCGGGACAGTCGAACTCCAGGTAGTACTGGCTGGAGACGCCGCCGAGTTCCAGGCCCTTGTGGCGGCCGATCAGATAGGCCTGCTGGATGTCGGTGAGGGGGTACGGCTCGTGACGCCGTTCCGGTTGCGGCTTGAGGTCGGGCAGCCGGGTCTCGTCCAGGCGGGGGTGACCGGCCCCGCCCCGCAGCTCCGCGTAAAGATCCTCCATCGAGGTCCGCCCCTTTTCCATCAGTTGCCCTCGCGGGATTTCGAATTCCTGTACGGAATCGGAGGCTAGAGGGGGCCCCGGACGGTCTCCATACGGTCCGACCGTAGGAACGACCGTAGAATTTGAACCGTACTCGACGCCGTACTCGACCACCGCTGGACCGGCGGTCGACTGCCCTGCCGCACCACGGACCCCACCATTGACCGGCGGCGGGAGCACGGCGACATCATCGGGGCATGGGAATTCCGAACTCCCGGGACACGGCCGGGAAACGCATACTCGTCGGGGGCACCGGTTCCATTGCGGTGACCCGACTTCCGTCGTATATCGAGGCGATGCGCCGGCAGATCGGCGGCAGCACGTTCACCGTTCTTCTCACGCACACCGCGGCGTCCTTCCTCCCGCCGGAGAGCGCGGCGCTCTTCGCCGAGCGGGTGGTGTGCGGGGAGTCCCCGGCCGACTGGCCGGCGGACAAGCCGTCCCGGCTCGCGGGTGAGCACGACGTCCTCGCGGTCCTGCCGGCCACCGCCCACACGCTCGCCGGCGCGGCGGGCGGCGCCGCACCCAACCGTCTGCTGACGGTGGCCCTGTCGATGGACTGCCCTGTCGTCTACTTCCCGGTGATGGGCGCCAGGATGTGGCACAAGCCGGCCGTACAGCGGAACATCGCCCGGATCCGCGAGGACGGCGGGCTGGTCAACGAGCCGGAGTGGCACGACGGTTTCGACCCGGCCACGGGCACCGTCAGCCACCATCCCGCGCTGCCCTCGCCCGAGGCGGTGGCCGGGGTGATCGAGGACCTCCTGGCCAAGCAGCGCTGATCCGGCCGGTATGGGTGTGCGGCCCCGCCCGTCCGGCGGGGCCGCACACCCATACCGGCCGGATCAGGAGGCGATGGCGGTCGCCTCGATCTCGATGAGGAAGTCGGGTTCGGCGAGCGCCGCCACGCCGACGAGTGTGGTGGGGCGGATGACGTCCGCGCCCAGCCTCGCGGCGGCACGCTCGGCACCCGCGGTGATGGCCTCCCACTTGTCGAGCGACCAGTCCACGACGTACATCGTCAGGCGCAGCACGTCGTCGAAGGTGGCACCGGCCGCCTCCAGACCCGTCGCGATGTTCAGGTAGATCTGCTCGGTCTGGGCGGCGAGATCACCCGTGCCGACGGGCTCGCCGTCGGCGGTACGCGGGGTCTGGCCGCTCAGGAAGACCACCCGGCTGCCGGTGCCTACGGCCAGCTGCCGCCAGCCGTAGGGCTTGGGGAGGCCGGGCGGGTCGATCCCCTCGACTGCCATGGCACTGTCCTTTCTCGAAGCGCCGTGCGGGCGGCCGGGACGGGGCCCGCACGCGCGGCTGGTGTGTGGTGCGCGGAGGGAGAGCGGGCGTCAGCCGTTCTCGCGGCAGGTCGCGTAGTACTTGCGCAGCAGGCTGACGAGCTCGGGGTCGAAACGCGAGGCGAAGAGCAGCTCGGCCGGAGGGGTGAACTCCGGGTCCAGCTCGTTCGCCCAGGCGAGGGTCGCCGGACGCAGGTCCATCTCGATCCACTGGTGCCACTCGACGGGGATCGTCCAGTCCTGCTCGTAGCCGATGCCCATCTGGTGGTCGATGAGGACGTCGACGATCTCCTCGCGGGTGCCCGTCCTGAGCGGCGGCCGCAGAGGGGCGAAGCGGTCCAGGTCGGCGACCGGCTGCTCGCCCAGGATCCGGGCGGCGAAGTCCTGGGCCAGGAGCGGGGAGAGGTGCAGGCCGTCGCGGTAGGTGCCGGTCATGATCCACAGGCCCCGCATGCCGCCACGGCCGAGCAGAGGGAAGCCGTCCATGGACACCGGGCGGTTGCCCACCTGGACCTTGGCGACGTCGCTGTTCCACAGGTTGCGGCGGACCTGGCGGTGGGCGCACTGGAGGAGGAAGACCAGGTCGCGCATCTCGGCGGTGTCGCGCGGCTCCACGGAGATGACGTTGGTGGCGCCGAGGTAGACGTGTCCGCCGCCGCGCGGGACGACGTGGAGGCCGCAGGCGAAGGAGCGGTTCGGAGTCCGGATGACGCTGCCCGGGGTGGTGCCGTCGGCGGTCCTGACCAGCGAGGAGACGCCGTAGCCGCTGACCAGGCGGGGAACGCGGGAGCCGATGGGCAGGCTGTCCAGGAGCTCCTGGCTGCGGGCGCCGGCGGCGAGCGTCACATGGTCGGCGCTGATCGTCCGCCCGGAGTCGGTGACGACACCGGTGACCCGCTCCCCCTGGTGGACGACAAGGGTGGCGAACTCGGGGACGAGGGTGACCCCGGCCCGTAAGGCCGCCTGCTCCAGCCGCTCCAGGAGCGCGGCGGCGTCGACGGCGTGCTCACCGGGTATGTGGAATGCCTTCAGCGGGCGGGATATCGGCTCGGCGTCCACCCAGTCGAGATCGGCGGGGTCGACGTCCGCGAAGGGCTCGTCGTAGCGGGTGAGTTCGGCCCGGATGGCGTTGTAGTTGGCATCGTCGATCTCGGCCGTTCCGATGGCGTTGAGGATGACGGTGGTGCCGTCGGCGGTCTTGACGGGGGCACCCTCGGTCCCCGCCTCCAGCTCGGCCAGCCACCGCGGCCACAGCTTCGTCGCCTGGATTCCGAGTTCGAGTTTGGCCCGGCCGTGCTCGGTGGCCAGCAGCGAGGTGGTGACCTCACCGAAGCTGCCGAGCATGGCTCCGGCCGCCGCCGATCCGGCCCAGGGGCGGTTCGGCCGGCCGAGCACGGCCACCCGCTGTCCCCGCTGCGCCAGGACCCAGGCGAGCGAGAGTCCGAGGACTCCGTTGCCGGCTATGACGACCTCGAAGCCGGTGCCGTCCGCTTCTCCGTTGGTGCTCATGGCATTCCCATCTTCCGGGGCGGTCGCGTCGCCCTGCCGTGGATTCGGATTCGTCTGAGCTGGTGCTGGATCAGCGGCACAGGAACTCGTACATGGTGAAGTCCATGTCGACGGTTCCGCGCTCGTTGGTGTGGGCGGCGACCACGGAGGACGCCGGGAAGTCGGCCGCGGGCAGTTCGACGGACTCGCTGCGGTAGCGGCGGCCTTCGAACCCGGTCTCGGCGGCGGCCCGCAGCAGCTTGTCCGGGTTGCCCATGGCCTCGCTGGTGCCGAGGTAGACCCTGGCGTCCGGGGCCAGGTGCGGCACCACGTCACGGAAGAACCTGCGCACCGTCCCGTAGCCCGGGTCGAAGACCGCGCGCTCTATCTGACCTGCGTAGGGGCGGCTCTCGGGTGCCTCGATGAACGGGGTGTTCCAGAAGACGAGGTCGAACGGCTCGGCGGGCTCCAGGGGGTCGAACAGGTCACCGCTCAGTGCCGTGACCCGGTCGGACACCCCGTGCCGGGCGGCGTTGCGGCGGGTGTTCTCCGCCGCCGCCGGGTTGATGTCCAGGGCGACCACACGCCGGGCGCCGCGCTGCGCCGCGAGCACCGCGGCGACGCCGGCACCGCAGCCCATCTCCAGGAAGCGACTGCCCTTCTCGTACGGCACCCAGGAGGCGAAGAGCTCCGGGCCGGGGTCGGTGTAGGGCGGGAACACGTCGGGGAGCAGTTCCCATTCCTGGTCGAGCAGGGTGAAGGTCGTTCGCGCCGGACGGTCCGGGCTCCGGATCTGCGACACCACCCAACTGCCGAGTTCGTAACCGAGTGCGTTGTCCATGGTTTCCTCCCTGCGGGGAGCCGTGGCGGAGTCCGGGGGAGCTCCGCCACGGCCCCGGTCGGCTGGTCGATCGGGAGCGCGGACCTGGAAGCGGAAGGGCGAGGTCAGCTCTCGCCCGTCTGCGGGCCGCGCGCTCGACTGCGGGCCGTCGTCCGGTCGATCAGGACGACGGGCACGGTGAGTACGGCCAGGGCGGCGCCCAGCCAGGGGATGGAGATCAGTCCGGCGCCGGCGCCGAGGGCAACGCCCGCCAGGACGGGAACGATGCTGATGCCGAGCTGGAACATGGAGACGGCGGTGGCTCCGGCGAGTGTGGGCGCGTCGGCCGCGACCGTGAACACCCGCCCGTAGATGGCCGGGTTGAGCACGAACCCGGCCACGCCCAGGAGCAGGACCAGGACGACGACGGCGATGGTGTGGTCGGCGAGCACGGCGAGCAGTACCGACGCGGTGAGGATGCCCACGGCTCCGATGAGGAGGGCGTGGTGCGGACGCCCGTCGGCGATCCGGCCGCCGATCGACAGACCGGCGAAGGCTCCGATGCCGAACAGGACGAGGATCGGGGGCACCCACACCGAGTCGACGCCGGTGATGTCGGTGAGGAAGGCCGCGAGGTAGTTGTACGAGATCATGTACGCGGCGGTGCTCAGCAGCGTCGCGGCGTACACGACCCACAGCTGCGGCTTGCGCATGGTGCGCAGCTCGCGGCGCACGCTGGGTTCCTGGGCGGCCCTGGTCGCGGGGACGGCGACGGCCGTCGCGACCGCGCCGAGGACGGTGAGGGCGGCCACCGCCCAGAACCCGCCCCGCCAGCCGGTGAAGTGGCTGAGGAACGCTCCGGCCGGTCCGCCTGCGACCATGGCGACGCTGAGTCCGCTGACCACCACACCGGAGGCCCGCGCGGTGCGGTCGGGGGTGACGAGTCCGATCGCGGTGACCGCGGCGACCGCCCAGAAGCCGGCGTAGGCCAGACCGCACAGGAACCGGGTGACGGTCAGCACCGTGAAGCTGTCCGTGATGAGGCCGATCGCCACGCAGACCGCGAACACGGCCTGCGAGAGCACCAGCGTGGTCCGCCGCGGCCAGCGCAGCGTCAGGACCGCGAGCGGCGGTCCGCCGATGACCACGCCGATCGCGAACGCGGAGATCAGCGCTCCGGCGGAGGAGAGCGAGATGTTCAGGTCGTCCGCGATGTCGGGGAGGACTCCGGCGAGCAGGAACTCGGCGCTGCCCATCGCGAACAGGCTGAACGCGAGCAGGTAGACGGCGAACGGCAGCCGGCCCCCGGTCCTGCGGGGGACCTCCTCATGGGCTTCGGTCTGGGCGCTCATCGGCTGCCGCCGAACGGTCGGGGGCTGGTCGGACGCATGGGGCGAACTCCTTGTCCTGGGGACGGGGACAGGCGGATCAGGGCGGGTGCGCTCCGGTCCGCCGGGCGGGCGAGGCACGGCGCCGGCGTGCTCCGGGGGCGGCCGCCCGCAGCGGGCCGCCCCGGTGATCCGCCTGGCAGCGGCGGTCACTACTGGTCCCCATGCTGGAACCGAGCGTGGCGGACGGACAACGTTTGTTGCCGATACCGGGACGGGCGGGCGGGACCGGGCGGAACCGGTGCCCGGAGCCGGTCGCAGGATCAGTCCTCACCCGGCGGGGCCTCGCCCCAGCCCCACTTCTTGATGGTGGTGCGTGACGAGGGCGGGACGTCGGGCTGGGAGTTGGCCATCGCCCGGCGCGAACCGAACTCGATGTAGCCGACGAACGCCGAGCGGAACTCCGCGTCCTCGGGGAGGCCCACCACGTCCATCGCCTCCAGCATCAGTTCGACCCAGCGGGCCCGCTGCTCGGGCCTGATGGAGCGGCCGAGGTGCCGGGAGACCATGTGCGGGTAGCCGCCGTGGTGCTCGGTGTAGCGCTCGGGGCCGCCGAGCACCTCGCCCAGGAAGGTCGCGACGTGCTGCGGATGGTCGTCGTCCATGTGCCGGAAGAGCGGGGCGAGGAGCTCGTCCTTGCGGACCCGCCGGTAGAACTCCTCCGTGAGCCGTTCCAGCGCCTCGGCGCCGCCGGCCCACTCGTACAGGGTGGGCGTCCGGTCCGTCACTGTGTCACCTCTTCCGTGAGAGCGTGGTGTCCGTGGTGCGGCGGGCTCAGGCCGCGTACAGATCGAAGGTCGGCGTGGGCGGGCCGCCCTGGGCGGCGCTGTCCAGCCGCGGGTCGACCGCGAGCATCGCCTGGTGCAGTCGCTGGAGTCGCGGGGCGGGCTCCAGGCCCAGCTCCTCGACCAGCCGTCGGCGCAGCCTGCGGTAGAGGTCGAGGGCCGCGGACTGCCGTCCGGAGCGGTAGAACGCCACCATGGCCTGGGCGTGCAGCCGCTCGTGCGCGGGATGCCGTTCCGTCAGTTCCACCAGTTCGGCGAGGAGTTCCGTGTGCCTGCCGAGAATCAGCTCGGCATCGACGCATCGCTCGGTGGCGAGCAGCCGGCTCTCCTCCAGGGCGGCCGCGTGGATCCGCAGGCCCGGTCCGGTCCGTACGTCCACGAGCACCGGCCCCCGCCACAGCGCCAGGGCCCGGCGCAGCAGCCGCGACGCGAGTTCGCTGTCGCCGTCCGCGAAGGCGGCGTGGCCGGCCCGGGCAGCCCGCTGGAAGGCGAAGGCGTCCACGTCCTGCTCCGCGAGGCGCAGCAGATAGCCGCCGTGTCCGGTGGCCAGGAGCCGCCGGGCCCGGGCCGGGCCGTCCGGACCGCCGAGGGCGGCGGCCAGGGCCCGGCGCAGCCGCAGGACGTAGGTCTGGAAGGTGGGCTGCGCGCTGCGCGGCGGCGCCGGACCCCACAGCTCCTCCCGCAGGGTGGACACCGGGACGAGCTGGCCCGGGTGGAGCGCGAGAAGCGCGAGGATCTGCCGTGTCTTGCCCGCCGTGCAGACGACCGGGACACCGTCCGCCTCGGCCGTCAGCGGGCCCAGAATCCGAATTTCCACACATCCTCCGTCGCTCGCTCATGGCTCGTCCGGTTTCCCGTCCTCGCCGGTGGCCTTTCCGGAAAGGAACGTAGGAGTGCGGGGGCGGGGCCCTCAATACGGTGGGACCGTAGGGCTGACCGAAGAATCTGCGGCCGTCGGCCTTCCTACGGTTATCGGGACGTGAACGGACGGCTTCCCCGGCACGAACGCCGAGGGCCTTCCGCATTGTGGGGAAGAACGCCCGGAGAAGGTCACGCGAGGGAATGCGGAACGGGCGGCGCCCAGCGGCGCCGAGGGAATCCCGGCCGGTGCGGGCTCTCCCCGACGCGTCGACCGGGCGCGGGCGCCGGTGCCCGCGCCGCCGCGGCGCCCGCCGGGGCTCGCGCAACAGCCCTCGGGCGCCGCGACCGCACGGGAGGGTCAGGCGCGGTGCCGGCACAGGCGGGCCGTGTGCACGGTGACCGCCGCGAGGTAGAACGCGTCGGGGCGCCACAGGATGCCCGTGCAGGCGTCGCCGTCCAGGAGCTGCTCCACGGTCAGCCGGTCGACCAGGTCGAGTCGTGCTCCTACCTCTTCGAGCAGTCGGCGCAGCCGGGTGTGCAGATGGCGCCGCACGGACAGGTCCAGCGGGGCGGGGAAGTCGATCAGGAAGGTGCGGCTGCCGGTGGGCACGAGCCCGGCGGAGGCCAGCAGCCGCGGCCAGTCCTCGACCACGGACACGGCGTCCGGCAGCAGGGCGCGCGCGGCGGTGAACCGCTCTTCGAGGGCCGCGTCCAGACGGGCCTGCAGACCGGGCTTGCCGATACCGATGTCGCGGGGCAGGAAACGCGTCGGCAGCCCCCGCTCGGCGACGGCGAGCAGCCCGCCGGGCCGCAGCGCGGACGCCAGGCTCCGCAGCGCCGACTGCTGGTCGCCGAGATGACGGCAGACGTTGCCGGTCCAGATCAGTTCGGCCGGTCCGAGCCGGCGGAACTGTTCGGGTCGTTCGGCTCGCCGCGCGGTGATCCGCCCGCTCAGCCCGTTCTCCTCCGCACGGGTCACGACCCCGGCCAGGAGGGCGGCGGACCGGTCCACGGCGACGACCTGCGCCTGGGGGAACGCACGGGCCAGGACGCAGGAGGCCGCTCCGGACCCGCTGCCCACGTCGAGGATCCGGCGGACCGCCGCCGTGCCCCGGTCCCCGGGTTCGAGCAGGCCCCGCAGCCAGTGCGCCGCGTCCGTCACGAACCCGGAGTGGTGTTCCGCCTCTTCCTCCAGGAAGCCGGAGTGCGGTTCCGTCTCTTCCTCCGGCTCGGTGCCGAAAGCCTCGCCGTCGCGGCCCGGAGCGCGGTGTGTGGGTGTCATGGGTCACCTCCGGCGGCCAGGATGTGGACGCCGCGGGCAAAGGGCAATTCCTGTTGCCGGTTCCGGGACGGTTCGGCGCCCGACACGGCCCGGAACCGGCCGGCGCGGACCGGCGCCCGACCGTCCGTGCACGGCAGGGCCCGTAACCCGGCCGGCGCGGCGACCCCCCGATCCCGTCCGTGCACGACACGGCCCGGAACGGGCCGGCGCGGCGACCGCCCCGGAAACCCGTCCAGGAGCGATGCGCCCCGGACCGGACCGCGCTCAGTACCCGGCGGCCGCCGCCGTCAGGCGGCCCGCGGCAGCCGGGCGGATCAGGTCCCGCGCGAAGGTGTCCAGGAGTGCCTGCCGGGCGGTGAGCGGGACGTAGTGGCCGCCGGGGAACGTCTCCACCCGCAGGGCGCGCCGGGTGCACCCGCGCCAGCCGGACAGGTCCCCCCTCGTGACGCTGCGGTCCCGGACACCGCTCATCGCGGTGATGGGGCAGTGCACGACGTGGCGCGGGTCGCGCCGGTAGGACTCCATGACGGTGAGGTCCGCCCGCAGTGCGGCCAGCGCCCGGGCGGCGCGCCGCGGGTCCCGGTCGACCGGGGGCATCCGGCCGCGCTCGCGGAGCACGCCCGTCATTGCCGGGTCCGGCAGCCGGGCGACCCCGTGCCCCGGCACGGTCCGGTGCGGCACCCCGGAGCCCGACACGTACAGGCGCTCGGCGACCGTGTCGTGCTCCCATTCGAGCCGGGCGGCCGTCTCGTAGGCGAGGAGGGCGCCGAAGCCGTGCCCGTAGAGCGCGAACGGACGGTCGCACATGCGGGCCACATACGCCATGATCTCGCCGATCAGCGGCTCCAGACTGTGCAGCGGGCGGGTGCGCGGGTGACGGCCGCGGCCGGGCAGCTCCACGGGGGTGACGACCACCGAAGGGCCGATGGCCTCGGCCCAGGGCCGGTACACGGCGGCCGAGGCGCCCTCGAACGGGAGGCAGAACAGCCGCACCGAGGTGTCGCAGTTCATCGGTTCCGCCAGAGGGCTGTCCGGCTGCGGAGGCCGGGGCCGGGCACGTCCTGCCGCGCCCGCTCGCACACCCGCGGCAGGAGACCGGTCGGGGACGGCACGAACCGCCCGGCGCGGCCGCCGCCGGGCGGGGCGGGGGGCTGCCCCCGCCCCGGCGGCAGGACCGGGCGGACGACCCGTATCGGGCGAAGCTCCTCACTGGCCACGGTCACGCGGGCACCGACCCCTCCATCAGATTTCCGCCATTGGGCTCCGGGTGAATTCCTCGGGCACCGGGGGAGCCTTTCCACCGGCCCCACCGGTCACCATCACCGCGACGCGGTGCAGAACGTACCCGTGCGGTACCCACGCACATCAATACGGTGGGACCGAAGCACTGGCCGAAGGACCACGTTCGAATTCCAATGGGCGGAACAGCCGTACAGAATCGACAGGGTGCCGTGCTAGCGTCGAAACGCATCAGAGGTGTACGCCGTTCACCCATGATCGGGGGGCGAAGCGGGGGCCCGGTTCCTTCCTCCGCCGCGTCTGCGCGCCCTTCCGCCAGGGCTGCGACGGATAGGTCATGACCGGTACATACCCTTGACGGCGCTGGTCGGCGGGAGGTTCAGGGCGGTGCCCCAGGAACTGTTCGGCAGAAGCGAAGAATCTCAGATCATCACCGAGATGCTGGAATCCGCGAGAGCGGGCGCGGGCGCGGTCGCCCTCATGGAAGGCATCATCGGCACGGGCAAGACCTCACTTCTCCGCTGGGCCGAGGCGACCGCCGTCGAGCAGGGGATGCTCGTGCTCTCCGCCACCGCCTCCCCCACCGAACAGCGCTTCTCCATGGGGGTGGTGCACCAGCTTCTCGGCACCCTGCCCGAGACGGCGCAGTGCTGGGAGCGCGCCTTCGCCACCCGCTCGGGGGCCGGCGCCGGACCGGCGGAGTCCGACTACCCGCTGCTCGCGGAACTGTGCGCGGGCGTGGGCCGGGCCGCACGGCGCACCCCGGTCCTGCTGACGGTCGACTCCATCCAGCACGCCGACCGCGAGTCGCTGCTGTGGCTGGGCTTCCTCAGCCGCCGGCTCGACCACCTCCCCGTCGCGGTGCTCGCCACCAAGCGCTGCGGCGAGCCGGCCAGCGACCCGCAGCTGCTGGTGGAGCTCATGGAGGGCGTGCGGCCGGACCGTCACGTCTATCTCCGCGACCTGAGCCCGAGCGCCGCCTCCGACCTCGCCGACGCCCTGTGCGACCACGACCACGACCACGAGTCCGTGGACGCGCTGGTCGCCTGCACGGGCGGCAACCCCTACCTGCTGACCGAGCACATACGCACCGGACCGGCCAGGCAGGGGGCGCCGCCCCGCGGCGCCGGGCACGCCCCCGGCGTCCTCGCCGGCCCGACACCCGCGGACGCGCCGGACGAGCGGATGCGCCTGAAGTCGGTCAAGGAACGCATCCTGTGCATGCTCCGGCGCCTCGACCCGCATGGCCTGGAGGTCGCCCGCGCGGCCAGCATCCTGGGCTCGCAGCTGGACCCCGACATCCTCGCCGGCCTGTGCGGCATACCGGTGGAGGACGCCTGCCGCAGCCTGACCCGGCTCACCGAGTCGGGACTGCTGGGCCCGCACGACATGACGTTCCGGCACCCCCTGCTCGCCGAGCTGCTGTACGAGGACATCCCCTGCGCGGAGCGCGGCGAACTCCACCGCTTCGCCGCCCGCTTCCTCTGGCACCGCGACGCTCCGTGCGAGGACGTCGCCGCCCACCTGCTGCGCGCCCACCGGCTCGACAAGCCCTGGATGGCGCGGCTGCTGCTCGACGTCGCGCAGGGCATGGTCGGCCGGGACCCCGCGGGGGCCCGGCGGCTGATCGAGAAGGCCATGCTGCACGGTCTGCCCGACGAACTGGGCACCCGCGCCGAGAGCTTGCGGATACAGGCGCTCGTCTCCCTCGACCTGCCGGCCGCCGCGCACGCGCTCACCGCGCTCACCGCCGTTCCGCTCGGACCCGAGGAGCGGCTCCAGGAGACCCTGCGGCTCTCCGACATCCTGCTGCGGCTGGACGAACCCACCGCCGCCCGCACCGTGCTGGAGGGCGCCCGGGGGGCGAGCGGCGCCCCGGACGCCTTCGCGGCCGCCCGGCTGCGCGAGCGGATCACCCATGTCCGGATCCACGAGGGCACCTACCGCCCGGGGGACGGTGACGAGGGCGAGGACCGGCTCGAGCGGGTGCTGCTGCTGCGCACCGCAGCGGGGGAATCGGCACGGTCGGTCCGCCGGATCGCCGACCGGGTCCTCGCCGCGCCCCGTGCCCCGTACGGCTCCCCCGCCTGGTACCACGCGGTGCTCGCACTGCTCTGGTCGGGCGAGGCGGACGAGGCCCAGCGGTACCTGGACACCGAGGTGCGACTGGCCGGCGCCGAGGGCACCGTGCCCCGGATCGCCGAGGCCCTGGCCGTACGGGGTCTGGTGCAGCTGCACCGCGGGCTGCTCAGGCCCGCCGAGCAGGACGCCCGTCAGGCCCTCGACCTGCTGACCCGGATCGAGGCCTCGGCGCACCACGTGGGGTCGCTGGTCCGCAGCGTCCTCATCGACGTGGCCCTGGAGAAGGACGACACCGCCGCAGCCGGAGCCCTGCTCGACGGGGCACCGCCGCTCTCCGGCGAACAGCACGTCACCTGGTGGCGGCTGCACCTCCTGCACAGCGCCGGGCAGGCCCTGGGCCGGCTCGGCCAGGCCCGGCGGGGTCTCGCCCTGATCACCCGCTGCGAGGAGGAGCTGGCCCGCCGGGGCGTCGTCAACCCGGCGGTGCTGCCGTGTGGTTCCACCCGCTCCACCCTGCTGCTGGCCCAGCACAGCACGGCCGCGGCCCGGCGGGCCGCCCGGGAGGAGACCGCGCTCGCCCGCCGCTGGGACGCCCCCTTCGCCCTCGGCCGGGCCCTGATCGCGCAGAGCGCCGCGAGCTCGGGGCGGGAGGCACAGCAACTCGCCGACCAGGCCCTGGAGATCCTCGAACCGGCCCCCACCCCGCTCCTCTTCGCCCACGCGCTCTACCAGGCGGGCCGGGCCCATCAGCGCGTCGGCAAGGCGCGGCGCACCCGCGAGCTGCTGCGCCGGGCGAACGAGGTGGCCGTCTCGCTCGGCGCCGACTGCCTGGCGGAGGCCGTACAGCGGGAGCTGCGGTACGCCGGCGGCCGGCCCGATCCGCGCAAGGACTCCACAGAGTCGCTGCTCACGCCGACCGAACGCCAGGTCTCCGAGCTCGCCGCTCGGGGCATGAGCAACCGTGACATCGCCGATCTGTTCAAGGTGAGCCTGCGGAACGTCGAGTCCCATCTCACCAACTCCTACCGGAAGTTGCGCATCCGGGGGCGTCACGAACTGGCCAGGTTCTTCTCGGCGGAGGAGGAGTCCGCCGCGGCACCGGTGCTGCTCTACCAGCCCCGGCCCGAGCTCACCCCGTCGCCCCGGCTGAGGACCGGCTGACGGGTTCGCGGGAGGGGAGGCGGGAACCGGCGACCCGGGAACCGGCAACCCCCGCGGGATCGGGGATCCAACCCGCCTCCGACGGCGCGGCCACCCCACCGACGGGCACGCAAAGAAATACCCTCTGCACCGCGCTTCCGCAGGTCTCGCATGCCCGCTCCCGAGCCGTGGGCACCCCTGTGGACAACCCTTCCTGGGTGACGGCCACCGACTACGATGACTGCTGAGGTACGGGCCGGTGGTGGGGCGGCATCGGCCCCTTCGGCCCCGGCGCGGCGCCCGTCGCGCGCCACCTGGTGGACCAGGGGTTCCTGGACCAGGACGGCGGGATGCTGTTCATCGGACCGGAGGCGGAGCGCCGCTACGGACACCGCCACTTCATGAACCTGACGGCGGTGTTCACCGCCCCGCCCGAGTTCACCGTCTGCAACGGCCGCTCGGAGATCGGCCGTACCGACCCGGACCTGCTCACCGAGGAGATCACCGGCCCGCGCATGCTGCTGCTCGCCGGGCGGAGCTGGCTCGTGACGTACATCGACTGGCGCCGCAGGCGCTGCTTCGTGGAACCGGCGGACGAAGGGGGACGCGCCCGCTGGTGCCTTCCTGACGTGGACGGACGGGCGGTACGCGGTCTCAAGTTCAGCGAGGCGCTCCCCCTCCGCCTGGCCGAGGCCACGCTCGCCGAGCGCACGGCGGATGCGGCCGGCGCGCACGCGGTGCTGACCGAGCCGGTCCGCTGGACCTTCCTTCACCACGAGTAGAGCGTCCCGGGGCCTCAGGGTTCGCGGACAGACCACGAGGGGAACGCACCCACCATGGGACACGGAGCACGGAGGCGTTTGGCGGAGCTGCTGGATCAGGAGGAGCAAAGAGGGGACTTCAGCACCCGGTTCGAGCTGTCCGCCCACGCCCTGCGCATTCAAGTCGACGGGGTCGGAGAGCTGCCCCTGCCGGTGCGCGCCCCGGTCGCCAAGAAGCTGATCGCGCAGGCCAGGCAGGCCCGTTTCGGCCGCGGTGAGCAGACGCTGTCCGACACCCGCGTGCGCGACACCTGGGAGATCACCCCGGACCGGGTCACACTCGGCGGCCCCGACTGGGACCGCACCCTGAGCGGAGTCCTGGACGGCGTCCGCCACGCCCTCGGCCTGCCGCCCACCACCGCGCTGCGGGCCGAACCGCACGCGCTCCTCGTCTACGGCAAGGGGCAGTTCTTCCTCCCGCACCAGGACTCCGAGAAGGACGACTCCATGGTGGGCACCCTGGTCGTCTCGCTGCCCTCCCACCACTCCGGCGGCGAACTCGTCGTCGAACACGCGGGTCGCAGCGTCACCCACCGGGCGTCCCGGGAGCAGCTCACGTTCGTCGCCTTCTACGCGGACTGCCGCCACGAGGTCAGACCCGTCACCGCCGGGTACCGCGTCACCCTCACCATGAACCTGCTGGCCGAACGAGTCCGGCCGGCCGACGGGAACGACGGCGGCCCCGTCGCCGACCTGGCCCACCGCCTGACCGAGCACTTCGCCCAGCCCGCCGAGCAGCGATACGGCTACGGCCGCCCGGAGACCACACCTCCCAACCGGCTCGTCTACCTCCTCGACCACGAGTACTCCCGGCGCGGCCTGGACTGGGACCGTCTCAAGGGTGCCGACGCCACCCGCGCCGCCCGGCTCCGCCAGGCCGCCGGGCAGGCCGGTTGCGAGGCGGTGCTGGCACTGGCCGAAGTGAAGGAGACCTGGGACGCCGTTCCGCCCTACGACCGCTACGACTACTACGGCGAGACCGAGCACTTCGACGAGTGCGAGGACGACGAGTGCGAG
This sequence comes from Streptomyces tirandamycinicus, assembly GCF_003097515.1. Taxonomy (NCBI): domain Bacteria; kingdom Bacillati; phylum Actinomycetota; class Actinomycetes; order Kitasatosporales; family Streptomycetaceae; genus Streptomyces; species Streptomyces tirandamycinicus. The sequence goes on along the minus strand of NZ_CP029188.1, from coordinate 3,424,424 downwards.
GGCGAGTGCCGCCTCGACCCCGACGGTGAACCCGGCGCCGAGCGCCGCCGCACCGGTGACTTCTCCGACTACGAACTGGGCGACCTGATCGACGACGAGATCACCCTCGGCTGGTGGACCCGCCCGGACGCCACCGGCGGCGAACAGATCTCCCTGCCCGTCCCGTACGCCGAGGTGTGCGCCACCACCGAGAACAAGGACCTGACGCCCTACCAGTCCGAGTACGAGGGCTACATGGGCAACTACGGCAACACCCTGGACCGCTGGTACCGGCGAGCCGCAGTGGTGCTCTGGCCACGGCAACGCTCGTTCGCAGCCCGCGCCGAGGCAGGCTCCGAGCAAGCCCTGCGCGAACTCCAGGGCCACCTCGACGCCGGCGAACTCCACCGGGCGCGCACACTCGCCCAGTCGCTTGCCCCCTTCTGGAAGCACCAAGGGTCGGGCGAGGCGGCCGCGCCGCTCTTCGCCGCCGCTCTGCGCGTCGCGGTGGGACTGCGGGACGCGGACACCGCCGCGATGCTGCTGGCCCCATTCGGGGTGGAGACCCTGGCCGAGGAGCACGCCCCCGACCTCGCGGCAGCGGCCGCACAGTACGGCTGGAGGTGGGCGCGCAACACCGTCAGCACCTGGTTCGGCCCCGTCGGCGCCCGCACCGGGGCCGACCGCACGGCGTGGCTCGCATCGCTGCCCGGCCTCTGCGCCGCACTACGGACCTCCGACGGTGACGGAGACGCGGTGGCGGCCCCGCTGGCCGAGGGCGCCTGGCAAGCCACCCGACAGCAGCTCACCGGCTGGCTCGACGTGGGCCGCGAGGCGGAGCGCCGCGCGGGCATGGAACGGCTGGGCGCTCCCTTGGCCCACGTTCTGCAGGCCGCCGACGGCGGCACCGCCGACACGATCGCCACCGCACTGCGTGGCCTGCCGGACACCGTTCTGGAGTGCCTGCTCCCGGTCCTGCGCACCGCGGCTCGCCGACCGGCGACCGCACGCAACGGCACGCACGCGGCCCGCGCCTTCCAAGCACTCGCCGACCACTGCGAGACCGTACTCACCACGAGTGTTGCCCGCCCTGTGCGAGCGGCGGACGACTGGTCACTCGCCCCCGCCGGCGCCTGTCGCTCCGGCTGCGACCTCTGCCCCGACCTGGATGCCTTCCTCAACTCCCGCACCCGCCGAGTCATGGAGTGGCCGCTCGCCCAGGCCAGGCGCCGGCATGTCCACAGCCGCATCGATCTGGCCGGCCTGCCCGTGTCCCACACCACCCGCCGGCAGGGGCGCCCCTACACTCTGGTCCTCACCAAGACGGACGCGGTCTTCACCCGCGAGCAGGCGACCCGTGACCGCGCCGAGGCCGACCTGGTGTGGCTGCGGAAGAACTGGCCCCGGACACCCCGATGAGCAGTGGAACGCAGCTTCCAGCTTGATATCGCTCTGCACCACGAGTGCTGCCAGGCAGGGAAGCCACCATGGGCGGGCGCCGGGTCCAGGGGATTCCCCGGGGAGAAGAAACCGCCTCGAACTCCGTAAACAGGGGACCGCGAGCCCCTTCGTCGGCACCCCTGTGCTGACATGTCAGCACGGGAAATCGGGACAAAAACACCTCTCTGACTGCATTTCCGCAAGTCAGAGGGGTGCATATGAGTGGAGCCTAGGGGAGTCGAACCCCTGACATCTGCCATGCAAAGACAGCGCTCTACCAACTGAGCTAAGGCCCCGGAACGGAGACCAGAGTACCGGGTCACCCCCGGGATCTTCCAAAAGGATGAGGACTCCCGGTATCCGACCACTCTCCGTAGGATGCTCGTCGGGTTCGCAGCAGCGAAGCGACGCCAGGGGAAGCGATGGGGAGACGCGACATGGACGCAGCACAGCAGGACACGACCGCGAGAGCCAGGGAGCTCCAGCGCAACTGGTACGGGGAGCCGCTGGGGGCGCTCTTCCGCCGGCTCATCGACGATCTGGGCCTGAACCAGGCCCGTCTTGCCGCGGTGCTGGGGCTGTCGGCTCCGATGCTGTCCCAGCTGATGAGCGGCCAGCGGGCCAAGATCGGCAATCCGGCGGTCGTCCAGCGTGTCCAGGCCCTGCAGGAGCTGGCCGGTCAGGTCGCCGACGGCAGCGTCAGCGCGGCCGAGGCAACGGACCGCATGGACGAGATCAAGAAGTCCCAGGGGGGATCCGTGCTCACCGGAACCGGGCAGTCCACGACCAGCTCCGGGGCGCCGACGGTGCGCCGGGTGGTGCGGGAGATCCAGTCGCTGCTCCGCTCGGTGGCGGCGGCCGGGGACATCATCGACGCGGCGGACTCGCTCGCCCCCACGCATCCGGAACTGGCAGAGTTCCTCCGGGTGTACGGCGCCGGGCGCACCGCGGAGGCGGTCGCCCACTACGAGTCGCACCAGAGCTGACTGAGCAGGGGCGCGGGCGGCCGGGGCGGGCGGCCGGGACAGGGAAGGCGCACCGGACGATGCAGGACGCCGGAACAGGGAACCGGGAGCGGGCACAGCGCGATGGGTGAGGTCTTCGCTGGTCGGTACGAGCTGATCGACCCGATCGGACGGGGTGGGGCCGGCGCCGTATGGCGCGCCTGGGACCACCGGCGGCGGCGCTATGTGGCCGCCAAGGTGCTGCAGCAGAGCGACGCCCACTCGCTGCTGCGCTTCGTCCGCGAGCAGGCGCTGCGTATCGATCACCCTCATGTGCTCGCCCCGGCCAGCTGGGCCGCGGACGACGACAAGGTGCTGTTCACCATGGACCTGGTGAGCGGCGGGTCGCTGGCGCACCTCATCGGCGACTACGGCCCGCTGCCACCGCGGTTCGTCTGCACCCTGCTGGACCAACTGCTGTCGGGACTCGCCGCGGTGCACGCGGAGGGGGTCGTGCACCGCGACATCAAGCCCGCGAACATCCTGCTGGAGTCCACCGGCACCGGGCGGCCGCATCTGCGGCTGTCCGACTTCGGCATCTCCATGCGGAAGGGCGAGCCTCGGCTCACCGAGACGAACTACGTGGTGGGGACGCCCGGCTACTTCGCGCCCGAGCAGATGCTCGGCGCGGAACCGGACTTCCCCACCGACCTGTTCGCCGTCGGACTCGTGGCCCTCTATCTGCTCGAGGGCCGGAAGCCGGACTCCCGGGCCCTGATCGAGCACTTCGCGGCGCACGGCACACCGGGCGCTCCGGAGGGCGTTCCGGAGCCGCTGTGGCAGGTCCTGGCGGGTCTGCTCCAGCCCGATCCGCAGGCCCGCTTCCGTACCGCGACCGGTGCGCGCAAGGCGCTCGCCGCGGCCGTCGAGCTGCTGCCCGAAGCCGCCGTCGACGACGAGCCGGTCGAGGTCTTCGACCAGCTGGGAGCGCTGCCCTCCGGCTTCGGCCCCAAGGGCCCCGAGGGCCCCGAGGGCCCCGAGAGCCCCGACGGCGCCACGGGACGCGGACCGGACGGACCGCGGACCACCGGCGCCCAGCCGGCCGTCGGCCACACCGGCCACACCAGGCACACCGGTGAGGCGCAGCAGGCGGCACACGGAGGCACGAGCGGCACGTACGGCACGTACGGCACCGACCGCCCGGACGGCACGGACGGCACGGACTCGTGGTCACGCCCACCCCGACCCGAATCCCGGCAAACCGGGTATGCCACCCATACCGAGCATGCCGGGCATATCGCGCCGACCGGACGGGCCGAGCAGGCCGGGCATGCGCTCCCGGAAGGGCCTCACACCCACGGCGCGCAGGAAGCGCCCCTGCCCTCGCCCTCGGAGACCGGCTCCTTCCGGCTGCCCCCGCCGCCCCCGCCACCGGCGCCGCACCAGACCGGGGACCGGCCGCCCGCACCCGCGCAGCCGGGCGCCCACGCCGAGTCCCCACATGAACACCGAGGCGCGGATCGGCCCGCTGCGCGGGATCTCGCCCAGGCGCCGACGGCCGCGGTTCCGTACCAACGGCCCTCGACTCGTCAGTACACCGGCCACAGCCCCCGGATCCCGGGCCCGGCGCATCCGATGCCGTACCCGCCGGCCCACGCCCCGTCGTCCACGCCCCCGCCCATGGCACGCAGACGCCCGGGTCCGCCCCCGAAGGTGGCGGTCCCGGTGCTGGTCGTCGCACTGATCTGTTTCGCGGTCGGGATCTGGGCCCTCGCCCAGGCGTGAGCGCCGGCCGGCAACGCTTCCGGCGGGCCGACTCACCGTGCGGAGCGGGCCGTACTCCGTCCGCGCCGCGCCGCGCCTCCGGCCGGTCCCGGTGCCCCGTAACCCTCCCCTGCCCGGCCCCGCCGTCCCGGCCTACCCGGGGCCGTCGCCGTACGGAGACCCCGCCGGACCAAAGGACTGCGGCGCACCGGGACCGGCCGGAGGCCCAGGGGCGTGCGCCGGAGTGCCCCCCGGCAGCCGGGGGGCGCCGTGCCCCGGCCCGATGCCCCCGGACGGCACACCCTGCGGTGCCCCTGCGGCGGCCCGCCGCGCCAGCAGCGTCCAGGCGCCCAGCCCCACGACCAGCAACGCCCCGGTGCCCACGCCGGCCACGCCGACGAGCCGCATCATGCCGCTCCGTTCGGCCTTCTCGCCCTCGGAGACGCCCAGGTCGCCGACCGGTCCCGCGTACGGCGGCGCGGCTTTGGCGTCTCCCTCGACGTTGACCCGCAGCGTCACGCCGAACTTCTCCTTGCCGAACTTCTCCGCCAGCTGGGGATTCAGGCTGACGGCGAGGTAGTGGTCACCGCCGAGCCGCATGCCCTGGACCTTGTCGCTGATGGCGAAACGGTTCTCGTAGGCGACCTCCGGCAACGGGTCCAGCGCGGCCTGCTTCTGCCTGCCGTCGTACGACCCCGTCCCGCCGTCCTCGACCAGGGCCCGCACGGGGTTGTAGAGCCGCATGGTCAGGGCCTCGCCGACGAAGGTGAAGTTCTCGGTGCTCGTACTCCCCAGCGAGGCGGTCCCGAAGATCCGCTGCCCCCAGTCGACCTCGACCCGGTAGAAGTACGTCCGCCCCGGCTCCATCCGGCTGCTCCACTCGCCCTCGGAGATCTCGGCAGCGTCGTTGAAGCCGGTTCCGCCCACGACCTCCTTCGTCCCGCCTCCGGGCAGGCCGGGTGAGGCGGAGGGCCACTCCGTAGGGGCCGCGGTCGGCCCCGGCCGACTCAGCCCGGGCTCGGTGACATGGCGGATCTCCAGCTCCCAGGCCCCTGACGGGGAGGCGTCCGCAGCCGCGGAGTCCGCCGCTGCGGTGCGCTCCACGAGCACGTTGTACGCGCCGGCCTCCTGGCAGGTCGAGCGGCCGCTCCCGATCGTGCGGTGCGCGGCGGCGGCCAGCGGCCTCGCGAACCTGCCCGGGCCCACCTTCTCGTTCGCGCTGCTGCACCTGGTGCCCTGGCCGTCCTGGAGGGTGACCTCGATGCCCTCGCTGTACGCGAGTCCGGCACCCGTCCGGGGAACGGCCACGACCGAGACGTACGCGTTCCGCACCGCGTCCAGATCGACGCGGAAGTTGAGCTTCCCGCCCGGCCCGATGGACGAGCGGTAGGTCGTGCCGGCCTCCAGCGCCTCGGCGTCGGCACTGCTCTCCGCGCCCTCGATCGGCCGCGCGCCGGCGCCGAACACATAGGGGTCCGGCTCATCGGCCGCCTGGGCCGGGGCGGTGTTCAGGGCCGCCGCGCACACCGCCGCCACCACGGCCGGCGCCACCCGTGCCCCGCTGCGCTGCCTCATCTCCGCGCTTCCCCCAAGTCGTCGTCGCCGTCCTGACGCCGTCCTGACGCCGTCCCGCCTTCGGCCCGCCGTCGCCTCCGGACACGGCGGTGGTCCGGTACGGCCCATGCGGCACTCACGGATCCGGGTCGCGGATCGGACGCCGGTCCGCCCGCCCTCCAGGGCGGTCGTGGTGCCGGTCCATCCTGCCCCGCCGCCCCGGCCCCTGTCCTCACACGGCTCCGAAGCAGCACCGTCCTCGCACGTGACCCGCGGAGCGCACCACCCGCATTCACTCACGCAATCGATCTGTTCGCGTAAGCGAACCCATCGAGGGTCAGGCGTCGGCCTCGGCAAGGTGAACGGCATGGAGCCCCGGCCGCTCGGCGGCCGGGGCTCCGTCACTCTCAGACTGTTTGCGGCTCACACACCCGAACCTGCGGGCACGGAGTCGGTCGCCTCCGTCCACAGATCCTGCTCGGCGCGATCCGCCTGGATCTGGCGGTACACGAGGAGCCCGCCGATGGCGGCCAGTGCGACCAGGAGAAGCTTCTTCACCGCGCGACCTCGTCTTTCCTTGACGTAGGGGACTTCTGGCGCCCGACTATACACACCGATCGATACCGTTCGGTGACCTGCATACGCCCCGGCCGGAGACCTGCGAGTGGTCAATTCCCCTCCCACCACCAGGGATCGGCCCCACTCGGGCACCCAACGGGTCCCGCCCGGGACGCACCTTCCAGGCGCGGCCACGACGCCGCCGGCTCCGAGGACCCCACGATGGTGCGGACCGGGAACGCCGAAGACCCCCAACCATGATCGACTGGGGGTCTTCGTGCTGGTGGGGCTAACAGGATTTGAACCTGTGGCCTCATCCTTATCAGGGATGCGCTCTAACCAACTGAGCTATAGCCCCGCCGCGCTGCGCGCTGACCCCTGAAGGTTAGCGCACGTGGGGGGCAGTCCCAAAATCGGTTCTCCGCCCCCCGGGACCTCGGGTTATTCGTCCTCGGCCAGCGTGAGCTCGACTCCGCCCACGAACCCGGCGGAGAGGTTGTAGATGAAGGCGCCCAGCGTCGCCAGCGCCGTGGCCAGCACCACGTCGATGACCGCGATCACCGACGTGAAGAGAAGCACCCGCGGGAGCGACAGGAACGACTGGAGGTCGAAGCCGTTGCTCTCGTTGGAGCCCGTGGCCTCGCTGATCGTCCCGCCGACGGTCGAGAAGACGCCCATGGCGTCCATGACCATCCACAGCACCGCCGCCGCGACGATCGTGCAGATGCCCAGGGCGATCGAGAGCAGGAAGCTGACCTTCATCACCGACCACGGGTCGGCCTTGGCCACCCGAAGTCGGGCCTTGCGGGTCCGGGGCTGTGTGGTCGCCCCGGTGCGGGGCCGGCGGACGGCCGCGCCGGCGGCCGTCTGCTGACCAGGACGCTGCTGGCCGCCCTGCGTCCCCCCAGGAGGGGAGGGGTACGCCTGGGGCGGGTGGTACGGCTGGGTTCCCTGCTGCACCGGTTGCTCCCCACCATAGGTTTCGTGCGGGGGCTGCGACCCCCGGCTGTCGGTCACGGTCGTCCCCCCGCCGTCGGCGGGTGCGCCCCCCGCCCGGGAGTGCGAGGCGGAGCCACTGGCACCGTTCGCTCCAGAAGCATCGCCGGCATCGGCCGATCCGGCGCCGGTGGCTCCACTCACGCTCTACTCCTCGTCGTGCTCTCCGGCCGAGGGCTCCGTGCCCTGGCCGTTCCCGGCAGCCTCGGGGGTCCCGGCCTCGGTGCCCTCTTCGGCTTCCCCGGTCCCTTCGACCTCTTCGGCCTCACGGCCGGCCTCCGCGTTGCGCGCGATGCCCACGACGGCATCCCGCTTGCCGAGGTTGATCAGCTGGACGCCCATGGTGTCACGGCCCGTCTCCCTGACTTCATTGACTCGCGTACGAATCACACCACCGGACAAGGTGATGGCGAGGATCTCGTCGGTCTCCTCGACCACCAGCGCGCCGACCAGGGAGCCGCGGTCCTCCACGATCTTGGCGGCCTTGATGCCGAGGCCGCCACGGCCCTGGACGCGGTACTCGTCGACGGCGGTCCGCTTGGCGTACCCGCCGTCCGTGGCAGTGAACACGAAGGTACCGGGCCGCACCACATTCATCGAGAGGAGTTCGTCGCCCTCGCGGAAACTCATGCCCTTGACGCCCGACGTGGCACGGCCCATCGGGCGCAGCGCCTCGTCCGTCGCGGTGAACCGGATCGACTGGGCCTTCCTGCTGATCAGCAGCAGGTCGTCCTCGGCCGACACCAGCTCGGCGCCGATCAGCTCGTCGTCGCCGCCGCCCTCCGTCTCGCGGAGGTTGATCGCGATGACACCGCCGGAGCGCGGGGAGTCGTAGTCCTTCAGCGGCGTCTTCTTCACCAGGCCCGCCTTGGTGGCGAGGACCAGGTAGGGCGCGGCCTCGTAGTCCCGAATCGCCAGGATCTCGGCGATCTGCTCGTCCGGCTGGAAGGCCAGCAGGTTGGCGACGTGCTGGCCGCGGGCGTCGCGCCCGGCGTCCGGCAGCTCGTACGCCTTGGCCCGGTAGACCCGTCCCTTGTTGGTGAAGAACAGCAGCCAGTGGTGCGTGGTGGAGACGAAGAAGTGGTCGACGATGTCGTCCTCCTTCAGCTTCGTGCCCCGCACGCCCTTGCCGCCGCGCTTCTGCGAGCGGTAGTCGTCGGTCTTGGTGCGCTTCACATAGCCGCCGCGGGTGATCGTGACGACGATGTCCTCCTCGGCGATCAGGTCCTCGATGGACATGTCGCCGTCGAAGGGGACGAGCTGGGAGCGCCGGTCGTCGCCGAACTTCTCGACGAGGGCGGCCAGCTCCTCGCTGACGATGCCGCGCTGCTTCTCGGGGGAGGCGAGGATGCGGTTGTACTCGTTGATCTTCGCCTGCAGCTCGTCGTGCTCCTGCACGATCTTCTGGCGCTCCAGGGCGGCCAGCCGCCGCAGCTGCATCTCGAGGATCGCGTTGGCCTGGATCTCGTCGATCTCCAGGAGGCCCATCAGGCCCCCGCGCGCGACCTCGACCGTGTCACTGCGCCGGATCAGCGCGATGACCTCGTCGATGGCGTCGAGCGCCTTGAGCAGACCGCGCAGGATGTGGGCGCGTTCCTCGGCCTTGCGCAGCCGGAACTTCGTCCGGCGGACGATGACCTCGATCTGGTGCGTCACCCAGTGGCGGATGAAGGCGTCCAGCGACAGCGTGCGCGGCACCCCGTCGACCAGCGCCAGCATGTTGGCGCCGAAGTTGGTCTGCAGGTCGGTGTGCTTGTACAGGTTGTTGAGGACGACCTTGGCGACGGCGTCGCGCTTGAGCACGATGACCAGGCGCTGGCCCGTGCGGGACGAGGTCTCGTCGCGGACGTCGGCGATCCCGCCGATCTTGCCGTCCTTCACCAGGTCGGCGATCTTCTGCGCCAGGTTGTCCGGGTTGACCTGGTACGGAAGCTCCGTGACCACCAGGCACTGCCGGTTCTGGATCTCCTCGACCTCGACGACCGCCCGCATGGTGATGGAGCCGCGGCCGGTGCGGTACGCCTCCTCGATGCCCTTGCGGCCCACGACCAGCGCCCCGGTCGGGAAGTCCGGGCCCTTGATCCGCTCGATCAGCGCGTCCAGGAGTTCCTCGTGGGTGGCCTCCGGATGCTCCAGCGCCCACTGGGCGCCGGCCGCGACCTCGCGCAGATTGTGCGGCGGGATGTTGGTGGCCATCCCGACGGCGATACCGGCGCTGCCGTTGACCAGGAGGTTCGGGAACCGCGACGGCAGGACCGTCGGCTCCTGGTTGCGGCCGTCGTAGTTGTCCTGGAAGTCGACGGTCTCCTCGTCGATGTCCCGGAGCATCTCCATGGACAGCGGCGCCATCTTGCACTCGGTGTAGCGCATGGCGGCGGCCGGGTCGTTGCCCGGGGAGCCGAAGTTCCCGTTCGAGTCCACCAGCGGCATCCGCATCGACCACGGCTGCGCGAGGCGGACCAGCGCGTCGTAGATCGAGGAGTCGCCGTGCGGGTGGTACGTACCCATGACGTCACCGACGACTCGGGCGCACTTGTAGAAGCCCTTCTCGGGCCGGTAGCCGCCGTCGTACATCGCGTACAGCACACGGCGGTGGACGGGCTTGAGGCCGTCCCGTACGTCGGGCAGCGCGCGCGACACGATGACGGACATCGCGTAGTCGAGGTAGGAGCGCTGCATCTCCGTCTCGAGCCCGACGGGCTCGATCCGCAGCTGCGGGCCGTCCTCTTCGATTCCGGTGGTGACGGGAGCGGGAGCGTCCCCGCCGGGGACGGGGGTGGTCTCGTCGGCCATTGCTGGTCTTCAGTCCTTTCGAGCGGTCAGCTGAGACCGACTCAGATGTCGAGGAAGCGGACGTCCTTGGCGTTGCGCTGGATGAAGGAGCGCCGTGCCTCGACGTCCTCGCCCATCAGCACCGAGAACAGGTCGTCCGCCTGCGCGGCGTCGTCCAGCGTGACCTGGCCGAGGACGCGGTGCTCGACGTCCATCGTGGTGACGCGCAGCTCCTCGGCGTTCATCTCGCCGAGACCCTTGAAGCGCTGGATCGAGTCTTCCTTGATCCGCTTGCCCTGCTGCTTGCCGAGCTCGACGAGGGCGTCCCGCTCGCGGTCGGAGTACGCGTACTCGAAGTCGTCGCGGCCCCACTTGATCTTGTAGAGCGGCGGACGGGAGAGGAACACATGGCCCGCCTCGACCAGCGGCCGCATGAAGCGGAAGAGGAAGGTCAGCAGCAGGGTGTTGATGTGCTGGCCGTCCACGTCGGCGTCCGCCATCAGGATGATCTTGTGATAGCGGAGCTTCTCGATGTCGAAGTCCTCGTGGATACCGGTGCCGAAGGCGGAGATCAGCGCCTGGACCTCGGTGTTCTGGAGGATCTTGTCGACCCGCGCCTTCTCGACGTTCAGGATCTTGCCCCGGATCGGCAGGATCGCCTGGTACATCGGGTTGCGGCCGGACTTGGCCGAGCCGCCGGCGGAGTCTCCCTCGACGATGAAGATCTCGCACTTGGTCGGGTCGTTCGACTGGCAGTCGGACAGCTTGCCCGGCAGCGAGGCGCTCTCCAGCAGGCCCTTGCGGCGCGTGAGGTCGCGGGCCTTGCGGGCGGCGACACGGGCCGTGGCGGCCTGGATGCCCTTGCGGACGATGTCCGCGGCCTCGTTGGGGTTGCGGTCGAACCAGTCGGTGAGGTGCTCGTTGACCACCTTCTGGACGAAGGTCTTCGCCTCCGTGTTGCCCAGCTTGGTCTTGGTCTGGCCCTCGAACTGGGGCTCGCCGAGCTTGACCGAGATGATCGCGGTCAGACCCTCGCGGATGTCCTCACCGGTGAGGTTGTCGTCCTTCTCGCGCAGCAGCTTCCGGTCCCGCGCATAGCGGTTGACCAGGCCCGTGAGCGCGGCGCGGAAGCCCTCCTCGTGGGTACCGCCCTCGTGGGTGTGGATCGTGTTGGCGAAGGAGTAGACGCCCTCGCTGTACTGCGAGTTCCACTGCATCGCCACCTCGACCGAGAGCAGCCGCTCCTTGTCCTCGGCCTCGATGTCGATGACCGTGGGGTGGATCAGTTCGCCCTTGCGGGAGTTCAGGTACGTCACGAAGTCGACGATGCCGCCCTCGTAGTGGTACTCGACCGTGCGCGCCTTCGGCTCGTCCGCCGCCTCCGCGTCCGGGTCGTCCGCGCCGACGGTCGCCTTCGCCGACTCCCGCTCGTCCGTCAGCGTCAGGGTCAGGCCCTTGTTGAGGAAGGCCATCTCCTGGAAGCGGCGCGAGAGCGTCTCGAAGGAGTACTCGGTCGTCTCGAAGATGTCCGGGTCGGCCCAGAACGTGACCGTGGTACCCGAGTCCTCGACCGGCTCGTGCTTCGCCAGCGGGGCGGTGGGCACCCCCATCTTGTAGTCCTGCGTCCAGCGGTAGCCGTCGCGCTTGATCTCCACCGAGACCTTGGTGGAGAGCGCGTTGACGACGCTCACGCCGACGCCGTGCAGACCGCCCGACACGGCGTAGCCGCCGCCCCCGAACTTGCCGCCGGCGTGCAGGACCGTGAGGACGACCTCGACGGCCGGCTTCTTCTCCACCGGGTGGATGTCGACGGGGATGCCGCGGCCGTTGTCCACGACCCTGACCCCGCCGTCGGCGAGGATCGTCACGTCGATCGTGTCCGCGTGCCCGGCCAGGGCCTCGTCGACGGAGTTGTCGACGACCTCCTGGACGAGGTGATGAAGACCACGCTCACCGGTCGACCCGATGTACATGCCGGGGCGCTTGCGGACCGCGTCCAGACCCTCGAGGACGGTGATCGCGCTGGCGTCGTACGACGAGGGCCCCAGGCCCTGGCCGGTCCCGTCGGCAGCAGTGGAAGGAATGTTCTCGTTGGGGTTGCCGGAATCGGCCACGAAGCGCCCTTTCTGGCACAGCACACACCGTTCTCCGGGCAAGCGGGACCGGTTGCGTCGTTCGGCTGTAATCGACGTGTCCCGCGCAGTGGCGGGAATCTCTACCAGTCTACCGGTACCGCCGACATGAATGGGGGTTTGCGGGTCCCTGAGTCCGCATGTGCCGCCCTCAACGGGCGGTCGCCGACTCCCCATATTCGGGAAGGGCCTCCAAGAGGCTCACACCGGCTTTGAGCGCTTCGGCCTGTCAACCCCCGGCTACGGTGAGGGACACCCCGTGCGCCCCACCGGTCCCACCGGGGGCGGCAGTGCGCCGTCGCGTGGCGAGGACGTCGGGCGCGGAGAGGTAGCGGTCACGCCTCGACGCCCTCTGACCTGCGGTGATGATCGTCATCGGCCGGCTCGGGCGTCGCCGTCGGCGGACTGGGGGGCCGGTGGGGCGTGGTCCGCCGTCGCGGATCCTCCGCCCGGCCCCGGGGAAACGGGACGCCGCTCGCCGGGCACCGGCACCGGGACGGCCGGTCAGAGGCCGGGCACCGCATCCGGAGCCGTGGCGGGCGGCCGTCGGAGGTCCGGCCGCGGCGAGCCGGAAACGGACCCGCGCATGTGACGCAGACCACCCGCGGGAGCGGTGCGGGACGGTGGTATCCGTGCGGCCGCTGTGGTCCTCGTGGGCCGTTGTGGTTTGGGCGGCCGCTGTGGTCCGGGCGGCCGCTGTGGCCACCCGGGTGCCCGGTGGGGAGGTCCCGGCCGTCGCGGGGCGTCAGCCGTAGGTGTCGCCGGGACCCGTGCTGCCCGGCGCGCGCAGCGGTCCGAAGCGGCGGGCCGGGCCGCCGGGGCCCAGGACCCTGATCACCCGGACCGTGCCCTGGCCGAGGTCCTCGTTCAGCCGGGCCACGAGCCGCGGAGCGAGCAGGCGCAGCTGGGTCGCCCACACCGTCGAGTCGCACTGGACGGTGAGTACCCGCTCGTCCGGGTCCTCGTCGTAGCGGAGCGGGACGCAGTGCTTCGCCAGGTCCTCGCCCACGATCTGCGGCCAGCGGCCCATCACTCCGCCCACCGCCGCGGGAGTCTCCCAGCCCCGCTCGGTGATCAGCCGGTTGATCGCCGCGCCCAGCGGCAGCGGGTCCCGGCCGTCCGCGCGGGCCCCCGACCGCAGGCCGCCACCCCGCCTGGCCTGGCGCTTCTCCAGCGCGGCCGCGCCTCGGGCCCGGGCCTGCTCCTTCGCCGCGCGCAGCGCCACGCGCGCGAGATCGACGCCCGAGGGCCCGGGCAGCGGCTCCGTCGGCACCGACGGCACCGATGCTGACGGCGTACCCGTCCCGGACACCCGCGAAGTCCCGTTCTCGCTCATGCGCGCTCCACCGCCCCGTCCGCGACCCGGTACCGCGCGCCCGCCAGCGCCGCCGGAACGTCCTCGTCCACCGCCGCCGTCACCAGCACCTGCTCGCCGGGGGCCACCAGCTCCGCCAGCCTCTCCCGCCGCCGGGCGTCCAGCTCGGCGAACACGTCGTCGAGCACCAGCACCGGCTCGTTGCCCTCCGCCCGCAGCAGGTCGTACGAGGCCAGCCGCAGCGCGAGGGCGTAGGACCAGGACTCGCCGTGGCTGGCATAGCCCTTCGCCGGCATCCCGCCCAGCTTCAGCAGCAGCTCGTCGCGGTGCGGCCCGACCAGCGTGACCCCGCGCTCGATCTCCTGCCGGCGCGTCTCGCCCAGCACGGCCACGAGCTGCTCGAACAGTTCCTCGCGCGACTGCGCCGCACCGCCGCCCCCCGACCCGCGGTACTCGAGCGCGACCGGCCCGCCGCCCGGAGCGAGCTGCTCGTACGCCTTGTCGGTCAGCGGCTGCAGCGTGGCGATCAGATCCAGCCGCCGTGCCAGCAGCTCCGCCCCTGCCCGGGCGAGGTGCTGGTCCCACACGTCCAGGGTCGACAGGTCCATGGCGCGGCCGCCGTGCCGCCGCGCCATCGCGGCCGACTTCAGCAGGGTGTTGCGCTGCCTGAGTACCCGCTCGTAGTCGGACCGCACCCCGGCCATCCGGGGTGAGCGTGCCGTGACCAGGTCGTCCAGGAAGCGCCGGCGCTCGCCGGGATCGCCCTTCACCAGGGCCAGGTCCTCCGGCGCGAACAGCACGGTCCTGACGATCCCCAGCACGTCACGGGGCCGGACCTGCGAGGACCTGTTGATGCGCGCCCGGTTCGACATTCCCGGGTTGAGCTCCAGCTCGATCAGCTGGGATCGCTCGCCCTGGGTGACCGCGGCCCTGATGACCGCCCGGTCCGCTCCGGTCCGCACCAGCGGTGCGTCCGAGGAGACCCGGTGGCTGCCGAGCGTCGCGAGATAGCCGACGGCTTCCACCAGATTGGTCTTGCCCTGCCCGTTGGCGCCCGTGAAGGCGGTGACGCCCGGCTCGAGCGGGACCTCGACCCGGGCGTACGAGCGGAAGTCGGCCAGCGACAGATGCGTGACGTGCATGGCGGCGCCGACCTCCCTACGGTCTGCCGCCGGCTGCTCCGCCGGCCGACCGTTCTCCGCAGTGTGTGGATTACCGGTTGCTCTCGACCGCGTGCCCGCCGAACTGGTTCCGCAGGGCGGCGATCATCTTCATCTGCGGGGAGTCGTCCTGACGGGACGCGAACCGCGCGAACAGGGACGCGGTGATCGCCGGCAGCGGCACCGCGTTGTCGATCGCGGCCTCCACGGTCCACCGGCCCTCGCCGGAGTCCTGTGCATAGCCGCGGATCTTCTCCAGGTGCTCGTCGTCGTCCAGCGCGTTGACCGCGAGGTCGAGCAGCCAGGAGCGGATGACCGTGCCCTCCTGCCAGGATCGGAAGACCTCGCGCACATCGGTGACGGAGTCGACCTTCTCCAGCAGCTCCCAGCCCTCGGCGTAGGCCTGCATCATGGCGTACTCGATGCCGTTGTGGACCATCTTCGCGAAGTGGCCGGCGCCGACCTTGCCCGCGTGCACCGCGCCGTACTCGCCCTCGGGCTTCAGCGCGTCGAAGACCGGCTGGACCTTGGCGACGTCCTCCTTCGAGCCGCCGTACATCAGCGCGTAGCCGTTCTCCAGGCCCCAGACCCCGCCCGAGACACCGCAGTCGACGAATCCGATGCCCTTGATGCCCAGCTCGACGGCGTGCTTCTCGTCGTCCGTCCACCGGGAGTTGCCGCCGTCGACGACGACGTCCCCGGGTGACAGGAGCCCGGCCAGCTCGTCGATGGTCGCCTGGGTCGCGGCGCCGGCGGGGACCATCACCCACACCACCCGCGGGCCTGCGAGCCCCTCCACGAGCGCCTCGAGGCTGGGGACGTCGGAGAGGTCCGGGTTGCGGTCGTAACCGATGACGGTGTGACCTGCGCGGCGTATGCGCTCGCGCATGTTGCCGCCCATCTTGCCGAGGCCGACGAGACCGAGCTCCATCAGAAAGAATCCTTACGGTGTGGTGTTTCGTACCCGCGTCCGAGCCTACGCCGGGACATGGGCACACACCTGTGGGGTCGGGCGCTCATCGGTACAGGCCGACTGGGCCGAACCGGCCGCGTACCGGAGCGGGGCTCAGCCGCTGAGGCGCACCGGCATGATCAGGTACTTGTAGGCCTCGTCCGCCTCCGCGTCCACGGCCGGCTTGCCGCTGAGCAGCGCCGGCTTGGTGGAGGTGGTGAAGGAGAGCTGCGCGACCGGGGCGTCGATGGCGCTGAGTCCGTCCAGCAGGAACGTGGGGTTGAAGGCGATCGAGATGTCGTCGCCCTCCAGCTGTGCGTCCACACGCTCCACAGCCTGTGCGTCGTCGCTGGACCCCGCCTCCAGGATCAGCACTCCCTGCTCGAAGCTGAGCCTGACCGGAGTGTTCCGCTCGGCGACCAGGGCGACGCGCTTGACGGCCTCGACGAACGGGGCCGTCTCGATCACGGCCACCGAGTTGAACTCGGTGGGGAAGAGCGTGCGGTACTTCGGCAGGTCCCCCTCGAGCAGACGGGTGGTCGTCCGCCGGCCCGCGCCCTCGAAACCGATCAGGCCCTCGCCGGCACCCGAGCCGGACAGCGCCAGGGTGACGGTGTCACCGCTGGTCAGGGCCTTCGCGGTGTCGAGCAGGGTCTTGGCGGGCACCAGGGCGACCGCGGAGGCGTCCGGGGACTCCGGCTTCCACAGGAACTCACGGACCGCGAAACGGTAGCGGTCGGTGGAGGCCAGGGTGACGGTGTCGCCCTCGATCTCGATCCGCACGCCGGTGAGCACCGGCAGCGTGTCGTCACGGCCTGCGGCGATGGCGACCTGGGCCGCGGCGGAGGCGAAGACCTCACCGGGGACGGTGCCGGTCGCGGTGGGCATCTGGGGCAGCGCCGGGTACTCCTCCACGGGGAGGGTGTGGAGCGTGAAGCGGGAGGAGCCGCAGACCACGGTCGCCCGTACACCGTCTGTGGAGATCTCCACCGGGCGGTTGGGGAGGGCGCGGCAGATGTCGGCGAGCAGACGGCCGGAGACGAGGACGGTGCCGTCCTCCTCGACCTCCGCCTCGACCGAGACCTTCGCGGAGACCTCGTAGTCGAAGCTGGAGAAGCTCAGCGCGCCGTCCTCGGCCTTCAGGAGAAGGCCCGCGAGAACGGGCGCCGGCGGACGTGCCGGGAGGCTCCGGGCCACCCACGCCACCGCCTCCGCGAGTACATCGCGTTCCACCCGGATCTTCACCGGAACCGCCTCCTGCTGTTGCTCGCTCGCCCTGCCGGCCTTCGTCGGCACACGGCCACCCCGACCGGTGGTGGGGTCCGATGCCGGAGAACAGTCTGACGCACGGCGCCGACACTCGGTGCGGCTCGGGGTCAAGTCGAGACAAGAGGCAGCCGGGTCACCGGTGCCGGGTTGTGCACAGGCCCCTCTTCGAAGCGAGTTCCCCGGTATCTCTGAGTGGGAGTAGTAGTAGGGCCTGTGGAAACCGTGGAAAACGTCGTCTGTGCAGGTCAGCCGCCAAATTTTGTCCACGGGCCCTGTGGGCGGAGCCGGTGGACAACCCGGGCTTCCTGTGGACGCCGGAAAGTTCTGCACACCCGGTGCACAGGTCACGGGGGCTTCTCCCCAGTGCCGTCCCCAGCTTTACCCACGTTGCCCACAGGCCAACCCGGCACCTTGGTGTGACGCCTTTCACTCGCTCCAGTGAGCTCCCGCGTTTCGTTGCCGAACAGTGGACAGCGGTGTGGAGAAGCTGTGGGCAACGCGGCCGAGCCTGTGGGCAGGGTGGGGACAACGCCGGTCCCGCCCTGGGGAGTGCGCGTGTGTCCACAGCCTGTGGAGTGCGGTTGGCCACAAATCCACACCCGGCTGACCAGCGATGATCACACCAACGCCGCCTCCGCTGTGGATGCGATCTGGACAACTCGCAGGTCCCCAGGCTGTGGACGGAAGATCCGTCCCACATCTGTGGAGAACGGCCTCGCCGCGGCGTCCATTCGAACAGCACACCTGCGCCTGGTGTACCTGCGCCCCGGGCGGCGGCGCACCGGCCGCGGGCAGTACGGAGCCGCCGGAGTGACCGGAGCGGCCGGGACGGATAAAACGCACGGAGCGGATGGAGTGGACGGAGACGGAGCCGGCCGGATACGGCGAGGGGCGCCCCGGGAGGGCAGCCGGGGCGTGTCAGGGGGTGCCCTTCCCGGAGGCGACCGCAGGATCGACCGTGTGCCGATCGGGGCAGTCCGGATGTGCGGCCGGTGCCGCCGGGCGGCGAGCAGGCTGTGCCGGGTGCACGGTGACTGGTGGCGGGTGCGGGTGCCGGGGCTGTTCCGGCCGCAGTCGGGCTCACCGCGGAACGGGCCGGCCCGGCCTCCGCTGTGGCGGCACGCACCCTCTGGGGCGTGCTAGCCCGGCCTGCGGGCGGAGCCGCGTGGCCCGTCCGGGGTCAGCCGTTCTTGATTCGGTTGGTGAGCTCGGTGACCTGGTTGTAGATGGAGCGCCGCTCTGCCATCAGCGCGCGGATCTTGCGGTCCGCGTGCATCACGGTGGTGTGGTCGCGCCCGCCGAACTGCGCGCCGATCTTCGGCAGCGACAGATCCGTGAGCTCCCGGCACAGGTACATGGCGATCTGGCGCGCGGTCACGAGGACGCGGCTGCGCGAGGACCCGCAGAGGTCCTCCACCGTCAGCCCGAAGTAGTCGGCGGTGGCCGCCATGATGGCGCTCGCGGTGATCTCCGGGGCGGCGTCCTCCCCGCCCGGGATGAGGTCCTTCAGCACGATCTCGGTGAGTCCGAGGTCCACCGGCTGCCGGTTGAGGCTCGCGAAGGCGGTGACCCTGATCAGCGCGCCCTCCAGCTCGCGGATGTTCCGCGAGATCCGGGACGCGATGAACTCCAGCACCTCCGGCGGCGCGTTGAGCTGCTCCTGCACCGCCTTCTTGCGCAGGATCGCGATGCGCGTCTCCAGTTCCGGCGGCTGCACATCGGTGGTGAGGCCCCACTCGAAGCGGTTCCGCAGCCGGTCCTCCAGGGTCATCAGCTGCTTCGGCGGCCGGTCGGAGGACAGCACGATCTGCTTGTTCGCATTGTGGAGCGTGTTGAAGGTGTGGAAGAACTCCTCCTGCGTCGACTCCTTGCTCGCGAGGAACTGGATGTCGTCGACCAGCAGGATGTCCACATCGCGATAGCGCTTGCGGAAGGCGTCGCCCTTGCCGTCGCGGATGGAGTTGATGAACTCGTTGGTGAACTCCTCCGAGCTCACGTACCGCACCCGGGTGCCGGGGTAGAGGCTGCGCGCGTAGTGCCCGATGGCATGCAGCAGATGGGTCTTGCCGAGTCCCGACTCCCCGTAGATGAAGAGGGGGTTGTACGCCTTCGCCGGGGCCTCGGCCACCGCGACGGCGGCGGCGTGGGCGAACCGGTTGGACGCGCCGATGACGAAGGTGTCGAAGAGGTACTTGGGGTTCAGCCGGGCGTGCGGCTCACCGGGGCCCGGGGCCGGTGCGGGCTGCGCGCCGAGGGGCCCGGGGGCGCCGCCGGCCCCGGGTGCGCCCGGAAGCGGTCCGCCGTGCCGCGGGGTCCCGGTCTCCGGGAGGTCCGGCCGGTCGGGGCGCTGGTGGTCGTACTGTCCGCGGTCGGGCAGGGGCGAGCGGTAGTCGTGCTGCGGCTGCCGGGGGCGGGCCGTGGCGTAGGGGTCGCGCTCCTGGAAGCCGCCCAGCCGCGTCTGCTGCCAGGACAGGTCCTCCTGGGTGCGCGGCCAGGCACCGGGCTCCGGGCGCTGCTGCTGGTACTCGGGGTAGGCGGGGCGGATGCGCGGCAGCCCGTCGTCCTCTCCGGGCCGATGGCCGTACCCGTCGTAGGCGTCACTGTGGCGCGGCTCGTCGTGCTGCGGACCCTGGTAGCGGGGAGGCTGCTGTACGGGCGGTCCCGCCGCGGTGACGGGCTCGGCCGAGGACTCGTCGACGGTGATCGCGATCCGGATCGGGCGGCCGCACTCTCGGCTCAGGGTGTCACTGATCAGCGGGGCCAGCCGGCCCTCGAGAACGCGCTTGCCCCATTCGTTGGGGACGGCCAGCAGAGCGGTGTCGGCCACCAGCGCCAGCGGCTGGCAGCGCTCGATCCACTGCTTGTCCTTGGGCTCGATGCCCTGCTGGCCCTCTCCGAGAAGCTGTTCCAGCACGCGTGGCCACACTGCGGCAAGATCGGCAGGTACGTCAGCCACAAGGCACGCTCTCTCACAGGTCCCACGAATGTGTGGTTCTCGGGACGGGTCGGTCAGGCCCGGCAGGCGGGTGGGAAAGGAATTCGAGTTCAGTCACGGTAGTCAGGGCGACCGGTGCGGTTCAAGTTGTTGTCCACAGCCTGTGTACAGTCGGCGCCGCAGTGACCCTGGTTTGACCGGATGGCGTAGCCGCGCGTACCGTAACCAGGTCGAGTTGTCGATGGCTGCTGCCGCCTGCCTCCGATGGGCAAAGATCACGATCAGTGGATCACGATCGGTGATCGTGAAGCGGTGCACTCGGGCGTATTGCGAGCTACTCGTGGGCGCACGGTGACAGCCAGGCGATGCCCCGCCACCCACACATCATTTCTGGAGCCCCCGAGTGAGCAAGCGCACCTTCCAGCCGAACAACCGTCGTCGCGCGAAGACCCACGGCTTCCGGCTGCGGATGCGCACCCGTGCCGGCCGCGCGATTCTCGCGTCCCGCCGCAGCAAGGGTCGCGCCCGTCTGTCCGCCTGATCTGCAGCACAGGTCATGACGTGCTGCCTACCGACAATCGGCTGAGGCGGCGCGAGGACTTCGCGACCGCGGTACGCCGGGGACGCCGGGCCGGACGCCCGCTTCTCGTCGTCCATCTTCGCAGCGGTTCAACGGACCCGCACGCGTCTGGGGAGAGCGCTCCCCCGACACGTGCGGGTTTCGTCGTGAGCAAGGCGGTGGGTGGTGCGGTGGTGCGGAACCGGGTGAAGCGGAGACTTCGCCACCTGATGCGCGAACGCCTGTCCGAGCTTCCCCCCGGTAGCCTGGTGGTCGTACGGGCGCTGCCCGGAGCGGGTGACGCCGATCATGCACAGCTGGCCCGAGACCTGGACGCCGCTCTCCAGCGGTTGCAGGGAAGGGGCGCGCGATGAAGTACCCGCTGCTGGCTCTGATCAAGCTGTACCAGTGGACGATCAGCCCGCTGCTGGGACCCGTCTGCCGGTACTACCCGTCGTGCTCCCACTACGGGTACACCGCGATCGACCGGCATGGCGCTGTGAAGGGCACGGCGCTGACTGCCTGGCGCATCCTGCGGTGCAATCCGTGGTCGCCCGGCGGTGTGGACCATGTCCCTCCCCGTAAACGACCTCGTTGGCACGAGCTGCTGCGCGACCACCTGCGCGGCGGCAAGGGCGGGCACCCCCCTGAGACCAGCCCGGCCGCAGAGACCTCGCCCAATGCTCAAGGAGCCTGATTAGTGGACACGATTGCCAGTCTCTTCAGCTTTATCACCACACCCGTCTCCTGGATCATCGTCCAGTTCCACAAGCTGTACGGGGCGCTCTTCGGCCCGGACACGGGCTGGGCATGGGGACTGTCCATCGTGTCCCTCGTGGTGGTCATCCGTATCTGTCTGATCCCGCTCTTCGTGAAGCAGATCAAGTCGATGCGGAACATGCAGGCGCTCCAGCCCAAGATGAAGGCGATCCAGGAGCGCTACAAGAACGACCGCCAGCGTCAGTCCGAAGAGATGATGAAGCTGTACAAGGACACGGGTACCAACCCGCTGTCCTCGTGCCTTCCGATCCTGGCGCAGTCGCCGTTCTTCTTCGCGCTGTACCACGTGCTGAGCAAGATCGCCTCGGGTGACACCATCGGTGTCCTCAATCAGCAGCTGGTGGACAGTGCACGTGAGGCCCGCATCTTCGGAGCCCCGATCGCAGCCACGTTCATGGACGCCGACAAGGCCGAGGCGCTGGGCGCGTCCGTGACCGATGTCCGCGTCGTCACCGCGGTCATGATCATCCTGATGTCGGCGTCGCAGTTCTTCACGCAGCGCCAGCTGATGCAGAAGAACGTCGACCTCACGGTCAAGACGCCGTACATGCAGCAGCAGAAGATGCTGATGTACATCTTCCCGCTCATCTTCGCCGTGACCGGCATCCACTTCCCCGTCGGTGTTCTCGTCTACTGGCTGACCACCAACGTGTGGACCATGGGTCAGCAGATGTACGTGATCAACCAGAACCCGACCCCGGGCTCCAAGGCCCAGGACAACTACCTGCAGCGCCTGCTGAAGAGCGTCACGGCCCACGGTGAGGTTCGCGGACGCCGCAGGCGCATGGTCGTCCAGGCCATCGTCGCCAAGGGCGCCGACCGCAACGAGAACGAGCGGCGGTTCGTCGCGGGGCTGGCCAAGGCGGGCTTCGCCGCTCAGGCGGACGGCTCCGTGGTCAAGGGCGACACGGTCACGGTGGACGCCGAGGGTGCTGCCGCGGGGCGCCGCCAGCAGCCCAAGCGCCAGAGCAAGGCCCAGCGCCAGTCGGGCGGCGCTCACCAGACCGGTGCGGCCAAGCCTTCGCTGGAGAAGCAGGCCGAGCCCACGGACAGTGTTCCCAAGCCGGCGGGGAACACATCCCCCGGTTCTCCCCGTCAAGCCAAGTCCGGACAGCGCAAGGGCTCGCAGCGGCCCAAGCACCCCTCGTCCAAGAAGTAAGAAGGAGTCCATCCGTGACGGAAGGCACCACCTCCGCCGCCGCCGAGGGTGGCGACACCCTGACCCGCCTGGAGCAGGAGGGGGAGATCGCCGCTGACTACCTCGAGGGCCTGCTCGACATCGCCGATCTCGACGGCGACATCGACATGGACGTCGAGGCGGACCGGGCCTCGGTATCGATCATCAGTGACACGGGCAGCCGTGACCTGCAGAAGCTCGTGGGCCGTGAGGGCGAGGTGCTGGAGGCGCTCCAGGAGCTGACCCGGCTGGCCGTCCACCGGGAGACCGGGGACCGCAGCCGCCTGATGCTGGACATCGCGGGCTACCGAGCCAACAAGCGGGCCGAGCTCGCGGAGCTCGGGGCCAAGGCGGCGGCCGAGGTCAAGAGCACGGGCGGGCCCGTGAAGCTGAAGCCCATGACCCCGTTCGAGCGGAAGGTCGTTCACGACGCGGTCGCGGCCGCCGGTCTGCGCAGCGAGTCCGAGGGCGAGGAGCCGCAGCGCTTCGTCGTCGTTCTCCCTGCCTGATCTCACAGCATCTGTCGGCCCCGTCTGTTCGCAGGCGGGGCCGAATTTTGTCAGCCTGGTAACTCGGCACCACAGCGCGGTGCGGTATGGAAGGACGGTTCCGGTGACGGAGGCAGCAGAGCTTCCCCAGGCGCCAGAAGAGGCGCGGACGGTGTTCGGTGAGTTCTTCCCCGAGGCGGTCAGGTACGCGGAGCTGCTCGCGGATGCGGGAGTCAAGCGCGGTCTGA
This sequence comes from Streptomyces tirandamycinicus, assembly GCF_003097515.1. Lineage (NCBI taxonomy): Bacteria > Bacillati > Actinomycetota > Actinomycetes > Kitasatosporales > Streptomycetaceae > Streptomyces > Streptomyces tirandamycinicus. The sequence continues at coordinate 3,401,402 of NZ_CP029188.1, read as the reverse complement.
TCGGCCCTCGTGAGGTGCCGCGGTTGTGGGAGCGGCATCTGTTGAACTGTGCGGTGCTCTCCGAGGTCGTCCCGGAGCAGGTCACGGTGTGCGATGTGGGTTCCGGCGCCGGACTGCCGGGGATTCCACTGGCTCTTGTCCGGCCCGATCTCAAGATCACCCTGCTGGAGCCGCTTCTGCGTCGGACGAACTTTCTCCAGGAAGTCGTGGAGCTGCTGGGTCTGGACCATGTCACGGTGGTGCGCGGCCGGGCCGAGGAGATGCTCGGCACGCTGCCTGCCGTGCATGTGGTCACCGCGCGGGCCGTGGCACCCCTGGACCGGCTTGCCGGATGGGGAGTGCCACTGCTTCGCCCCTATGGGGAGATGCTCGCTCTCAAGGGCGACACCGCCCAGGAGGAGCTCGACGGGGCCCGGGCGGCTCTGAGCAAGCTCGGTGTGGTGGAGACCTCGGTGCTCCAGGTCGGACAGGGAATCGTCGACCCCTTGTCCACCGTGGTGCGCGTGGAGGTCGGGGAGAGCCCCGGCGGGGTGCGATTCGCTGCCAAGAGGGCCAAGGCTGCCCGGGCCGGTCGCGCCCGCCGTCGTCGCTAGACTGCTCCATCGCCGGTGTCCGATTTCGGACCGGCGTCCCCGGTACGTACGCATTTCGGAGTGTCGTAACGGCGTGGCCTTGCGTTGTGTGCATCGTGTTTCACGTGAAACGTCGCTCACTGCTGCAGGGAATCATCAGCCGTGGCCGTGCGGCTGCCGCGCCGCGGGACCGCAAGCCCCTCGCGAGGGTTACGGAGTTGTCCACAGAGGTGGAATTCTCCACAGAACCACCGACCTCGCTGGTTCGGGACCCCGAAACCATGGCAGGCTCTCTTCATCGCGAGCCTGAAGTCGAGGAGAGTGAATCCTTGCGGTCCGACGCCAACATCGCGGGGCCGATGACCGATCCGGTCCCTGGTCCCCGTACCGAGTCCGCGGGGGAGGATGTTTCACGTGAAACACCGCCGCCGATGGACGACACCCCCATTGGACGTGCTGCCCAACTGGCGGTGGAGGCTCTGGGCCGTGCCGGTGAGGGTCTTCCCCGACCTGAGAAGACGCGTGTCATCGTCGTCGCCAACCAGAAGGGCGGGGTGGGCAAGACGACGACAACCGTCAACCTTGCTGCCTCGCTGGCCCTGCATGGGGCGCGCGTCCTGGTGGTCGATCTTGATCCACAGGGGAATGCGTCCACGGCCCTCGGTATCGACCATCATGCCGAAGTGCCCTCGATCTACGACGTCCTTGTGGAGAGCAAGCCGCTCTCCGATGTGGTCCAGCCGGTCCCGGACGTCGAAGGGCTCTTCTGCGCCCCGGCCACCATCGATCTCGCCGGCGCGGAGATCGAGCTGGTGTCTCTGGTGGCACGGGAGAGCAGACTGCAGCGAGCGATCCAGGCGTATGAGCAGCCGCTGGACTACATCCTGATCGACTGTCCGCCGTCGCTCGGTCTGCTGACGGTCAATGCGCTTGTGGCGGGTGCCGAGGTGCTCATTCCCATCCAGTGCGAGTACTACGCGCTGGAGGGACTGGGGCAGCTCCTGCGGAACGTCGACCTGGTACGCGGACACCTCAACCCCGCGCTCCATGTCTCGACGATCCTGCTCACCATGTACGACGGTCGCACCCGGCTCGCGTCCCAGGTTGCGGAGGAGGTGCGCAGCCACTTCGGGGACGAGGTACTGCGAACGAGCATTCCGCGGTCCGTCCGAATCTCCGAGGCGCCCAGCTATGGGCAGACCGTCCTCACCTACGACCCGGGTTCCAGCGGCTCACTGTCGTATCTTGAGGCTGCCCGTGAGATCGCGCTGCGCGGTGTGGGGATTCACTATGAGGCCCATCCCGCACATGCGCTCAGCCAGAACAGCCAGCAGAGTGTTTCGGAGGGGATCCAGTGAGCGAGCGACGTAGAGGTCTGGGGCGTGGGCTCGGTGCACTGATCCCGGCAGCTCCGCAGGAGAAGTCGGGCCCTTCCGACGCCTCATCCGGATCCCCGGTTCTGACCACGGAGCGCGGTGTGGCCGCCGCGAAGGTTGCGACGCTTCCCGCTGGGCCCCGCACGCCCGAGCAGCGTGTGGCAGAACCGGAGCCGGAGATTGTTGCTGAGCCGACGTCGCCGGCCGGTGCGCACTTCGCCGAGGTGCCGCTGGATGCCATCACCCCCAACCCCCGGCAACCGCGTGAGGTTTTCGACGAGGACGCGCTGGCGGAGTTGGTGACCTCCATCAGGGAGGTGGGGCTTCTCCAGCCGGTCGTCGTGCGGCAACTGGGCCCGGAGCGGTACGAGCTCATCATGGGGGAGCGCCGTTGGCGAGCCTGCCGGGAGGCGGGCCTTGAGCGCATCCCCGCGATCGTGCGTGCCACCGACGACGAGAAGCTTCTTCTGGACGCGCTCCTGGAGAACCTTCACCGGGCCCAGCTGAATCCACTGGAAGAGGCAGCTGCCTACGACCAGTTGCTCAAGGACTTCAACTGCACCCACGACCAACTGGCCGACCGGATCGGACGCTCACGGCCTCAGGTGTCCAACACGCTGCGTCTGCTCCGTCTCTCTCCTCCGGTGCAGCGCCGGGTGGCGGCCGGTGTGCTGTCCGCCGGTCACGCCAGAGCTCTGCTCTCGGTGGAGGATTCCGAGGAGCAGGACAGGCTGGCTCACCGCATCGTGGCGGAGGGCCTCTCGGTGCGAGCGGTGGAAGAGATCGTGACCCTGCTGGCGTCACGTCCGACGAGCGCACCGAAGTCCAAGGGGCCTCGAGCCGGCACTCGGCTGTCCCCCGCGCTCACGGATCTTGCATCCCGGCTCTCCGACCGCTTCGAGACCCGGGTAAAGGTCGACCTCGGCCAGAAGAAGGGCAAGATCGTCGTCGAGTTCGCCTCGATAGAGGATCTCGACCGCATCCTCGGCACGCTCGCCCCGGGTGAGGGGCGGGTCATGGAGAAGGAATCCTCCGAGGAGGACGAGCAGGTCTGAGACCTCGCTTCACTCGTTCAGGGCGGATCGTGTCCCGCGGTCGGACACGATCCGCCCTTTGCCGTCTCACAGTAGGCGTGTCCCCGCTGGGTGGATACGATGCGTTCTGGTACGGCGCATCCACCTTGACCCATCTCAGAGGAAGGCGAGCCATGCGATCGGTGAGCCGCGGCCACCTACTGACAGCCGGACTGGGCATTGGCGCGGTCGGCGGATTCATCGGCAGCCTGCTCCGCGAGCGGAGCGCGCTGTCCGCAGCTCTTGGCGCGGCAGTCGAAGGAAGTGAGGAACAGCCGTCATGGGACGTCGGCTCGTACCGCTCACGCTGGACAACCTTTCAGACCTCCCCAAGCGCTGCCGGGCCTGTGTCTTCTGGGAGCTTGATCCAGTCAGCGGAGAAGCAGCAGTAAGGGCGGGCAAGCCAGAGCTTGAGAAGGAGGCCTGGATCTCGGCCGTCCTGCTCGAGTGGGGATCGTGCGGCCGCGTCGTCTACGTCGACGATGTTCCCGTCGGCTTTGTGCTCTACGCGCCGCCCGCGTATGTACCCCGCTCGACCGCCTTCCCCACCAGCCCGGTGTCCCCCGATGCCGTACAGCTGATGACTGCCTGGATCACCCCCGGATACCAGGGGCAGGGGCTGGGGCGAGTCATGGTGCAGACCGTCGCCAAGGATTTGCTGCGTCGAGGGTTCAAGGCGATCGAGGCGTTCGGCGACGCACGGTGGACCGAGCCGGCCTGTGTGCTGCCGGCCGACCATCTTCTTGCGGTGGGCTTCAAGACGGTCCGCCCGCACCCCACCCATCCCCGGCTGAGACTGGAGCTGCGCACGACGCTCTCCTGGAAGGAAGATGTGGAGCTTGCCCTTGACCGGCTTCTGGGCGCGGTACAGAAGGAGCCCGCTCTCCGGCCGTTGTAAGGGTTCCGGAGCGTGGTGAGGCAGAGAAGCCGAATGGGGCCAACCCGCGAGGGTTGGCCCCATTCGTGTTTCACGTGAAACCTGGAGCGTCAGGACTTGGCGACCTCGTCGCTGAGGAAGGCGTCGAGCTCACGGACGAGCATGGCCTTCGGCTTGGCGCCGACGATGGTCTGGGCGACCTCGCCGTTCTGGTAGACGTTCAGCGTCGGGATGGACATGACGCCGTACTTCGCGGCCGTGGCCGGGTTCTCGTCGATGTTGAGCTTGACGACCTCGAGCTTCTCGCCGTGCTCGGCGGCGATGGCCTCCAGAGAAGGGGCGATCTGGCGGCACGGACCGCACCACTCGGCCCAGAAGTCGACCAGCACAGGCTTGTCGCTCTTGAGGACTTCCTCTTCGAAGGTCGCATCGGTCACGGTCTTGAGGGCCACGGTGGACTCCTTAACGTACGGGTTGGGGTGGAGAGGCGAGATGAGGTCAGACGGCCGCTGCTGCGGACTTCTCCTCATCCGCGAGGGCGGCGAGGAAGCGCTCGGCGTCCAGGGCGGCGGAGCATCCGGTGCCGGCAGCGGTGATGGCCTGCCGGTATGTGTGGTCGACGACATCACCGGCACCGAAGACGCCGGCGAGGCTGGTGCGCGTCGACGGAGCGTCCACCTTCAGGTAGCCCTCCTCGTCCAGCTCCAGCTGGCCCTTGAACAGCTCGGTGCGCGGGTCGTGGCCGACGGCGATGAACAGTCCGGTGACGGCCAGCTCGCTGCTCTCGCAGGTCTTGGTGTTTCGCAGGGTCAGGCCGGTGAGCTTCTGGTCCCCGTGGATCGCGGCGACCTCGCTGTCCCATGCGAACTTGATCTTCGGGTCGGCGAAGGCGCGCTCCTGCATGGCCTTGGAGGCACGGAGGCTGTCGCGGCGATGGACGACGGTGACGGACCTGGCGAAGCGGGAGAGGAAGGTGGCTTCCTCCATGGCGGTGTCACCGCCGCCGACGACCGCGATGTCCTGGTCCTTGAAGAAGAAGCCGTCACAGGTGGCGCACCACGAGACGCCGCGCCCCGAGAGGGTGTCCTCGTTCGGCAGACCGAGCTTCCGGTGCTGCGAGCCGGTGGCGACGATGATCGCCTTGGCGCGGTGCACTGTGCCCGCCGTGTCCGTGACCGTCTTGATCTCTCCGGCCAGATCGACGGCGACGACATCGTCCGGGACCAGTTCGGCGCCGAACCGCTCCGCCTGCGCCCGCATATTGTCCATGAGATCCGGGCCCATGATCCCGTCGCGGAAGCCGGGGAAGTTCTCCACGTCGGTGGTGTTCATCAGGGCGCCACCAGCGGTGACGGCGCCCTCGAACACCAGCGGGTTCAGCGACGCGCGCGCGGTGTACAGCGCGGCCGTGTAGCCGGCCGGCCCGGAGCCGATGATGATCACGTTACGGACGTCGCTCACGGGTTTCTTCCTCGTCTCTGCAGACTGCCTACTGCCTCATGGGGCCGGTCAACGACTCTCACCCCACCCAACGGATCCTACGGGGCATGCATTCCCGCAGTCGCGGAGCGGCACGGAGGCTGTTCTCAGGAGCGAGGGTAGGCATGGGTGAGCAGTAGCTCCCCCTTGCCCGCGGGTGCTGTGTCCACGCATGCCGCCGCTACGACGTAGGCCTGCACCCGGGAGTCGTCCTCGGCGTGCGGCAGCACCACCAGAAAGGCCTGGTTGCCCTCGAACGTGCCCTGATCGACGGCGATCGCCGCCTCGGTGCGGCCTGTGCTCCTCTGGATGCAGGCAGGCACCGTGACGGCCGCTGAGCGCAGGGGTGTGGCTTCCGCGCCGACGGAGCTGTTCTTCTCCACTCGAGGGCCGGTCACCGTCCAGCTCCCGGAGTCTTTCGGCGTCCTCTCGGAGGTCAGAAGCGAGTTCACCCGTGCCTGCAGCGTGGCCGCCGTGATCTCATGGCCGCCTGTCGGAGCGCTTGCGGCAGTGTCCGTCTTCATCTCGGATGTGTCGCCGCTTGTGCCCGCCGAGGTCTGCAGAAGCAGCACGGTGACGCCTGCGGCGGCAGCGCCGAACGCGGCTGTCACGACGGTGACGCGTCGCCGCCGACGGGCCGAAGAGAGGCGGCCCGGTCCGGTGGTCGCGGCAGCGTGCCCTGGGGGGCGACCGGAGGGGGAGGACTCCGCCCGCCGGGCGATGACCGATGTTTCACGTGAAACATCGGCCGGTGCGCTGTCGGGCGCGGTGGCGTCGAGCAGTGCCTCGGCAGCCAGAGCCGCATCGATGCGGCCGACGATGTCGGCGGGCATGCGCTGGGGGCCGGGCAGGGTGCCGAGCAGGCCGCGGATCTCATCCAGTGAGGCGCGAACGTCGGAGCACAGCTCGCAGCCCTCGAGATGCTTCCTCACGGCCGCCTGGCGGGTCGGTGGGAGGAGGCCTTCGGTGAGGTCGGCGATCTCGGACACGTCCGGGTGCTGAGCCGTGCCGGTCGTGGAGGTCACGTGCGTCCACCTCCGCCCTTCACAGCAGCAGGACCATTCGGCCCTGGGTCCCTTTCTCCGGTCGCCGGTGGGACGGATCCCCCAGGCGTCCGGTTCCTTCCCCCTGCGGGGTCGCGCTTATCCCTCGTTTCACGGCGGAGATGCGTCAGCAGAGGAACCAGGCGGGCCCGGCCGCGTGCGCACCTGCTCTTCACGGTTCCGGTCGGGATGTCCAGCACACGAGCCGCCTCAGCGACCGGGTAGCCCTGCATGTCGACGAGCACCAGAGCCGCTCTCTGGTCGACCGGCAGCGTCGCGAGCGCAGCCAGGAGCTCACGGTGGAGGTCCTGGCGCTCTGCGGGAGCCTCGGCGGACTCATGGGGCTCGAGGAGCTGCTCCAGCCGCTCGGTGTCGTCCACCGGCGAGGTCCTGCGGGACGCGGCCTTGCGGGCTCGGTCGAGACAGGCATTGACGGTGATGCGGTGGAGCCAGGTCGTCACGGCGGACTGCCCCCTGAACGTGTGGGCGGCACGGAAAGCGGAGACGAAGGCGTCCTGCACCGCGTCCGCGGCTTCCTCCCGGTCACCCAGCGTGCGCAGGGCCACTGCCCAGAGCCGGTCACGGTGGCGGCGCACCAGCTCACCGAAGGCGTCCGGATTCCCGGCGACGTGCCGATCCAGGAGTTCCTGGTCGCTCGCGTCGCCGAGCGTGGCGTTGTCCAACCGTGAGCCCCCTCCCCCTCGTGGCGCTGGTGTCAGCCGGTGAACTTCACATCGGTGATCGCCTGCTTGTAGCCGGCGCTGCTGAAGTTGTTGTCCGGCGCGTAGGGCATCGCGGTCATCCACAGGAGCACATAGCGGCTCCTGACCGGTTCCGTCGCCGTGAGCGTGAGCGAGGTGGCACTGGACTGACCATCCGCGATCTTCTTCATGGAGTCGACCGAGCCTGAGGGCGACAGGGAGTCCGTCGCATACAGGGCGATCTTGGTGTAGTCGCCCCCGTAGCGGAGCGCTATGGCCGCCGATGTCACGTCCTGCTCCGTGCCGAGGTCGTAGACGATTCCCACGCCCTTCTTGACCTTGGGATGCAGGTCGGGACCGTCTCGGAAGCTATTGGTGCGCCAGAAGGAGCCGGCGTCGTCGTCGTGGGTGTTGCCGGCGTCCTCTGCGTTCTGAGCGGTGCCGTCGGGCGCGAACTCCCTGGCGTTCTGGATGGCCAGCGGCACCGGCTTCTTCGGCTTGTCGTTCCGCTCCTCGTCCGTGGTCCGGCTGTTCCCGGGTTCGTCGGTCGGCCGGCCACGGTCCAGGAGCTTGTCGGCGATCTGCCAGCTGCCGAGTCCCAGAGCGGCGATGAGCAGGGCGGACACCGTCCACTTCAGAAGCTTGCCGGTGCGGCTCTCCAGGGGCGCCGGCGGCATCGTCACCGGCTGGGTGGGGCGGCCGGGGTGTGCCGACGCGCGGCCGTAGGTGCCCTGCTGATAGGTGGTGCGCTGGTACTCCGGAGGGGCGGTGAAGGCGGGTTCCGGGGGACGGACGCGGGGCATGGCCGCCACCGCTTTGGCGAGCTCGTCCGGGGTGGTGAGGGGAAGCTCCTGACGCGAGGCAGTGGCCCCGTCGTTGACCAGCGCCCGCATGGCGAGCTCGGACAGCCCCCGATGGACGCCGGCACGCACCTGGTCGGGGGCGAGCAGCCCGACGCCCTTGGGGAGTCCCGAGAGACCGTAGGCGTCGCTCTCGTAGGGCCAGCGCTGGGTCAGCGCCGCATACAGCAGGGCGCCGATGGCCTCCGTGTCCGTGCGCTGGGGGCGGTCGGCGCTGATGCCCCGCAGCGCGGCGTTCACGGCGAGGCCGCGGATCCGGTACTGCCCCGTGGAGCTGCGGAGTACGGCCCCGGGAGTGAGCCTCAGATGGGCGAGGCCCTCCCGATGGGCCGCGGCCATGGCCTGGGACAGCTGGCTGACCAACTGGTAGGCGTCATGGGCCTCCAGCGGCCCTTCGGCGAGCAGGGCGGTGAGCTCGGTGGCGTCGGGCAGCCACTCGTGGACGACGTACACGAGGTCGTCCTCCTCGACGGCGTCCAGCACCTGCACGAAACGCGGGTCGCCCAGCAGGGCCGCGGACCGGGCCGCGGCCAGCACGGATCGCGTCCGGGGATGGTCCGCGGGCAGGATGTGCACCCCGACGGCGCGGCGCAGCTTCTCGTCGACAGCACGCCAACTGCTGAATCCGTCCAGACGGGTGACGCACTCCTCAAGCCGGTAGCGTCTGGCGAGGGTGTGGCCGCTGTGCAGTTCGAGCGTGGTGCCTGTGGGCCGCTCACGGTTCTTCCGTTCGCCGCCCCTGTCGTGAGCGTCCTGCTCCGCCGCCTCGTCGGCGTGCGCCTCCCCGTCGGTCGCGGCCTTGTCCGCCTGGGCGGCCAGCGGGTCGTCACCGCTGTTGTCGGCCACGTCGACGGCAGCCGTGCTACGTTCCGCCACCGTCGTTCCCTGCCTCCCCATCCGTTGAGCCATATCCAACAGCCATGCCAATTGTGCCCACAGTCCGCTGCTATGCACGACACGCGGTGGCGGACGATGGTTGTGCTGGGGCCGCGGTCGCTATCGGCCGAGCCGGCCGCGGACCATCCCGACCAGGGTGTTGAGCTCCTGGATCCTCATTCTCCGTGCCGCGGTGAAGAAGACTCCGAGGAGCATGGCACCGCCCGCGACGAGTGCGACGAGCGATCCGAGCGCGTTCTCGCCCAGGGCCTTCAGCACGAAGTAGGCCACGGCACCGGCCGCTGCGGCCGCCGGCAGGGAGGCCAGGCACAGCCGCGCGTAGGTGCGCACCACGTTCGCACCGTCGAGGTCGCCGCCCAGCCTGTTCCGCAGCCGTCGCCATGCGACCCCGACACCGACGGCGTACGCGAGGCCGTAGGAGCCGGCCATCCCCACCACGGCCCATTCGGGCCGGAGGAGGAAGTAGCAGGCGGCCGAGGCGGCGGCGTTGACCGCGGCCACGATGACGGTGTTGTAGAAGGGCGTGCGGGTGTCCTCGTAGGCGTAGAAGCCGCGGAGGACGACGTACTGCACCGAGTAGGGGATCAGACCGAGACCGAAGGCCATCAGGATGAAGCCCATGGAGCGGGCCGCCTCGTTACCCGCGGACGCGTAGAGCAGGGTGCACATCGGGACGCCCAGCGCCAGGAAGGAGAAGGCGACGGGCACGATGGCGACCGCCGAGTTGCGAAGTCCCTGGGAGATGTCGTCGCGGACCGCGCCGGCGTCGTCGTCGTGAGCGGCCCGCGAGATCCTCGGCAGCAGAGCGGCCATCACCGACACCGTGATGATCGCCTGGGGCATTCCCCAGATCAGCTGGGCGTTCGAGTACGCGAGGAAACCCGCCCCGTCCTTGTCGGAGGCCGCACCTGCGGCGGTGGAGAGCTGGGTGACCACGAGTACACCCGCCTGGTTGGCGAGGACGAACAGCACGGTCCACTTGGCGAGCTTGAAGGTCTTCCCGAGGCCCTGGCCCTTCCAATCGAACCGTGGGCGGAAGCGGAAGCCCGTCTCGCGGAGGTACGGGATCATCGCGAGCGCCTGGACGACCAGGCCCAGCAGCGTGCCGACCGCAAGCAGTCGTACGCCCTCCGGGGGAATCGTCTGCACGCTCATTCGGGATTCGGAGAAGCTGCCGTAGACCCAGATGAAGAGCCCGAAGGTGAAGATGATGACGATGTTGTTGAGGACCGGTGTCCACATCATCGCGCCGAACCTGCCACGGGCGTTCAGGATCTGCCCCATGACCACGTGCACACCCATGAAGAAGATGGTGGGCAGGCAGAAGCGGGCGAAGGTGACGGCGACGCTGTTGGCGGGCGGCTCGCCGGCGATCGTCGGCGAGAGAGCCTGGATCAGCATCGGGGCCGCGAACACGGCGATCAGGACGATCACGCCGAGAGCCACCATGACGAGGGTCAGCAGCCGGTTGGCGTATGCCTCGCCGCCGTCCTCGTCGTTCTTCATCGCGCGGACGAGCTGCGGGACGAAGACCGAGTTCAGCCCCCCGCCCACCGTGAGGATGTAGATCATCGTCGGCAGGGTCAGGGCGATCGTGTAGGCGTCACCGAGCACCGCGGCGCCGAGTGCGGCAGTGATCACCAGGCTCCGGACGAAGCCGGTGAGGCGGGACACCATGGTTCCGGCGGCCATCACGGCGCTCGACTTCAGCAGCCCCGACGCTCGTCCGCCGCTTCCCTTGCCGGGAGCGGGAGTGGGAGCAGGGGCTGGCTCCGGTTCCGGTTCCGCCGCCGCCACGGGGCGCCCACCGGCCTGCTGGTCCCGGTAGAGGTGGGCGAACGCGTCGTGCTCCGTCTTGTCCTCGCCGGCCCTGGTCACCAGGTCGTCGACGCCGGTGAACTGCACGGACCGGGCATCGTCCCCGTAGGGCAGACGGCGCGACGGGCCATCCGGTTCGGGTGGCGGGGTCTGGGCCCAGATCCGGGGGTCCGGAGCGGGCTGCTGAGCTGGGGGCTGCTGGTACAGCGGCTGCTGCTGCTGGAAGCTGCCCGGAGGCGGTGGGGGATGCGCGGCGCGGTCGTAGAGCGCCTCCGACACGGGGTCCTGGGCCGAGAGGTCCCGGGAACGGTAAGGATCGTGGTCGTACGCATCCTGGATGTACGGGTCGTCGGCCGCTTCGCCCGCCTGCGGCGGTACCTGGGCCGCCGGTGGCTGCTCCGCCTGCTGCGGGCCGTGCGAGGGGTACGGAGCGCCCGAGGGGGGCGCGGTGCCGTCCGCGCCCTGCCCGCGGTCACCGTCGTACGGCGCGTTCATGGTTACCCCACCTCATCGTCCGGCCGCCGGCCATGACATCGCTCAACGGTCCACCTTCTCACCCGCACCCGACGGGTCGGCGCTTTCCGGGGCGGTGTCCGGTGTCGGGTCACTCGGCTGCTCCGAGGCGCCGGGCACCGCACGCTCGCGGCTCTCATCACCCGCCTCGCCCGCGGCGGCGGCATCGCGGGCCGCCGCCCGCTTGCGTTGGGTGTACATCCTGACGCCTGCCAGGACGAGCAGGAGCACACCCCCGGCGATGACGAGCATCACGGTCGGAGTGATCTCGGAAGCCTTGACCGTGAAGGTCATCGGCCCGCCGTAGAGCTTGCCGTCCTCCGTGTACAGCTGGGCTGTGACCTGCACCGGACCGTTGGCGTTGGCGTCCGCCGCGAATTTCACCGACTGGCTGTGCCCGCCGTCGATCTTGATGGGCTGTTCGGCGACCACGCTGCCGTCATCGAGTTTCAGCCGGGTCGGATTGGAGGACTTCAGCCGGAGGACCAGGTTGTCGACGCCCTGAACCAGCTTGTTCTGCACCGTCACGGGGATGGTGGCGCTGCGGCCGGACAGGGTCAGGGCCGACTTCTGGATCAGTCGCACCTCGGTGGTGAGGTCCTTCAGATAGCTCTGCACACCATTGCGGTACTGGGCGGCCACCCCCGCCTTGCCGCGCCAGGACGTGGACATCTCGCGGTTGATCGCGTTGCCGAACGGTGTCACGACCCGGTCGGGGGACGTGAGGATGACCTTGAAGTTGTCCAGGGTCTCCTGCGTGCTCTTGATGTCCTGGAAGGTCTGGACGGGCAGCTCGCGGGCCCTGAGGTTCTTCGGGTACTGGGATGCGGCCGGCACCCGGGTCGTGGCGTCCGGGTCGGGCCTGGCCTCCGAGGCCCCGATCAGGTCCAGCGGCTGGGTCCAGCGCTGGTCGGCCAGCCCCTGGATCGCTTTCGCCATGGTCTGTGCCTGGCCTGCCGTGGGCATCCGCTGAGGGGCGACCACGATGCTGCGCTGGGCGTTCGGCGCCTGATGAGTGAGAGCCAGCGACTGGGCCAGGAACTGCTGAATCGCGCGGGTGGAGGCACCGGCCTTGCTGAGGTCGCCGTAGAAGGCCTTGGAGAGCCGTGCGTCCGCGACCACGGCCGTCGTGCCGCCGCCGATGGGCCGGGCGGCCGACGGCGTGTAGGAGACCGATCCGGTCTCCTTGAGGCTGTCGCTGCGGGCGATGATGTTGTGGGCGCCGGCCGAGGTGGCGACATCGACGATCGACGGATCGATGGCGCCCTCAACGGGCCAGGCGAAGTCCGTCGACGGCTTCACATGGAGGATGGTCTCCACCGTCGTTTCGGCAACCGCTGTCGCCGGCTGCAGGTGGCTGAGCGAGCCGGAGACGTCCTTGCCGCGGTGGGCGAGGGACGCCAGGTCCGGGTCAGCGAACGGAAGGGCGACGACCGGGCGGTCTTGGACCGCCTTCTCGAGGGAGCTCAGCCATCGCTTGGCCACGGCCTGGTTGCGGCCCGGGACCGTGTCACCCGTCTCCGTTCTGACCTCGTAGCTCCGGGTCATCGCATCGACGGTGGCGAGCAGATCCGGGTCGATGACCCAGGTGATGGGGAGCCGGCTGCCGAGGGACACCAACTGCTCCAGGCGGCCCCCGGCCGCGAGCTCCGCCGCCAGTGCGTCGTTCTCGAAGACCGGGGTCTGCTGCTCGTCCGAGCCGGTCTCCGCCGACAGGTGGGTGGTGGAGATCAGTGGCCAGAGGAAGGTGAGCTGGGTCCTCTTGCCCGCGGGCTCGGGCTGCCAGGGGAGGAAGGTGCGCTCGATGCCGAGTACCTGGTCGTAGGTGTCGCCGGCAGTCCGGCCGGTGAGGGACACGCCGAGCTGGTAGACCCCTGCGCTGTCCAGATCGAGCTTGTCGACCGGGACGGTCAGGGTGAAGTCCTCGCTGATCCCGGTGGCCAGCCGGTCGATCGTGACGCGGTAGGGGCTGCCGAGCGCCTTGGCGTCGGAGCCCGGGGTGTAGCCGGTGGCTTTCGCTGCCTCGTCGATGCCCGGACGGCCCGGCAGGCGCGGTCCGACGCGCAGCTCGACCTCGGCGTCCGTGACGGCGTCCTTGCCCTTGTTGGTGACGGTGCCCGAGATGGTGAGCGTGTCGTCCTTCACAGGGGCGCTGGGAGAGAGGCTGTTCAGTGCGACATCGACGGTGTCGGCGCCGCTCGCGGCCGCCGCGACGGGGGCCGCCGGCAGAGACAGCAGACCCGCGAGCAAGGGGGTTCCCGCCAGGAGTGCGGCTGCGCGCCGCAACCGCCGGCGGGCAGGAGAAATACCCGTCCCCCGGAATTGTGCCGCCTTGGCCACGCGCTCGTCCGTCCCTCGTCGTCTCTTGCCGTTCGCTGGGTGCGTCCCCGCATGGTAACGAGGTGCGCTGTGACCGAGTGCTCGGGACTGCTCCACATGATCGGAAGGGTGCCGGCATGCGATGTCGGCATGCGGGAAACGGGGGAGCCGCGGGCCGCACGGTGCACGTACCCTTTTCTGTTGTGCCGAACGCCAACGAAGACAACCTCACCGAACTGAGCCAGGCGCAGCGCCGTGCCGTGAGCGAGCTGCTGCGCGTGTCCCCGGTTGCCGATGATCTCGCCCGTCGATTCCAGGATGCCGGATTCCGTCTGGCGCTGGTCGGCGGCTCCGTGCGGGACGCGTTGCTCGGGCGGCTCGGCAATGACCTCGACTTCACGACCGATGCCCGCCCAGAGGACGTTCTGAAGATCGTCCGCCCCTGGGCGGACTCCGTGTGGGAAGTGGGAATCGCGTTCGGTACGGTCGGCTGCCAGAAGGACGGCCGGGTCGGGGACGGCGTTCAGCGCTTCCAGATCGAAATCACGACCTACCGTTCCGAGGCATACGACCGGACCTCGCGGAAGCCGGAGGTCTCCTACGGTGACTCGATCGAGGAAGACCTGGTCCGTCGCGACTTCACCGTGAACGCGATGGCCGTCGCCCTCCCGGAGAAGGAGTTCATCGACCCTCACGGAGGGTTGCAGCACCTTGCCTCGCGGGTGCTGCGCACCCCGGGGGCCCCGGAGGATTCGTTCTCCGATGATCCCTTGCGCATGCTGCGGGCGGCGCGGTTCGCCGCGCAGCTCGACTTCGAGGTCGCACCCGAGGTCGTCACCGCGATGACGGAGATGGCCGATCGCATCGACATCGTTTCGGCCGAGCGGGTCCGTGACGAGTTCAGCAAGCTGATCCTCGCTCCGAACCCCCGCAAGGGCCTGGCGCTGCTCGTCGATACGGGGCTCGCCGGTCGCTTCCTCCCGGAACTTCCGGCGCTGCGGCTGGAGAGTGACGAGCACCACCGGCACAAGGACGTGTACGAGCATTCACTGATCGTGCTGGAGCAGGCCATCGCCCTGGAGGAGGAGGGGCCGGACCTCGTCCTGCGCCTCGCAGCGCTCCTCCATGACATCGGCAAGCCGAGGACCCGGCGCTTCGAGCTGGACGGCCGTGTATCTTTCCACCACCACGAAGTGGTGGGCGCCAAGATGACCAAGAAGCGGCTTACGGCGCTCAAGTACTCAAACGACACGGTCAAGGACGTCGCCCGGCTTGTAGAGCTGCATTTGCGCTTCCATGGGTACGGCAGCGGCGAGTGGACCGACTCGGCGGTGCGCCGCTATGTGAGGGACGCCGGGCCGCTACTCGGGCGCCTGCACAAGCTGACCCGCTCCGATTGCACCACGCGCAACAAGAAGAAGGCGAGCGCCCTGTCCCGTACCTACGACGAGCTGGAGCAGCGAATCGCCCAGCTCCAGGAGCGGGAGCAGCTGGACGCCATCCGGCCGGACCTGGACGGCAACCAGATCATGGAGATCCTGGGGGTCGGTCCGGGACCTGTGATCGGCAAGGCGTATGCGTTCCTGCTCGATCTGCGGCTCGAGAACGGGCCGATGGAGCACGCCGACGCGGTGGCGGCTCTGAAGGAGTGGTGGGCGGCTCAGGGCTGACCCTGAAGCGGAGCATGTTTCACGTGAAACATGCTCCGCTTCACGAGGTGACGGGTGATGTTTCACGTGAAACATCACCCGTGCCTTTCTCCTGGCTCTCCTTCGGTGCGGCGCCAGCGTAGAAGCGCCGCGGCGCTCAGGCCGTAGATCGCGGCCAGCATGGCGATCAAGGGGACGGATCGCCCGTCCGGCGGGAGCATCACGGCAGTCACCCCGGCGGCGCCCACGAAGGAGGCGTTGAAGAGCATGTCGTAGAGGGAGAAGACACGGCCGCGGAACCCGTCGTCGATGGCGGTCTGCACGACCGTATCTGTCACGATCTTGGACCCTTGGGTGACCAGCCCGAGGGTGAATGCGGCAATGAGGATCGGAACCGGAGCGAAGGTGAGCCCCAGGGCCGGTTCCAGGAGGCTCGCGGCGCCTGCGAGGATCGCCATCCATCCGTACGGGCCGACCTGGCCGACTCCCCAGGGCGTGACGGCCGCGGCCGCGAAGAACCCGGCACCGGAGAGGGCCACGGCCAGGGCGAGAAGCCTCAGGCCCTCGGACTCCGTCTCGGACCAGGTGTACCGGGAGAGCATGAGGACCATCACGGTCAATGCGCCGTAGCAGAAGCGCAGCATGGTCATCGCGGCCAGTGCGCGGGCAGCGGAGCGCCGCTCCGCCAGATGGCGCAGTCCACTGACGAGGCCGCGGGCGGTCGAGGCCAGGGCGGCGGCGAGGTGCGGCTGGAGCAGCTCACGATCAGGGCCGAGGAGTTCACGGCTCATACGAAGCGACGCCAGAGCCGCGCAGAGATAGAGGGCTGCGCCCAGCAGCACGACGACCACGTCCGAGTCGGAAGCGGTGATGCGTACGGCGAACGCAAGGCCACCACCGGCAGTGGCCGCGATGGTGCCCGCGGTCGGTGAGAGGGAGTTGGCCATGACGAGCCGCTGCTCGTCCACGACCCGCGGAAGCGCCGCTGAGAGTCCCGCCAGCACAAAGCGGTTGACCGCTGTGACACAGAGCGCGGAAGCGTAGAACAGCCAGTCGGGGACGGCTGCGAGCATCAGCACGGCCGTACAGCAGGCGAGTGCGGCTCGCAGGAGGTTTCCGTAGAGGAAGACCTGCCGGCGCGGCCATCGGTCCAGGAGCACGCCGGCGAACGGACCGATGAGGGAGTACGGCAGAAGCAGCACCGCCATCGCGGCCGCGATGGCGCCGGCAGTGGCCTGTCTCTCCGGGGAGAAGACGACGTACGTGGCGAGCGCCACCTGGTACACACCGTCGGCCGACTGCGACAGCAGCCGTACGGCGAGCAGACGGCGGAAGTTCGTCAGGCGCAGGAGTACGCGCAGATCACGTACGACGGGCATGTGGGCAAGCGTCACATACGGAGAGAGTCCCCGGGCAGCTGCCACGGGGACTCTCTCCGGAAGACGGGAACGCGGAAGGCGCGGCCCCGTGCCGAACTAGCGCTCGACCTCGCCCTTGATGAACTTCTCGACGTTCGCGCGGGCCTCGTCGTCGAAGTACTGGACCGGCGGGGACTTCATGAAGTAGGAGGACGCGGAGAGGATCGGACCACCGATGCCGCGGTCCTTGGCGATCTTCGCGGCGCGCAGGGCGTCGATGATGACTCCGGCGGAGTTCGGGGAGTCCCAGACCTCGAGCTTGTACTCGAGATTCAGCGGGACGTCACCGAAGGCGCGGCCCTCCAGACGCACATAGGCCCACTTGCGGTCGTCCAGCCAGGCGACGTAGTCGGACGGGCCGATGTGGACGTTCTTCTCGCCGAGCTCACGGTCGGGGATCTGCGAAGTGACGGCCTGCGTCTTGGAGATCTTCTTGGACTCCAGGCGCTCGCGCTCGAGCATGTTCTTGAAGTCCATGTTGCCGCCGACGTTCAGCTGCATCGTGCGGTCCAGGATGACGCCCCGGTCCTCGAAGAGCTTCGCCATCACCCGGTGGGTGATGGTGGCGCCCACCTGCGACTTGATGTCGTCACCGACGATCGGCACACCGGCGGCGGTGAACTTGTCGGCCCACTCCTTGGTGCCCGCGATGAACACCGGGAGGGCGTTGACGAACCCGACCTTGGCGTCGATGGCGCACTGGGCGTAGAACTTGGCGGCGTCCTCGGAGCCGACCGGCAGGTAGCAGACGAGCACGTCGACCTGCTTGTCCTTGAGGACCTGGACGACATCGACCGGGGCCTCGGCGGACTCCTCGATGGTCTCGCGGTAGTACTTGCCGAGGCCGTCGAGGGTGTGGCCGCGCTGGACGGTCACACCGGTGGACGGTACGTCGCAGATCTTGATGGTGTTGTTCTCGCTGGCACCGATGGCGTCCGCGAGGTCGAGCCCGACCTTCTTCGCGTCGACATCGAAGGCGGCGACGAACTCGACGTCACGGACGTGGTAGTCGCCGAACTGGACGTGCATCAGACCCGGCACCTTGGTGCCCGGGTCTGCGTCCTTGTAGTACTCGACGCCCTGCACCAGCGAGGCGGCGCAGTTGCCCACGCCGACGATGGCTACGCGAACCGAACCCATTCCGGCTGCTCCCTGTGTGTTCTCGTGCGAGACCCTGCTGCGGGGTCTCAGTTGGTGGTGTCTTCGGACGGATCCGGCGGGTCGGGGCGCCGCGGGGCGGCGCCCCGCGGGGACGCTTCGTCCCCGTGCCGGGGCAGGCCGCCCGACTCTCCAGATGTGTTGTCCTGCCGAGCGGCTTCCCCGGTGGCCATGGACCGTCGCTGGTCCCGCCCCGCCCGCTCGCTCTCGATGAGTTCGTTCAGCCAGCGCACCTCGCGCTCGACGGACTCCATGCCGTGCCGTTGCAGCTCCAGCGTGTAGTCGTCGAGACGCTCGCGCGTGCGGGCGAGGGAGGCGCGCATCTTCTCCAGGCGCTCCTCGAGCCGGCTGCGCCGGCCTTCCAGCACCCGCATCCGCACATCGCGCTCCGTCTGGCCGAAGAAGGCGAAGCGGGCCGCGAAGTGCTCGTCCTCCCAGGTGTCGGGGCCGGTGTGGGAGAGGAGCTCCTCGAAGTGCTCCTTGCCGTCCGCCGTCAACCGGTAAACGATCTTGGCTCGGCGCCCCGCGAGTGAGGCGGCGAGGGCGTCCTCGGGAGCGCTGCCCGGCTCCTCGATCAGCCAGCCGTTGGCGACCAGCGTCTTGAGGCAGGGGTAGAGGGTCCCGTAGCTGAAGGCCCGGAAGATGCCCAGCGAGGTGTTGAGCCGCTTGCGCAGCTCGTACCCGTGCATCGGGGCCTCACGGAGCAGGCCGAGGACGGCGAACTCGAGGATGCCGGAGCGCCGGCTCATCGATCGCCTCCTCTGCCTTCCGGGATGCTTATGCCGTGCTGATGTATCGAGTCGATACATCAAGACGATAGAGCGACGATTCTGCTGCGACAAGTGGGGGCTTTGTGACCGGCGTCACATCGTCAATTCGCAGCAAGTGACTTGCGTCATTTGGGGTGAAACAGACCTCTGAGGGGTTTTTGTTCGTGCGTAG
Source organism: Streptomyces tirandamycinicus (assembly GCF_003097515.1). Classification (NCBI taxonomy): domain Bacteria; kingdom Bacillati; phylum Actinomycetota; class Actinomycetes; order Kitasatosporales; family Streptomycetaceae; genus Streptomyces; species Streptomyces tirandamycinicus. Next base: position 3,382,707 of record NZ_CP029188.1, on the reverse strand, counting down.
TCTGTGCGCCATGCAGACCACCGGGAACCGTGTGACACCAGGAGGCGTCCTGGTCCTGGATGCATTGCGGATGAGCCCTCCGTCGGGCTGGTCCGTATTGATGTCGGGGGGACCGGATTTCCACTGCCGCTTCCAGGCGTTCGCGCCTGCTCGAGGAGTAGTCGTTCGATGAGCGAGCACCGTCGCAAGCCGCCGCAGCCCGAAGGCGGCGGACGTGCCGCGGCCCGGCGCGCCGCCCAGCAGTCTCCGACTGGCCGCCGCGCAGCCCGGGGCGCAAGCACCAGCTCTCCCTCCGCCGCACACGGAGAGGAGCGGCCCTACGAAGGCCGGGCCGCGGCCCGGCGCGCCGCCCAGCGTGCCGGGGGCGGCCGCAGAAGGGCCTCCGAGGCAGGCGGTGCCGGGATCGGAGGCCACGGCGGTGGCCGGCGAGGCACCGGAGGTCCGGGAGGACCGGGCCGCGGCCGGGGCGAGGGCCCCGGCCGGAAGCGGCTGATCGACTACCCGCGCCACGACAAGTACGGCTGGCGCCGCTGGGTGCCGTCGTGGAAGCTCGTGGCCGGTCTCTGCCTCGCCTTCCTCGGCAGCCTGATGACCGCCGGCACCATCGCGTACGCGGTGGTCGAGGTCCCCGACCAGAACAAGGCGGCCGCGGCTCAGAACAACGTCTACTACTACGCCGACGGGTCGCAGCTGGCCGCGACCGGGGGCGAGGTCAACCGGCAGATCGTCTCGATCGACAACATCCCCTCCCATATGCAGAACGCGGTGATCTCGGCCGAGAACAAGACGTTCCATACGGACAAGGGCATCGACCCGGCGGGCATCGCGCGAGCCGTGGTCAACATGGCCAAGGGCGGACAGACCCAGGGCGGCTCGACCATCACGCAGCAGTTCGTGAAGAACGCCATGCTGGGCGACCAGTCGCAGACCCTGAGCCGCAAGGTCAAGGAACTCTTCATCTCCATGAAGGTCGGCACCGAGCTGCAGAAGCCGAAGATCATGGAGGGCTACCTCAACACGTCGTACTACGGGCGCGGCGCCTACGGCATCCAGGCCGCCGCCCGCACCTACTACGGGGTGAACGCCAAGGAGCTCAACGCGAGCCAGTGCGCCTTCCTCGCCTCGCTCCTCAAGGGCGCGACGTACTACGACCCGGCCGGTGCGACGGAGATCGACTCCAGGGCCACCCCCAAGGCCAACACCGAGCGCGCCACCAAGCGCTGGACGTGGATCCTCGGCGAGATGCGCAAGGACGGGCACCTGACCGCCGAGGAGCACGCGAAGGCCGTCGCGAAGTTCCCGATGCCCGACAAGCCGAAGAAGAACGCTCAGCTCAGCGGGCAGACCGGATATCTGGTCGACCTCGCCAAGGCCTACTTCATCAACAACAACGACCAGGGCATCACCGCCGAGCACCTCGCCAAGGGCGGCTACGAGATCCACACGACCTTCGACCGGAAGAAGGTCGAGAAGCTGACCAAGGCCGTCGAGGACGTCCGCAAGAAGCACATCGACGCGAAGAAGCGCCCGGAGACGGACACCCACGTCCAGTTCGGCGGCGCCTCGGTGAACCCCAGGACCGGGGCGATCGTCGCCATCTACGGCGGCGAGGACGCCACGAAGCACTTCACCAACAACGCGGACAAGACCGGTGCCCAGGTCGGCTCGACCTTCAAGCCGTTCGTGCTCGCCGCGGCGATGCGGGACGGTGTGCGCGACCCGAACTCCGGACCCGTCCAGGGCCCGGAGGAGCGCAGGATCGTCGACCCGGACAAGAGCCGGTACAACGGCGTCAACAAGCTCAAGATCAAGAAGTACAACGGCAGCGTCTGGCAGAACGAGAAGGGCGAGGAGTGGCTGCAGCGCAACGACGGTGACGAGTCGTACAAGGACATCACCCTGCGCGAAGCAATGATCCACTCCGCCAACTCCCCCTTCGTCCAGCTGGGCATGGACGTCGGCATCGACAAGGTGCGCCAGGCGGCGCTGGACGCCGGTCTGCGCGAGGACTCTCTGATCGAGGCCGATGTCCCGTCCTTCTCGATCGGCATCTCCGACCCCAGTGCGATCCGGATGGCCGGCGCCTACGCCACCTTCGCCGCCAACGGGGAGCAGCGCGAGCCGTACTCGGTGACGAAGGTGGAGCACCGCGGCCAGGTGATCTTCAAGCACGAGGACAGCTCGGAGCGGAAGTTCTCCTCGGCGGTGTCCAGCAACATCACCGACGTGCTGAGGGACGTCGTCGAGGACCCCGAGGGCACGGGCCGCAACGCCCGCCTCCCGGGCCGTGACGTCGCCGGCAAGACCGGTACCACCGACGGCAACAAGTCGGCGTGGTTCGTCGGTTACACGCCCCAGCTGGCGACCGCCATCGACATGTACCGGATGGACGACAACGCGGAGAACAAGAACCGGAAGTTCCTGGAGATGTTCGGAACGGGCGGTCAGCAGAAGATCCACGGTTCGTCGTTCCCGTCCGAGATCTGGCACGACTACATGGAGCAGGCGCTCAAGGGCACCGAGGTCGAGCGCTTCCCCGAGCCCGAGCCCCTCGGGGCCGAAGCCGTCTACGGCGGCGGGCTCAGCAGCCCCGAGCCGACGCCGTCCCCGACGCCGTCCGAGACTCCTTCGGAGACGCCGTCGGAGACTCCCTCCGAGACGCCGTCGGAGAGCCCGAAGCCCTCGGAGTCCTGCAACCGGTTCGACTGGACCTGCGACCCGACCGCCGGTCAGGACGGTGATCCGACCAACGGCGGGGCCGACACGGGCACCACGGACGGCGGTGCCACGGACGGGGGTGTGACGACCAGTCCACCAGCGCCGACAGGCGGCAGCGGCAACGGCGGCGCCAACGGCTCACAGGGAACCGGAAACGGCGGCGGCTGGCTGGGCGGACCGGAAGGCTGACCGCCGGCCCGCCGGCACGTACATCGAGAGGGCCGCGGTGCCCGGAGGACGTCTCCGGTGCCGCGGCCCTCGCCGTTGTCCACAGGCCGTTGTCCACAGGCCGTACGGGGCGCGGCCCCGTACGGCAGGATGTGCTCCATGCCGAGCCCGGAGAAGACGATGCCTCAGCACGACGAGCCGCAGGTCAGTCCCACCCAGAGGGACGAGATCGCGGCTGCCGGCAGTGAGCTGATCGGGGGCCCGCTCGGCCGCTGGGCACGGGTCGGAGCCAGCCGGCTCACACCCGTGAGAGTCGTCGTCCTGGTGGCCATCGGGATGTTCGCACTCGGCATGGTGCAGAAGATCCCGTGCTACGACTGGGCGTGGTTCCGGGGCACCAGCTCGCAGTACACGCACGCCTGCTACTCCGACATCCCGCATCTGTTCCTGGGCCGCGGTTTCGCCGACGGCCTGGTGCCCTACTTCGACCGGCTGGACGGCGACATGGAGTACCTCGAGTACCCCGTGCTGACGGGACTGTTCATGCAGGTCGCCGCATGGCTCACGCCGTCCGGCGGCTCGGTCCAGCATCGCGAGCAGCTCTACTGGATGGTCAACGCGGGCATGCTGATGATCTGTGCCGCGATCATCGCCGTGTGCGTCGCGCGGACCCATCGGCGCAGGCCGTGGGACGGACTGCTGGTGGCCCTGGCACCCGCGTTCGCCCTCACCGCCACCATCAACTGGGACCTTCTGGCGGTCGCCCTCACCGCGGCGGCGATGCTCATGTGGTCACGGGGGCGCGCCCTGGCCTTCGGCATCCTCATCGGGCTCGCCACGGCGGCCAAGCTGTATCCGCTGCTCCTGCTGGGCCCCCTGCTGGTGCTGTGCTGGCGGGCCGGCAGATACCGGGAGTACGGGACGGCCTTTCTGGGCGCGGCGGGGGCCTGGCTCGCGGTGAATCTGCCGGTGATGCTGCTCGCGCCCGAGGGGTGGAAGAAGTTCTACACCTTCAGTCAGGAGCGGCAGGTCGACTTCGGATCCTTCTGGCTGATCATCACGCAGCGCACGGGCGAGTCGATCGAGGTCGGCACGGTCAACACCTATGCGACGGCTCTGATGCTGCTGGCCTGCGCGGGCATCGCGGGGCTGGCCCTCACCGCCCCGCGCAGGCCGCGGTTCGCGCAGCTCGCCTTCCTCGTCGTGGCGGCGTTCGTCCTCACCAACAAGGTCTACTCGCCGCAGTACGTGCTGTGGCTCATCCCCCTCGCCGCGCTGGCCAGACCGCGCTGGCGGGACTTCCTCATCTGGCAGGCCTGCGAGGTCGTGTACTTCCTGGGCATCTGGATGTACCTCGCCTACACGACGAGCGGGGACAAGCACCAGGGCCTTCCACCGGAGGGCTACCAGCTGGCGATCGCCCTGCACCTGCTGGGGACGCTCTATCTGTGCGCCGTGGTCGTGCGGGACGTTCTCATGCCCGAGCGTGACGTGGTGCGGCAGGACGGTTCGGACGACCCGTCCGGTGGCGTTCTGGACCGGGCACCGGACGTCTTCGTACTCGGTGGGGCAGCACACCCGCCGCGGCATGCGGCGCACGCCGTGGAGGGCCCGCGGGTGGAGTGGGGGACGACCGGCCCGGCGGCCGGCTGACCGGCCCCGCACCCGGTCCCGGTGTGCGGCCCTGCCATCCGTGCCCCGGGTCCCGAACGTCGCGGTACCGACGGGGTCAGCGGTCGACGAGGCGGTCGAACTGGGTGGTGGTGTGGCGCAGGTGCGCCACCAGCTCGTCGCCGACCTTCGGCTCGTGCGAGTCGGCGGGGACGAAGAGGATGGAGACCTGCATGTGCGGGGGCTCCGCGAACCACCGCTGCTTGCCCGCCCAGACGAACGGCGACAGGTTGCGGTTGACGGTCGCCAGGCCGGCCCGGGCGACACCCTTGGCCCGCGGCATGACGCCGTGCAGCGCCTTGGGGGCCTCCAGGCCCACACCGTGCGAGGTGCCGCCCGCGACGACCACCAGCCAGCCGTCCGAGGCCGCCTTCTGCTGGCGGTACCCGAAGCGTTCGCCTCTGGCGACGCGGGTCACGTCGAGGACGGCCCCCCGGTACTCGGTCGCCTCGTGGTCGCCGAGCCAGAGCCGGGTGCCGATCCGGGCGCGGAACCGGGTCTGCGGGAACTGCTGCTGGAGCCGGGCGAGTTCGTCGGCCCTCAGGTGGCTCACGAACATGGTGTGCAGCGGCAGCCGTGCGGTCCGCAGCCGGTCCATCCAGCCGATGACCTCCTCCACCGCGTCGGAGCCGTCGGTACGGTCCAGGGGCAGATGCAGGGCGAAGCCCTCCAGCCGCACGTCCTCGATCGCGGAGTGCAGCTGGTGGAGGTCGTGCTCCGAGACGCCGTGCCGTCTCATCGAGCTCATGCACTCGATGACGACCCGCGCCCCGACCAGGGCGTGCACCCCGTCGACGGACGAGACCGAGCGGATGACCCGGTCGGGAAGCGGTACCGGCTCCTCACCGCGGCGGAAGGGGGTGAGCACGAGGAGGTCGCCGCCGAACCAGTCCTTGATCCGCGCGGCCTCGTAGGTGGTGCCCACGGCGAGCATGTCCGCGCCGAAGCGGGTCACCTCCTCGGCGAGACGCTCGTGGCCGAACCCGTAGCCGTTGCCCTTGCAGACCGGAACGAGTCCCGGGAACTGGTCGATCACGGACTTCTGGTGCGCCCGCCAGCGGGTGGTGTCGACGTACAGGGAGAGCGCCATGGCCGGGTCCGGAACCTTTCTGGTGGCGGCGGTGTGTCAGAGCTGCGAAGAGGGGCTGAAGGGAGGCTACGGAAGGATCAGCGGCGCGACATGTAGATGTCGAGAGCCTTGTGCAGCACCTTGTTGAGCGGGAAGTCCCATTCGCCGACGTACTCGACGGCCTCTCCGCCGGTGCCCACCTTGAACTGGATCAGCCCGAAGAGGTGGTCGGACTCGTCGAGCGAGTCGCTGATGCCGCGCAGGTCGTAGACGGTGGCGCCCATGGCGTAGGCGTCCCGCAGCATCCGCCACTGCATCGCGTTGGAGGGCCGTACCTCGCGGCCGATGTTGTCGGAGGCCCCGTACGAGTACCAGACGTGGCCGCCGACGACGAGCATCGTCGCCGCCGAGAGGTTCACTCCGTTGTGCCGGGCGAAGTAGAGACGCATGCGGTTGGGGTCCTCCGAGTTCAGGACCGTCCACATGCGCTGGAAGTACGAGAGCGGGCGGGGCCGGAAGCGGTCGCGCTCGGCGGTGATCTCGTAGAGCCGCTGCCACTCGGCCAGGTCCTCGTAGCCGCCCTGGACGACCTCGACACCGGCCTTCTCGGCCTTCTTGATGTTGCGCCGCCACAACTGGTTGAAGCCCTTGAGCACATCGTCCAGCGACCGGTTGGCCAGGGGCACCTGGTAGACGTACCGCGGCTGCACGTCGCCGAAGCCGGCGCCGCCGTCCTCGCCCTGCTGCCAGCCCATCTTGCGGAGCCGGTCCGCGACCTCGAAGGCGCGGGGCTCGATGTGCGTCGCCTCCACGTCGCGCAGGCGCTTCACGTCCGGGTCCTGGATGCCCGCCTTGATCGCCGTGGCGTCCCAGCGCCGGATCACGACGGGCGGGCCCATCTTCACGGAGAAGGCGCCCTGGCTCTTGAGGTGCGCCAGCATCGGCTGGAGCCAGTCGTCCAGGTTGGGGGCGTTCCAGTTGATCACCGGGCCCTCGGGCAGATAGGCCAGGTACCGCTTGATCTTGGGGAGCTGGCGGTACAGCACGAGGCCGACGCCGACGAGCTGATCGTTCCTGTCGAACCAGCCGAGGTTCTCGGAACGCCATTCGGTCTTGACGTCCGCCCACGCCGGGACCTGGCAGTGACTCGCCGAAGGCAGGCTCTGGATGTACGCCAGATGCTGCTCTCGGCTGATGGTCCTCAGGGTCAGGCTCATGCGGGGCGCTCCTCGGCTGGTGTGTCCCCATGGGTCAGGGGCTCCGGCTCTCGCGCCGAAGCCTACTGGGCCGGGGAAGCGCCCCGCGTGGCTGCGGGGGGACGAGTACTAGAAGCCGATCAGGCCTCCGAAGAGCCCGCCCTGCGCCATTCCGAGGAAGAAGCCGATGGCAGCGGCCCCCAGTCCGATGACCAGCAGGAAGCGTTCCCGGGTGGTCGCCGAGATGAACTGGCCGTATGCGCCCGTGAGGATTCCGATGAGTCCGGTCCAGGAGCTGAGCAGATGCAGGTGGTGGAACTGCGCCGCCACGAACGCCACCGCACCCAGGACCAGGGTCGCGACCATCAGGGCGTCCTGGCGTGGATGGGGCTTGCCGTCCGTGGCGAGGAGAGAGCCGGTGGGGTTTGGTTGCGGTTGCGCCATGAAGCACCTCCTGGCATTCCCGGAGGGCGGCGCACTGTGACGCCGCCCACACCCGATGCGTACAGGGTGCGGTGGAGGGCCGCCGGATTTCAACCGGAAGCGGGTGTGCGGGTACTGTGTACCGTCTGCACCGGTGTCTGCCCAGGCCAGCACTCGGTACCCCGCTCTCCCAACCGATGGCGGGTCCGGTTGTCAGTGCCGCCTGGTTTACTGCGTAGGCATCGATGCTCAACGCATCACGACCCTCCTGCCACGGAACGACCGTGGCCGCTGAGTCCAAAGGAGGTGGGTTCCACATGCGTCACTACGAGGTGATGGTCATCCTCGACCCCGATCTCGAGGAGCGTGCTGTCTCCCCGCTGATCGAGAACTTCCTCTCCGTCGTCCGTGAGGCCAACGGAAAGGTCGAGAAGGTCGACACCTGGGGCCGTCGTCGTCTCGCTTACGAGATCAAGAAGAAGCCCGAGGGCATCTACTCGGTCATCGACCTGCAGGCCGAGCCTGCGGTCGTCAAGGAGCTCGACCGCCAGATGAGCCTGAACGAGTCGGTCCTCCGGACCAAGGTCCTCCGCCCCGAGACCCACTGAGCACCTGCTCAGAGGGCATAGGGCTCGAGTAGCAGCAAGCAGCCAGAAGCAATCCCGCCGAGAGGTTCACCCATGGCAGGCGAGACCGTCATCACGGTCGTCGGCAATCTCGTCGACGACCCCGAGCTGCGCTTCACCCCGTCCGGTGCGGCGGTCGCGAAGTTCCGCGTCGCGTCCACCCCCCGCACCTTCGACCGTCAGACCAACGAGTGGAAGGACGGCGAGAGCCTGTTCCTCACCTGCTCCGTCTGGCGTCAGGCGGCGGAGAACGTCGCCGAGTCGCTCCAGCGAGGCATGCGCGTCGTCGTGCAGGGCCGGCTGAAGCAGCGGTCCTACGAGGACCGCGAGGGAGTCAAGCGCACGGTCTTCGAGCTGGACGTCGAGGAAGTCGGCCCCAGCCTCAAGAACGCCACGGCCAAGGTCACCAAGACCACCGGCCGCGGTGGCCAGGGCGGCTACGGCGGTGGCCAGCAGGGCGGCGGCTGGGGCGGCGGTCCCGGCGGTGGTCAGCAGCAGGGTGGCGGCGGTGCTCCCGCCGACGATCCCTGGGCCACCAGCGCGCCGGCCGGCGGCCAGCAGCAGGGCGGCGGCGGTGGCGGCTGGGGCGGTGGCTCCGGCTCCGGCTCCGGCGGCGGCTACTCGGACGAGCCTCCCTTCTAGGGGCAGGTCCCCGGGGAGCTCGTACCCCCACTTCTTGATCACACAGGAGAAACACCATGGCGAAGCCGCCTGTGCGCAAGCCGAAGAAGAAGGTCTGCGCTTTCTGCAAGGACAAGGTCACGTACGTGGACTACAAGGACACGAACATGCTGCGGAAGTTCATTTCCGACCGCGGCAAGATCCGTGCCCGCCGCGTGACCGGCAACTGCACGCAGCACCAGCGTGACGTCGCCACGGCAGTCAAGAACAGCCGTGAGATGGCGCTGCTGCCCTACACGTCCACCGCGCGCTAAGGAAAGGGTGACCGAAGCATGAAGATCATCCTTACCCACGAGGTCTCCGGCCTCGGCGCTGCCGGCGACGTCGTCGACGTGAAGGACGGCTACGCTCGCAACTACCTGGTCCCGCGCGGTTTCGCGATCCGCTGGACCAAGGGTGGCGAGAAGGACGTCGAGCAGATCCGCCGCGCGCGCAAGATCCACGAGATCGCGACCATCGAGCAGGCCAACGAGATCAAGGCCCGTCTCGAGGGCGTGAAGGTGCGTCTGGCCGTTCGCTCCGGCGACGCCGGCCGCCTGTTCGGATCCGTCACCCCGGCCGACATCGCTTCGGCGATCAAGGCCGCAGGTGGCCCCGAGGTGGACAAGCGCCGCGTCGAGCTCGGTTCGCCGATCAAGACCCTGGGCTCGCACCAGATCTCTGTGCGTCTGCACCCCGAGGTCGCCGCGAAGCTCGGCGTCGAGGTCGTCGCCGCCTGAGCGACTGCCCGCAGAACGGCATGAGAGGGCCGCACCCGATGGGTGCGGCCCTCTTGCTGCTCCGGCACGTTGCCCGACCGCCGTGGAGCGTCTTCGGCATCGTTGGGCGGTGGCGACGGGCGCGCAGGGTGTTTCACGTGAAACCGGCTCGTCAGCGGGTTGCCCCCGTGACGACCCAGCGTCCGGAGCGGACTCGCAGCCCCAGAGTGGCCATGCGAACCGTCATCATCAGGGCCATGGCCCACCAGAGTGCGGTGAGGCCGCCGCCGAAAGGCGGCACCAGGAGCGCGGCCGGCGTGAAGACCATGAGGGTGACGAGCATGGCTCCGGCCAGATAGGGGCCGTCACCGGCGCCCATCAGCACACCGTCGAGGACGAACACCACGCCTGCGACGGGCTGAGTGAGGGCCACCACCAGCAGTGCCGGCAGCAGAGTGGCCTCGACGGCGGGATCGCTGGTGAAGAGGGGGATGAGGATTGGACGCGCCAGTACGATCAGCAGTCCGAGCCCTACGCCCGAGCCGATACCCCACTCGATCATGCGGCGGCACGCGGCACGGGCACCCGCGGGGTCGTCGGCGCCGAGATAGCGCCCGATGATGGCCTGGCCGGCGATGGCGATCGCGTCCAGGGCGAAGGCCGTGAAGCTCCAGAGGGCGAGGATGATCTGGTGCGCGGCGATGCTGGTGTCACCGAGACGGGCGGCTACGGCGGTGGCGATGAGCAGCACGGCTCGCAGGGAGAGCGTACGGACCAGCAGCGGCACACCTGCCTGGGCACTCGCCCGTATGCCTCCGGCGTTCGGCCTCAGGGAGGCGCCGTGACGACATGCGCCGCGAACCACCACGACCAGGTAGACAGCGGCCATTCCGCACTGGGCCATGACCGTGCCCCAGGCAGAGCCCGCTATGCCGAGCCCGGCCCCGTAGACGAGGCCCAGGTTGAGGGCTGCGTTCGCGGCGAAGCCACCGATCGCCACATAGAGGGGGGTACGGGTGTCCTGGAGTCCGCGCAGTACGCCGGTGGCGGCCATGACCATGAGCATGGCGGGGATGCCGATACTCGAGATGCGCAGATAGGTGACGGCATACGGGGCCGCGGTGCCGGAGGCTCCGAAGATCTCCACCAGCCATGGTGCCGCGGGGAGCATGACGGCGACGACCGCGATGCCGAGCAGCAGGGCCAGCCAGATGCCGTCCATGCCCTGGCGGATCGCAGAGCCCAGATCCCCGGCGCCCACTCGGCGCGCGACCGCGGCGGTGGTGGCGTAGGCGAGGAAGACGAAGACACTGACTGCCGTCATCAGCAGCGCGGCAGCGATCCCGAGTCCGGCGAGTTGCGGGGTGCCGAGATGCCCGACGATCGCGCTGTCGACCATCACGAACAGTGGCTCCGCGACGAGTGCTCCGAAGGCGGGGACGGCAAGCGTGATGATCTCGCGATCATGTCGACGGCGGCTGGATCTGGACGCCGCGGGGGCCTGTGTCATGAGCGCCAATCTAATCTTCCACAGGTAAGAGATGCAAGCTGCCTGTGATCCTTACCAAATGGTGGGACGAGGCTTCTCCTGTGCGCCGTTTGTTCTGATCTTGATCCAGCCGGGGAAATTTTTCTCCCCCACAGCCAGTGGATGGAAGACGTGCAGGTCAGAGTGGGTGTCGGCTGAGGTCTATGACGTTGTCCACAGTGCTGTCCCCCGCTCCGTGCACAGGATCCGGGGAGTTCTCCACAGCATCGGCTCCGTCGTCCACACGGCCTGTGGATAACCAGATTGGCTGACGGTGCCCACGGCCCTACGGTGGACCGGCGCCCGATGTGCCGCGAAGCGGAATCGGGCCGCTCGTGTTGTCAGTGCCGTGTCCTAAAAAGAGTGCCACGCAGAGGTCCGCGGAGCGGACGGGAGGAGGCGGCCGGTGAGTGTTCCCGAGCCCCTGGACGAGCCCTGGACCGACATCGGTCCGGGTGACCGTCTGCCCGTCTCCCGCCCCCGGCGAGGGGAGGGCCGGGGACGCGGCGCCCGCGAGGAGCAGCACGAGCGAGGCAGGGAGAGCGTTGCCTGGGACGACGGCTCCCCGGGCTTCGAGCGCGTTCCCCCGCAGGATCTCGATGCCGAGCAGTCCGTCCTCGGCGGCATGCTGCTGTCCAAGGACGCCATCGCCGATGTCGTCGAGATCATCAAGGGCCGCGACTTCTACCGGCCCGCGCACGAGACCGTCTATCAGGCGATCCTCGACCTCTATGCCAAGGGTGAGCCCGCCGACCCCATCACCGTCGCCGCCGAGCTGACCAAGCGGGGAGAGATCACCCGAGTCGGCGGCGCCTCCTATCTCCACACTCTCGTCCAGTCCGTCCCGACGGCCGCGAACGCCTCGTACTACGCGGAGATCGTGCACGAGCGCGCCGTCCTGCGGCGCCTGGTCGAGGCGGGCACGCGCATCACGCAGATGGGGTATGCGGCGGACGGCGACGTGGACGAGATCGTGAACTCGGCGCAGGCCGAGATCTACGCGGTCACCGAGCAGCGCACCAGCGAGGACTATCTGCCGCTGGGGGAGATCATGGAGGGAGCGCTCGACGAGATCGAGGCGATCGGCTCCCGCAGCGGCGAGATGACCGGGGTCCCGACCGGGTTCACCGACTTCGACTCACTCACCAACGGTCTGCACCCCGGCCAGATGATCGTCATCGCGGCTCGTCCCGCCATGGGTAAGTCGACGCTGGCGCTCGACTTCGCGAGAGCGGCATCGATCAAGAACAACCTGCCCAGCGTGATCTTCTCCCTCGAGATGGGGCGCAACGAGATCGCGATGCGCCTGCTGTCCGCAGAGGCACGCGTCGCCCTGCACCACATGCGCTCCGGCACGATGACGGACGAGGACTGGACCCGGCTCGCACGCCGGATGCCCGATGTCTCCCAGGCGCCGCTCTACATCGACGACTCCCCGAACCTGTCGATGATGGAGATTCGTGCGAAGTGCCGGCGCCTCAAGCAGCGCAACGATCTGAAGCTCGTCGTCATCGACTATCTGCAGCTGATGCAGTCCGGTGGCTCCAAGCGGGCCGAGAGCCGTCAGCAAGAGGTCTCGGACATGTCCCGAAACCTCAAGCTGCTCGCCAAGGAGCTGGAGGTCCCGGTGATCGCCCTCTCGCAGCTGAACCGTGGTCCCGAGCAGCGTACGGACAAGAAGCCGATGGTCTCCGACCTGCGTGAGTCGGGCTCCATCGAGCAGGACGCCGACATGGTGATCCTGCTGCACCGCGAGGACGCCTACGAGAAGGAATCGCCTCGCGCGGGCGAGGCGGACCTGATCGTGGCCAAGCACCGAAACGGCCCGACGGCCACCATCACGGTCGCGTTCCAGGGCCACTACTCGCGCTTTGTGGACATGGCGCAGACCTGAGGAACCGCTGTGGGATCCCAGATCGCGTGTCTTTTCGCACCGGTGATGTCCATCGAGTGACCAATAGGACAGGGGATAGGAAATGCCACCGCCGTGAGACGGAACCCTTCCGCCACGCCGTGAGACACAGCGGAAAGGAGCAGGTCCGTTGATCCGGCGGATCAACGTCCAGGGCACAGCGCCGGCGGCGCAGGATGCCCACCGCGAGACCCTGCACGAGCTCACCGAGGGGTGCGGTCGACCCTCGCCTGGAAGTCGGATAGATCTGGTTCATGATCTCACCGCATGAAACGCTGCTGCCCAGCACGGCACGGGCCCTGCTGCACCGTGTTGCCGTCGCCCAGTCCGAGGGCCGGGCCCCCTCGCTCGTCGGGGCGGTCGTGAGGGGCGGACGGCTGGTATGGAGCGGGGCGCGCAGCTGCACCGAGGACGACGTACCGGATGCGGACACCCAGTACCGCATCGGCTCCCTCACCAAGACGTTCACCGCCGTGCTGGTGCTGAGGCTGCGCGACGCAGGGCTGCTCGATCTGAGCGACCCCCTGGACAAGCACCTATCCGGCACTGGTGTGGGCGAGGTGACCATTGCCCAACTTCTGTGCCACAGTGCGGGACTTGCGGCCGAGAGCCCGGCTCCATGGTGGGAGCGCACGCCCGGATCGCTTCGCCCCGGGCTCGCCGATGTGCTCGGCGAGCGGCCCCTGCTCCATCCCGCCGGTCGCCGCCACCACTACTCCAACACCGGATACACCCTGCTGGGTTCGCTGATCGCGGCGGTGCGCGGAAGGCCATGGGAGGAGGTTCTGCGGAACGAACTCCTTGAGCCGCTCGGCATGCGCCGTACGAGCTGTGCACCCCAGGTCCCTCATGCGAGTGGATGGGCGGTACATCCATGGGCGGACGCGGTGATGCACGAACCGGCTGTGGATCTCGGGCTGATGGCCCCGGCCGGTCAACTCTGGTCGACGGCCGCCGACCTCGGCCGGTTCGCCGCATTCCTTCTCCAAGGTGATGAACGCGTGCTGGGCGCCGACTCCGTGCGCGAGATGCGGACGGCGTCCGCGCCTTCGGAGCCCGGGGAGTGGGACAGTACCTACGGCCTCGGCCTGCAGATCGTCCGGAGAAGCGGACGTACGCTCATCGGACACACCGGATCGCTCCCGGGATTCGTCGCCTGCCTCTGGGCGGACGCGGAGGAGGGGGTGGCCGCGGTGGTGCTCGCCAACGCGACGTCAGGGCCACTGCCGGCCGTCGTGGCGGCGGATCTCGTCCGCATCGTGGTGGACGCCGAGCCTCGGTTCCCGGAGCCGTGGCGTCCGATGCCGGAAGTGGACGAAGCCCTGTTGAACCTGACAGGCGCTTGGTACTGGGGCACCTCCGCCTTCCGGCTGAAGCTCGTGGCGGACCGGGGGCTGGAGCTGTACCCGTTGTCGGGCCACGGCCGAGGTTCACGGTTCCGGGCCCGCCCCGACGGGACATGGGCCGGGCTGGACGGCTACTTCGCAGGGGAAACCCTGCGCGCGGTGCACTGCCCGGAGGGCCGGCTGGTCCATCTCGACCTGGGCTCCTTCGTCTTCACCCGGGAGCCGTACGATCCGGCCGGTGGGGTACCCGGGGGCGTGGACGATCGAGGGTGGGGCGCTCTGCCTCTGTGAATCAGCTCCCGGCGCCGTGGTCCGGCGCTCCACTCGAGGCGCACACCGTGCTTCCGCGCACGGCGGCCGTTTCACGTGAAACGGCCGCCGTAGGCTCAGCTGGCCGACTCGTGTTCACCAGGCCTACCGGAGTGGGAGGGGTCCCCGCCCGCTCGGCGGCCTCCGGCGGTCGGGTGGCCTCACCTCGGCCGCGGCCCGAGCGTCCCGGCTGGATCGGGCAGTGGACTCCGGTGGCGGAGGCCGGCGGAGAGGGGTACGAGGGTGACAAGGGCCTGCGGGAACATTCAGAGGACGCGCTTGAAACCGACGTGTGACGCCTCGAAGCCCAGACGCTCGTAGAAGCGGTGCGCGTCGGTGCGGGAGACGTCGGACGTCAGCTGGACGAGCAGACAGCCCTGCCGGCGTGATTCCTCGACCGCCCATTCGATGAGCCGGGTGCCGAGCCCGCTGCCTCGCTCGTCGGCATGGATCCGCACCGCCTCGATGATCGAGCGGGTGGCGCCGCGGCGGGACAGCCCGGGAATCATGGTCAGTTGCAGGGTGCCGACGGTCCGGCTGCCCCGCTCCGCCACCACGAGGTGCTGATTCGGGTCTGCCGCAAGCCGCTCGAACGCAGCCAGGTAGGGAGTCGGGTCGTCGGGTGATTCGCGTTGCGCGCCCAGCGGATCGTCGGCGAGCATAGCCATGATCGCAGGGACATCGGAGCGGGATGCGGGCCGTATCAGCAGATCGTTCATGATCCGCAGCCTATGCGTCCCGAACGGCGGAGCAGCGGCCGAAACTTCACGCGGAGACGCTGGCCGGCGCCGGAACCGGGGACGCCGGAATCCTCAGCTGCTCGACGGCCCGGACCAGGGGAGCCAGATCGGGGTCCTTCGCTGCCTCGTCGAGCGCCTCGCGCAGCGCACGGTCGTTCGTCGGCCGAGCCGCTGCGAGCAGCGCAAGGCCGGCTTCCGTGACATCGGTGTAGATGCCGCGGCGGTCGGTGTCGCACAGATAGCGGCTGAGCAGCCCTCGATCCTCGAGCCTGGTGACGAGGCGTGTGGTAGCGCTCTGACTGAGCAGGACGGCATCGGCGACCTGCTTCATCTGGAGGTGGCCTCCGGGGCCGCTGTGCTGCCGGCTGAGCACGTCCAGCAGTGAGTACTCCCGCACGCTCAGATCGTGATGCGTCTGAAGGGTTCGCTCGATATGGCCCTCGATCCTGCCGTGCAGCAGGGAGAGGGCGCACCAGCTCTGGGCGAGCGCGGTGAGTGCCGGGTCCGTCGCTGTCATCGATCCGTCCTCCGTCCAGGAGCGTCTGTGCGGCCGGTGCCCTCGGCCTGCTGAGTGGCCCGACCCCCAGGATAGACGACCACTGCAATAGCCAGCGTTTGCAATCAAACGCGTCTGCAATTATTGTGGACGCTTGTAAAGCGCAAGTGCAACCGTCTGAAGGTAGACCCCATGCCGCTCGCCCTCCTCGCCCTCGCCATCGGGGCATTCGGTATCGGCACCACCGAATTCGTGATCATGGGCTTGCTGCCTGAGGTCGCGGACGACTTCCAGGTGTCGATCCCCACCGCCGGCCTCCTTGTGACCGGCTACGCCCTCGGTGTGGTCCTGGGTGCACCGCTGATGACCGTCCTCGGTACCAAGGTGCCCCGCAAACGGATGCTGATGGTGCTGATGGGGTTCTTCATCGTGGGTAACGTGCTCTCGGCGCTCGCCCCCGTCTTCGGTCTCATGCTGGCCGGCCGTGTAGTGGCCTCGCTCGCCCAAGGCGCCTTCTTCGGCATCGGCTCGGTCATCGCGGCCGACCTGGTGGCCCCGGGGAAGAAGGCGGGTGCGATCGCGATGATGTTCACCGGTCTGACCGTCGCCAACGTCGTCGGCGTCCCGCTGGGCACCTTGATCGGGCAGAGCATCGGCTGGAGGGCCACGTTCCTGGCCGTGGCCGGGCTCGGGGTGCTGGGGCTCGCCGGCATCGCCCTGCTGGTACCGGAGCAGCCCAGGCCCGAGGGGGTTCGGCTGCGCCACGAGGTGGCCGCATTCCGTAATGTGCAGGTACTGCTGGCCATGGCGATGACGGTGCTCGGGTTCGGTGGCGTGTTCGCTTCGATCACCTATATCGCGCCGATGATGACCGAGGTCGCCGGCTTCGCCGATGCCTCCGTGACCTGGCTGCTGGTGCTCTTCGGCCTGGGCATGGTCGGCGGCAACCTGATCGGCGGGAAGTACGCCGACCGGGCGCTGATGCCCCTTCTGTACGTCTCGCTCGGAGCCCTCGCGCTGATGCTGGCGCTGTTCACCTTCACCGCCCACCACAAGCTCGCGGCGGCCGTCACGATCGTGCTCGTCGGAGGGCTGGGCTCCGCCACGGTGCCGCCGCTTCAGAAGCGGGTTCTCGACCAGGCATCGGGTGCACCCACACTGGCCTCGGCGGTCAACATCGGCGCCTTCAACCTCGGTAACGCCCTCGCCGCCTGGCTCGGTGGCGTGGTCATCGCCGCCGGTCTCGGTTTCACGGCCCCGAACTGGGTGGGTGCGCTGCTCGCCGGGTCCGCGCTGGCGCTGGCGGTGCTCTCCGGTGCACTGGAGCGCCGGGGTGTCCGCAGGGGCAGCCGGGTGGTCGCCGGTTCAGCCATGTCCGTGCCCGCCCCGGTCGCCGCTGCCCGTCAGTGACGTCATCGGCGGGGCGCGTACCCGAGCAGGACCGTGCTCCGGCCGTGCCTCGTCGGAGACTCCTTCCCCGCTGGGCCGTCGGTCCGGCGGAACCGGCAGCGGGTCGGTGCGCGAACCGCCCCTACGGGCTCAGCCCGCCGCTACGGTCAGCGGGGCGAAGCGGCGAGTCCAGTCCCCCGGGAGCGCGGGCGTGCCGCGGAGCATCACCGCGTTGAAGGCGATCGGCTCGAGGCCGCTCGCCTTCACCCATGCGAGCAGTTCCTGGTGCCGCACGTCGATGTCCGTACGCAGGGGACGTTCCGTCCTCGCGGCGAGTGAGACGATCAGAGACTTGGCCGTCTCGGTGTCCCGTGCGATCAGCGGGCCGACGACCAGGGTCTCCATGTTCGGCCAGGCGGCCGCGTAGCCCGTGAGCGCACCGTCGGCCTCGGCGACCCTCAGCTGGTCGGCGAAGGCGGGGAGTCGGGCGAGCATATGCGTCCGGTCGACGCCGAACACGTCGGCGTCCAGGCGGAGGATCGCCGGGAGGTCCTCCGCCGTGGCCGGGCGGGTCGCGCCCCGGGGCGCCGGACCGGAGAGGTGGAAGCGGCCGCGGACCATCTCGGCGCGGCCGGCATGGGCGAAGCCCAGTTCCTCGTAGAGCGACTGCCCGTTCGGTGTGGCATGCAGCGTCAGGGGAGTACCACCGGCCTCGGTGAGTACATGCCGCATCAGCCGACGTCCGACTCCCTGCCGGGCGTACCGCTCGGCCACGAGCACCATGCCGACGGCGGACAGTTCCGGGCCGTACGAGGTGACCACGCATCCCGCGACGAGGCCCTTGGTGTCCGGGTCGTCGATGCCGTACCCCACGCCTGCCGCGAGCAGAAGACCCCACTTGTGCTCTTCGCGCGGCCAACCCCGGTCCTCCGACAGGTCGGCGCAGGAGTGCAGGTCCGCAGTGGTCAGACGCCGGATGGGGAGCTCGGTGAGCGGAGTTGGCATGAGGTCAGGCTCTCTGACGGGGTGATCTTCCGTCCAGTGCTTTCGCGGAAGTGGCCCGGCCCCCAAGGCCGCCGCGTTCCCGTGGTTTCACGTGAAACACCGTGCAGGGGTCGTCTTCAGGTGTATCGAGGGGAGCGGGCGCACCCATCGGCCCCGGTGCATGTCGGCGCACCGGCCGATGACTCTCCCTTCACCGGAAGCCGGTGAACCGGACGCGCCCGCTTCCGAAGTCCATGTCCCGGGAGCGTTCCGTTCTTGGGGCCGGTCCACCCGTCCTGCATTCTCGTCCTGCCCTATCGGTGAAGGTTGCGAAGGGGCTCTGTGCAGAGATCGGGACGACGGCTGAACGGTACTTCCGCACCTGACGACTCGGCGCCCGATACGCAGATCTTTGCCGTGGTGACCGTTGCGGAGGCGGCAAAAGCGGACCATCATCTGTCCGGGCTCGCTACACCACACAGGACGGGTATGCGATCTGCTGGAGGCCTGGGAACCGGTGCGATTCCACTACGGGTTTCGGGCACAGGGACATAACCGCCGAGACCCGAGTCCTGGTCGCGCAAGCGGACATGGGTGCGATGCAGCCTAACGGGAAAGCGGGTGGGGATACCCGGACTTTCCGCTCTTTGTCCGCCGTCGGGCAGGGGCTGGCATGCTGCCACGACGAGCGCTGCGGTCAACGTCACCATCCGGTCCCACTCGCCCGGGTCCCGCAATCGCGAAGGCTAATGTGGGCGGGCACGAGTCATTGAGAACAGAGCGGGGAAATCGAGGCACGTTCCGGACCAGCGGAAGTGCGCAGACCGACCGAGAGATGTTCGAGGCGAGGCAGACAATGGACGCTCCGACCACCACGTCGGCCGACAACGGGACCTCCGGCGAGAACGGCGCGAGGGGCGGGGGAGGCTGGTTCACTCCCCGGAAGCAGCCCGCCGACGGCCCTGCGGCTTCCGGCGTCGAGGTCACCGCCGGCGAGGGAGCCCGGCCGGCGGGCGACGGGCGAATAGCCACCCCCAGCCGACCGGTCGCCTCCATTCGCCCGGTCGGCACGGGAGCGGAGCGGGCGGCCGGTGCCCCGCCGCGCGAGGTCACCGGCCCCCGGGCGGTCTCCGCCCCCACGGCTCCGCCGCCACCGGCCGTGACGCCGCACGCGACGCCCGCGCAGCCGGCTCCGTACGGAGGCGGCGCGGCGACCCCGGCCTCTCCCCCTCACGGATTCGGCAACGGCACGTCCCCCCGCAACGCCTCCCGGCAGCACGACGCCACGCCGCACGGCAGGACCCTGCCCCACCGGAGCGCGGCGCCCCACCCCGCTCACCAGGCCGACCCGGCCCTGGGCGGCGCCGCACCGCACGACCGGCCCGCCACCGCTTCCGACCGGCCCGCCGCCGGTCTGTTCCCCGGAGTCTCCGACCACAACGCGTCCCCCGACGCGATCCTGATCCGACGGACCATGGAGGAGATCGCCCCGGTCGCCGACAAGGTCACCTCCTACTTCTACGCCCTGCTGTTCGTGCGCCACCCCGATCTGCGGGCCCTCTTCCCGGCCGCCATGGACACCCAGCGCGACCGGCTCCTCAAGGCCCTGCTCACGGCCGCCGAGCACATGGACAACACGCCCGTGCTGGTGGACTACCTCGAACACCTCGGCCGCGGCCACCGCAAGTACGGCACGCAGCCGGCGCACTATCCGGCCGTCGGCGAGGCGCTCATCGGAGCGCTGACCCGGTACGCGGCGACGACCTGGAACGAGGAGACCGAGGCCGCGTGGGTCCGCGCGTACACGACCATCTCCCAGATCATGATCGACTCGGCTGCGGAGGACGAGCGGCACGCGCCCGCCTGGTGGCACGCCGAGGTGGTGTCCCACGACCTCAGGACGCCGGACATCGCGGTCGTCACGGTGCGCCCCGACCAGCCGTACCCGTTCCTGGCCGGTCAGTACACGAGTCTGGAGACCCCGTGGTGGCCGAGGATCTGGCGGCACTACTCCTTCGCGGGGGCGCCCCGCTCGGACGGACTCCTGTCGTTCCATGTGAAGGCGGTCCCGGCGGGATGGGTCTCCAACGCCCTGGTCCACCATGCCCGGCCCGGCGATGTGCTCCGGCTCGGTCCGCCGGCGGGATCGATGGTCGTCGACCACACCACCGACAACGGCATGCTCTGCCTGGGCGGCGGTACCGGCATCGCGCCGATCAAGGCGCTGGTCGAGGATGTCGCCGAGCACGGTGAGCGCCGGCCGGTGGAGGTGTTCTACGGGGCGCGCAGTGATCACGACCTCTACGACATCGACACGATGCTGCGGCTCCAGCAGAGCCACCCCTGGCTTCAGGTCCGGCCCGTCGTGGACGGCAGGACGCAGCTGCCCGACGCGGTGCTCGAGTACGGGCCGTGGAACGAGTACGACGCCTTTCTCTCCGGTCCGATCGGGATGATCCGCAGTGGAGTGGACACCCTCAGGGGGGTCGGCATCCCCTCCGAGCGCATCCGTCACGACTCGCTCGAGGAGCTTGTGGCGGCCGCCGACTAGGTGTTGATCAAGGGCGGGCACACCGGGCCGGCGGGACACCGTGCCGGAGTGGCCCCGGGCCGGCACGACATCGGGGCGTCCGGGCCGCAGAGGGCGGCCCGGACCGCGGGAGGGCGCTCAGCCCAGGTCGGGTGCGTGCATCGCCCGGACCCCCTCGATGTTGCCGTCCAGGTAGTGCCGCAGGGAGATCGGGACGAGGTGCACGGCGGCGATGCCGACGCGGCTGAAGGGCACCCGGACGATCTCGTACTCGCCGCAGGGCTCCTCCACCTCGGGACCGTGCCGCCGGGACTCGTCCATGGACGCCAGACGGCAGACGAAGAAGTGCTGCACCTTCACCCCCGAGACACCACCGTCCACGATGTGCTCGACGGTGTCCACGAAGCAGGGCACCACATCGACGATCTTGGCGCCGAGTTCCTCGTCCACCTCACGATGGAGGGCTTCGACGACGGTCGCGTCCCCGGGCTCGACCCCGCCGCCGGGAGTCAACCAGTACGGATCCATGCCCGGCTTGGTGCGCTTGATCAGGACGAGGTCGTCGCCGTCGAGCAGGATGGCGCGTGCGGTGCGCTTGACCACTGGCCGTTCGGTCATGGTCAGAGAGTGGCCCACGACACCCGTTCTGAAACGCCGGTCTTTCCTGCCGTTTGCTGCTTCCCCTGCTGCTCCCCGCTGCTCCTGCCTTCCCCGCTGCTCCTGCCGTCCCCGCCTGCCCCCGTCTGTTCCTTGCCCTCCCCCTGCTGCCCGGTGCCGTCACCAGGCGGCGGAGGCGCGTAACAGTTCCTCGTGCGCACGGGCGAGGTGCGTCAGGGCGAGGGTGCCGGTCCGGACGACGAGGAAGTACGTGCGCAGCGGTGGAACGGGAGGATCCAGCAGTGCCACCAGCCGGCCGCTCTCCAGGGCGTCCAGGCAGAGATAGCGGGGCAGCACGGCGAGCCCGGCTCCGGCCGCCGCCGACTCCAGCGCGGCCCGCAGATCGGGTGCGATCACGGCGGCAACGGCGGGCGGGCGGCTGTCGAACACCGAGGACCAGTAGCGGGAGACGAACGGCAGGGACTCGTGGACCTCGACCACCGGCAGTTGCTCCAGCGCGACGGCGCCCTTGCACCGCAGCGCTCCGTCGCCCAGCCCAACCGCCCGGCCCGGCGAGGCGACCAGGACGTGCTCCTCGTCCCAGAGGGGGGTCGAGGCGAGCAGCCCGCCGCGGGGCCGCGCCGTGGTCACCGCGAGGTCGTGGTGCCCGGCCGCCAGGCCCTCGAGGGTCTCCTCGGCGTTCCCCGTGAACGACGTCCGCAGCGCCAGCCCTTGCGAGACCAGCGGGGCCAGCGCGGGCAGCACCCTCGCCGAGGTGAACTCGGGCGGTCCGGCGAGATGGAGGGTGCGTACACCGGATTCCTCGAGACCCTCCTCCACGATCTCCACCAGGGCGTCCAGGTGGGGAGCGGCTCGGTGGGCCAGTTCGTCCCCGACGGTCGTGGGGGTGACTCCGCGGGCCTGACGGAGGAAGAGCGGCCGTCCCAGCTGCCGTTCCAGGGTCCTTATCTGGCTGGTCACCGCGGGCTGGGAGAGGCCGAGGAGTGCGGCGGCGCGGGTGAACGAGCCGGCCCGGTGCACCGTGATGAATGTGCGCAGCAGGGCCAGATCCATCGTCCAACTATAAATAAGTCGATAGGCCTCTGTCTCTTCCGTGATTGGACACTGACGCAGAGTCAACTAGCCTTGGGCGGGCGGTTTCCGCGCCCGGCACCGCACGGGGCGCAGCGCGCGGGGGGTGCGTGGAGCCCCGTGCCGCCGGTCTGCGGAGCCGCCTGCGGAAGAGGGACGGTCCGAACCACGAGGGGGGAGGCTCGGACCGTCCTTCCCGCCCGGACACTCCGCAGGCGGGTCCGCAGCGGCCCCGCCGCCCTGTCTCACGTGTCCCGGCCCGCCGCCGCGTCCAGCGCCCGGAGCACGTCCGCGACGAGGTCGTCCGGGTCCTCCGCGCCCGCCGAGAAGCGGATGAATCCCTCCGCCACGGCGTCGCCGCCCCAGCGGCCCCTGCGCTCGGCGCTGGAACGGACGCTGCCGAAGCTCGTGGCGTCGTCGACGAGCCGTGTCTCCGCGAGGAAGCGCTCGGCGTGGTCACGGCCGGGCAGCTCGAAGGAGACCACCGAGCCGAACCGGCGCATCTGCCGCGAGGCGATGGTGTGCGAGGGGTCATCGGGCAGTCCGGGGTAGCGCAGTCCGGTGACCTCCGCCCGGTCGGCCAGTGCCCGCGCCAGGGTGAGGGCGTTCGCACACTGCCGGTCGGACCGCAGCTGGAGGGTGGCCAGCGACCGATGGGCCAGCCAGGCCTCCATCGGGCCCGGGATCGCGCCCACGACCTTGCGCCACTGCCGGACCCGTGCGGCGAGCGCGGTGTCCCGGCACACGACGTACCCGAGCAGCAGGTCGCCGTGGCCGGTCAGCCCCTTGGTGGCGCTGGCGACGGCGAAGTCCGCGCCGAGGGCCAGCGGGCGCTGGCCGAGCGGGGTCGCGAGGGTGTTGTCCACCGCCACCAGGGCGCCGCGGGCGTGCGCGGCGTCGGCGAGCCGCCGTACGTCGCACACGTCGAGACCCGGATTGGAGGGCGTCTCGATCCACAGCAGCTTCGCACCGTCCAGCACGGAGAGCTGGGATTCGCCGCGGGTGGGCGCGGTCCGCACCTCGACCCCGTACTCCTCCAGCCGCTCCCGCACCAGCGGCAGGGCCTGGTAGCCGTCGTCCGGGAGCACCACCGCGTCGCCCGCACCCACCTGGGAGAGCAGGACGGCCGAGACGGCGGCCATGCCCGAGGCGAAGACCACGGTCTCGGCGCCGGTCTCCCCCGGTGCCTCCAGCTCCCCGATGGCCTGCTCCAGCAGTGTCCAGGTGGGGTTGGAGTCGCGCCCGTAGGCGTACGGGCCCGTCGGTTCGCCGGGCAGGTGGTAGTGGGCGGCGAAGGCCGGCCCAGGCAGGGCCGGTTCGTGTTTCCGTGCCTCCGGCAGACCGGCCCGTACGGCCCTGGTTCCCTCACCCGTGCTCATGCCGCCTTCTCCTCCACCGCATCGCGCACCGCGGCGAGCAGTCCCCCGCTCGCGGCCTCCACCATGTCCAGGCACTCCTCGAAACCGTCCGCCCCGCCGTAGTACGGGTCGGGGACGTCGAGATCGTCGCCGGCGGCCGGGTCGTACGAGCGCAGCAGCCGCACCTTCGCGGCGTCCGCCGCGGTCGGCGCCACCCGGCGCAGCTCCCGCAGGTGGCCCTGGTCGAGAGCGATCACCAGGTCCAGCCGGGCGAACCAGGAGGGCTGGAACCGCCGGGCGGTATGGCCGGACGGGTAGCCGTTCTCCCGCAGGACGGTGACCGCGCGGGGGTCGGCGCCGTCGCCCTCGTGCCAGCCTCCGGTGCCGGCGCTGTGCACGGCGACGGCGCCGTCGAGTCCGGCGTCCTCCACACGGGCCCGGAACACGGACTCGGCCATCGGCGACCGGCAGATGTTGCCGGTGCAGACGAAACAGACGGAGAAGCGCATCGTGCGTTCAGTCCCTGCCGTCGGGGAGCACCACGTTCAGGGCCCACGACACGATCGAGACGATCAGCCCGCCGAGCACGGCCGTCCAGAAGCCCTCCACATGGAAGTCCAGGTCGAGGACGCCGGCGAACCACGAGGTCAGCAGCAACATCAGCGCATTGACCACCAGTGTGATCAGGCCGAGCGTGAGGATGAAGAGGGGAAGCGTCAGCAGCTTGACTATAGGCTTCACGAAGAAGTTCACCAGGCCGAAGAGCAGGGCCACGATGATCAGGGTGACGGTCTTCTTCGCGGTGCTGTCGCCGGTGAGCGTGATGTCCTGGACCAGCCAGATCGCCACGGCGAGTGCCCCGGCGTTCGCGATCGTCTTGACGAGAAAATTCATCATGTGTCTGATCGTGGCAGACGTGATCGGACCGATGGCAGGGGCGGACGGACGATGAAGGCATTCCGACTGGACGAGCTCGAGGCGGAGCGCGCCGCCAACAAGGGCGCGTATCTGCAGTTCCTGCGTGAGCGGAACATGTCGGTCGGGCTGTACGCGCTGGACGCGGGGGAGCTGGACCCGCAGCAGCCGCACGGGCAGGACGAGATCTACTTCGTGGTCAGCGGCCGGGCCGCGATCACCGTCGGCACGGAGACGACGCAGGTGGGGCGGGGGAGCGTCGTCTACGTCCCCGCGGGAGTGGCCCACAAGTTCCACCACATCAGCGAGGATCTCCGGGTGCTCGTCGTGTTCTCCCCGCCCGAGGGCTGACCGGCCGGCGCCGGTTTCCCTAGGGGACGGCTCAGGGGACTTCAGGGGATGCGGGCGCCCCGCGGACCACGGTCCCGCCTCTAGCATCGAGAGCGGGACAACTCACAGAAGCGAGGTAGGGACGATGGCGGTGCGGGAGATGTTGACGGGGATGCCGTGGTGGGTGAAGTGGATCGCCATCCCCCTGATCGCCCTGGTCGTCTTCGGCGGGATGATCGCGAGTGTCATCGGCTTTGTGATCTGGCTGCTCTTCAAGGTCCTGCTCTTCGTGGCGATCGTCGGCGGACTGATCTATGTGGTGCGGAAGTTCATGAGCTCGTCCACCTCGAAGGGCGACTGGTAGCCGTTACCGGCCCGGCCGTCGCCCCGTGCGCTTCGAGGGACGCGCGGGGCGGGAAAACGGCAGGTGCGTACGCCCGTTAGCCCGCGCGGGGGAATAGCGCAGGCGATCCCCGCGGCCCGTCGGGGCTGCCATTAGAGTGGCAGTCCTCCGCCGTACCCGGGAATCCCCGGTCGACGGTCACCGTGGAATGCGGTGCGTACGACTTCCTGGACGGTTCCCGATTTCGGTCTCAGGAGCAGCCCAGGCCCTCGGGGACGCGGCGGGCGTGCGGGGGCGGCCCTCGCACGCGGGCGGTCCGCCCGTCACCAGGCCCGGGGGTGACTCATTGGCCACGGCATTGGCTACCAGTTCTGCGCCCACCACCACCTCGACCGGCTCCCCGACCTTGATCGGCTCGGTGCAGCGGGCGCTGAGACTCATGGAGGCCGTGGCCTCCCACACCGACGGAGCCCCCGCCAAGCAGCTCGCGCGTGAGGCGGGCCTGCCCCTTCCCACCGCCTACCACCTGCTGCGGACCCTCGCGCACGAGGGCTATCTGCGGCGTGAGAAGGGCGTCTTCGTCTTCGGTGAGGCCGCGGTGCGGCTGGCGCTGGGCGGCGCGATGCAGAATCGTCGCACCAAGATCGAGGAATCGCTGGCGCACTGGCGCGATTCCATCGGCGTACCGGTGTATTTCGCCCTCTATCGGGAGGAGGAGATCGAACTCGTCGCCGTGGCCGACACTCCGTACGCTCCCGCGGTCGACGAATGGGCCGACTTCCGGGAGACCGGTCATGCGCACGCTCTCGGGCAGTGCCTGCTCGGCCAGCTCGACGAACGCACCCGCAAGGACCACCTCGACCGGCATCCGGTGGACCGGATCACGCCGTACACGGTGCGCGACCGGGGAAGTCTGCTGGAACGGCTCGGTGCGATGGGGCAGATGCAGCCCGTGATCGAGCGGCAGGAATATGCCCTGGGAACGGTCTGTGCTGCTATTCCCGTCACCGTGGGATCCACGGCCGGCGCCATGGCCATCTCCCTTCCGCTCCACCAGGAGGACCGTTTGATCCCGGCGGTCGAACAACTACGCAGTGGCGTGGGCAGCCTCCTCAGTTCATTCGCCTTCTCTATCAGTATCTGAAAAATTACTCCTTGTGATCTACTGGTCACTTACAGCACGATGGCGGGTGGGCTCGGGGGTCCATTCCCGGCCGTTCTCACGAGGTGCTTCATCCACTGCGGGGTTAACACGATGCGCGAGTCGGTTCAGGCAGAGGTCCTGATGAGCTTCCTGGTCTCCGAGGACCTCTCCTTCCGGATCCCGGTGGAGCTCACCTACGAGACGAGAGACCCCTATGCGGTGCGAATGACGTTCCACCTGCCCGGTGACGCCCCCGTGACCTGGGCGTTCGGCCGGGAGTTGCTGCTGGACGGGATCAACGGCCCCAGCGGCGACGGCGATGTGCACATCGCCCCGACCGACCCCGAGGGACTGTCCGACGTCCACATCCGGCTCCAGGTCGGCGTCGACCGGGCCCTGTTCCGGGCCGGCGTCGCGCCCCTGGTGGCCTTCCTCGACCGCACCGACAAGCTGGTGCCGCTGGGGCAGGAGCGTACCCTCGGCGACTTCGAGGACAGCCTGGAAGCCGCCCTGGGCCGCATCCTCGCCGAGGAGGCCGCCGGCTGACCGTCGCCCGGGGCTGACCGTCCCCCGCGAGCCGACCGACCACCGCCGGCTGTCCGTCCCCCGCGAGCCGACCGAGCGCCGCCGGCTGTCCGCTCACCGTGGTCGTGCCCGCCGCTACTTCGCCCGCCGCCGGCGCCCCCTGCTGCGCACCGCTCCGACGGCCACACCGGTCACGGTGCCGCCGGGCCGGTCGGCCGAGACGACGAGCGCGGCCAGCGCCGTCGTCACCGGCACCGAGGCCACCAGGCCGATCGAGCCGATGAGCGTCCGGACGATCTCCTCCGCCACCAGCTCGCTGGTCGCCACCATGCCCACCCCGGACTGCGCGATCGAGAACAGCAGGAGCAGCGGCAACGCGGCGCCCGCATAGGCCAGTACGAGCGTGTTGACCACCGAGGCGATATGGTCGCGGCCGATCCGGATGCCCGCCTTGTAGAGGCCGCGCGGCCCCATCGCCGGGTCCGCCTGGTGCAGCTCCCAGACCGCCGAGGTCTGGGTCACCGTGACGTCGTCGAGCACGCCGAGCGAGCCGATGATGACCCCCGCCAGCAGCAGGCCGGACATGTCGATGCTCGGGTACAGACCGTGGATCAGGCCGGTGTTGTCGTCGGTGTTGCCGGTCAGGGACGCCCAGCCGATGAACACCGAGCCGAGCAGCCCGATCAGCAGCAGCGAGATCAGCGTCCCGAGGACCGCGACCGACGTGCGGGCGTTCAGACCATGGCAGAGGTACAGCGCCATCAGCATGATCGCGCTGGCCCCGACCACGGCCACGATCAGCGGATTCGAGCCCTGCAGGATCGCCGGGAGGATGAACAGGGTCAGCACGGCGAAACTCAGGACCAGGGCGATCAGCGCCATCACCCCGCGCAACCGTCCGACCAGTACGACCACGAGGGCGAAGATCCCGGCGAGCAGCATCATCGGGAAGTCCCGGTCCACATCGCTCACCGAGTACTGGAGATCGGGCGGCGCGTCGGGCGCGTACGCCACCACCACGCCCTGGCCCTGCGCGAGCTGGCGGGAGGCGTCGGGCTGGACGATCTCGACGAACGTACGGCCCTTGTCCTTTCCGGACGTGATCTCCACGGTCGCCTTCTTGCACGTCCCCTGCCGGGAGTTGACCGCCTCGCGTCCCTCAGGGGTCGAGGTGTCCCCCGTCGGCGGCACCTGACCGGCGTTCACCTCGGAGCAGTCGACCTCCTGCACCCGGACCACCCGGGCCTGTTCGGTCTGCCGGTCGAAACCGACACCCGTGCGTTCGTGCTCCGGTGCACCGCCCGGCCAGAGGGCGACGAGGCCGACCACCACCGCGGCCGCGAACGGGATGAGCACCGCGGCGATGACCCGCCTCAGATGCCGTGAGACGGGGGCGGCCGGCCCGTGGGCATGAGCGTGGGCATGGGCATGGCTGTGGCCGCCGGAGTGCGGCGGACCGCCCGCGCGGGCGTCCGGTTCCGGCGTCTGCTGGGAGGAAGTCACACACAGATCATCGCAACAACGGATGGGGGCCCACTGTTCAGCACGCCCGAAGGGGCGCTAGCGTGGTGGCACCTTTGCACACGCGGGAGCTCGGAGCACCGGGCTGAGAGGGCGCTGACCCGCCGTACGACCGTACGGGACAGCTGCGCCGACCGCCGAACCTGTTACCGGGTAATGCCGGCGTAGGGAGTAGGTCTCATGACCACATCGGACACACGCACGCCTGCCTCCGGACCGTCCGGGGCGGGGAAGTCCACGGGCTGGCACAAGGGATACGTCGAGGGCTCACGCCCCGACATCCGGGTGCCGGTCCGCAGGGTGCACCTCACCAACGGCAAGGACGTGACGCTGTACGACACGTCCGGCCCGTACACCGATCCGCACGCCGAGACGGATGTGCGCCGCGGACTGCCGCCGCTGCGCGAGAACTGGATCATCGGACGGGCGGACACCGAGGAGTACGCCGGCCGTCCGGTGCGGCCCGAGGACGACGGGATCAGGCACACCTCCCCGCGCGGTGGCCTGCGCAACCTCGACGCGGTCTTCCCGGGCCGCCCGCGCCAGCCCCGCCGGGGACGCGGAGGGCAGGCGGTGACCCAGCTCGCCTACGCCCGGCGCGGCGAGATCACGCCGGAGATGGAGTTCGTGGCGATCAGGGAGAACGTCTCCCCCGAGGTCGTCCGCGAGGAGATCGCCGCGGGCCGGGCCGTCCTGCCCGCCAACGTGAACCACCCCGAGACCGAGCCGATGATCATCGGCAAGCGGTTCCTGGTGAAGGTCAACGCCAACATCGGCAACTCCGCGGTGACCTCATCGATCGAGGAGGAGGTGGAGAAGATGACCTGGGCGACCCGATGGGGTGCGGACACGGTCATGGACCTCTCCACCGGCCGCAACATCCACACCACGCGTGAGTGGGTGCTGCGCAACTCCCCCGTGCCGATCGGCACCGTTCCGCTCTACCAGGCACTCGAGAAGGTCGACGGCCGGGCCGAGGAGCTGACCTGGGAGATCTACAAGGACACCGTGATCGAGCAGGCGGAGCAGGGCGTCGACTACATGACGGTCCACGCCGGCGTGCTGCTCCGGTACGTGCCGCTCACCGCCCGCCGCAAGACCGGCATCGTCTCCCGCGGCGGATCGATCATGGCCGCCTGGTGCCTCGCGCACCACAAGGAGTCGTTCCTGTACGAGAACTTCGAGGAGCTCTGCGAGATCCTCGCCGCGTACGACGTCACCTACTCGCTCGGCGACGGACTGCGGCCGGGCTCCATCGCCGACGCCAACGACGAGGCGCAGTTCGCCGAGTTGAGGACGCTCGGGGAACTCAACTCGATCGCCAAGCGCCACAACGTGCAGACCATGATCGAGGGCCCGGGGCACGTCCCGATGCACAAGATCAAGGAGAACATCGACCTCCAGCAGGAGATCTGCGAGGAGGCCCCGTTCTACACGCTCGGCCCCCTGACGACCGATGTGGCGCCCGCCTACGACCACATCACCTCCGGCATCGGCGCCGCGATGATCGCCTGGTGGGGCACGGCCATGCTCTGCTACGTCACGCCCAAGGAGCACCTGGGCCTGCCGAACCGGGACGACGTCAAGACGGGCGTCATCACCTACAAGATCGCGGCACACGCCGCGGACCTCGCCAAGGGGCACCCGGGCGCGCAGGAGTGGGACGACGCGCTCTCGGACGCGCGCTTCGAGTTCCGTTGGGAGGACCAGTTCAACCTCGCCCTGGACCCCGACACGGCACGGGAGTTCCACGACGAGACGCTGCCGGCCGAGCCGGCGAAGACCGCGCACTTCTGCTCCATGTGCGGTCCGAAGTTCTGCTCCATGAAGATCAGCAGAAGCATCACGGAGCAGTTCGGCGGCGACGAGCCGGCGGCCTCGGACCAGGAGATCGCCGAGGGCATGCTCCAGAAGTCCAGGGAGTTCGCCGCCTCGGGCAGCCGGGTGTACCTCCCGCTGGCGGACTGAACCGGGTCACGGCACCGGCCGGCGACCCGGCCCCGGCGGACGCGCCGGGTGGGACGGGGATCCTCCGCCGGACAGCCCTTAGGGCCTGATCCGAACGGAAGGCCCTAGTCCGGCCGGTGCTCCGGCGGCCCGAAGTCGGGGCTGGTGAAGTCCGGGCTGGTGAACGTGGGGCGGGACCCGGTCGAGCCGCCGTCGCTCGGGCTCGAGAAGTCGGGTCCGCTGTAGCCGACCTTGGGGATGCGGCTCACCCGGCGGGGCGGGGCGGAGGAGGCGGGATCGGCGCTGGGGTCCGCCAGGGCGGCGCGCAGGAAGGGGAGGACCCCGCGTTCGAGGAGGGCATGCCGCCAGGCCTCCTTGGCGCGTGCCACCTCGTCGGGCAGCTCGCCGGTCGCGTCCTCGGCGGGCACCTGGGTCGCCTCGTTCCGGAGCGCGGTGACCAGCAGTCCGATCGCGGCGGCGAGGAGTCCGGCAGCCGTCAGCGCGCCGAAGAACCAGCCCGCCGTCAGCAGGGCTTCCGCGAAGGCGGTATCGAGGCTGACGGCCTTCAGGACGTAGCCGACGAACAGGAGGATGAGCGCGGCGGTGCCGGCGAGGATCGGTGCCAGGACGGCGAGCACGGCGGCGAATCCGGCACCCGTCTCCGAGGGGGTGCCGACCGCGGGACCGAGGACCTGGTCGCCCGCGGACGCTCCGGTCGATGTACGCGCCTCCTCGCGGGCCTTCACGTAGTGGTCGTACTCCGCCGCGGCGGCGCCCGTGATGAGCGCGGTCGCGTTCAGCGCCATCGTGCGCAGCTGTTCGGCGTTGAGCCGCGGGCCCACGCCGTCGAGACCCGGACGGTCGTGTGCTGTGCGCAGCGCGTCGTCGAGGACGCGTTCGTATTCGGCGCGGTCCTCGGCCAGCAGGTGCGGAGCGGTGTTCATCTGTGTCCCCCGATGCTCCGTAGGGCCGGTTTGCCCATGAGGATGGGGCGGTTGGGCGGAAACGGAGGAGAGCATGCCACGGATACGCCGATGGTAGAGCGGTTATGGCGCGGCGTGACAGGGGGTTTCCGGAAATCGGCCGCGAGGATGGCCTCAAGCCTGCAGTGGCAGTTGGGCGACCAGCAGCTTTCCGGCCATGGTCACTCCACCGTCCATGGCGACGGCGAGTCCGTCCGCGTACACGTGCGGGCCTTCCACCAGCGGCTCCGAGTTGCCGTCCCCGTCCACGTCCTCGGCTCCGACCTCGCCCAGCAGGTAGGGGATGGGGCTGTGGCCGTGGACCACCCGGCCGCCACCGTAGGTGGCGAGCAGTTCCCGCACGGCCTGGGGGCCGTTGTCGTCCCGGAAGGCGAAGCGCTTGGTGAACTTGCGGAAGAGGTCCCAGCACTCGTCCGCGTCGTTGCGGTTGATGATCTCGTGGACCTTGTCGTTGACGTCCTCGATCGTGGTGCCGTAGTCGAGGTAGGCGGTCGTGTCGGAGTGCATCAGCAGATGCCCGTCCTCCTCCACCACCGCGTCGAGCCGGGACATCCACTGCAGATGGACGTCCTGGAGGCGGTCCATGTCGCTCTTCTGGCCGCCGTTGAGGAGCCATGCCGCCTGGAAGGTGGCGGTGCCCGCGCCCGAGTTGACGGGCGTGTCCCCAAAACGCTTGGCGCCGATGAGCAGCAGTTCGTGATTGCCCATCAGGGCCTTGCAGTAGCCGCCGGCCGCCGCGGCCTCGGCCGAGAGCCGCATGACGAGGTCGATGACGCCGATGCCGTCCGGGCCGCGGTCGGTGAAGTCGCCCAGGAACCACAGCCGGGTGTTGCCCGCGGACCAGTGGCCTTCGGCGTCGACGAGCCCCTGGGCGGTGAGCGCGGCGACGAGTTCGTCCAGATAGCCGTGGACGTCCCCCACCACATAGAGCGGGCCGAGGCCCTCGGGGGCGGGCTGCCGGGCGGGGGCGACGGCCACCTGGACGGTGTCGCCGCGGTTGATCACCGGCAGGTCGCGCTCGGTGGGGGTGTAGCCCTCGGGTGGCTCGTCGTCCGGCACGCCGTCGCCGGGGTGGACCGCCGGCGCCTGCGGGACGGAGCCCTCGGCTCGGTCCGGGGCCGCCTGGTGGCCGCCGTCCGCCGTCTCGGCTGCCGGGTCCGCCCGGTCCGGTGCGTCCGGCCCGGAGGCGGGCACCGCTTGCGGGGCGGACTCTCCCGTCCGGGGGGGAATCGCCCGGGGGACTGAGTCCTCGGGGTGCGCGAGCGCGTACTCCTGGGCGGAGTTCTGCGACTGCACCGGAACCTGTGCGTACGGCGGGACACGGAAGTCGCGCAACGTCGCCGTACGCACCGTGGGTTCCTGACCGGCCCCCTGAGTCATCGACCCCTCCACCACCGTCGCGCCGCCCTCACCGCCGGACCGGCCTGGTCGGGGACGGTCCGCGGTGTCGTGCGCCCATCATAGGAATGCGGATCGTGCTCTGTGACGCACCAGGGGTGCTGAATCCGGGTACTCCACCGGTTCACCGGTCGTTTCGCCCTGATTGCGCTGGTCTAGTCCTGAGAGGGGGACCGTGGGGCGCTCACCGTCGTACGGGGAGAGCGCCGCTGTGACGACGTCCGGACGATGAGTTCGGTCGGTATCACCTGCTCGACCGGGCGGCCGCCGTCCACTCCCTCGATGGCGTCGATCAGCAGCTGGACCACGGCCGTGCCGATGCGACGCGGCTTGAGCGAGAGTGTGGTGATCGACGGGTCCGTGTTGGCGTACACGGTGGACTCGCTGCAGCAGACCAGCAGCAGATCGTCGGGAACGCGCAGTCCGTACCGGCGGGCCGCGGCCAGCAGGTCCGTGCCGTTGGGGTCGAAGAGCCCGTACACGGCGTCGGGCCGGTCCGGGCGCGCCAGCAGCCGGTCGGCGGCGACCGCGCCGGCGCACGGGTCGTGGGCGGGGTACGCCTCGTAGACCGGATCCTGGCCGACGCGTTCGCACCAGGCGAGATAGGCCGTGGTGGAGAGCCGGGTGTAGGTGTCCGTGGTGGTGCCGGTGAGCAGGCCGATCCGGCGTGCGCCGCCGGCCGCCAGATGGTCGAGCAGGTCGAGTACGGCGGCCTCGTGGTCGTTGTCGACCCAGGCGGTGACGGGGAGGGTGCCCGCGGGGCGGCCGTCGGAGACGACGGGCAGGCCCTGGCGGACGAGCTCCGTCACCACGGGGTCGTGGTCCGACGGGTCGATCACGACGGTTCCGTCGAGGGCGACATTGGACCAGACGTCGTGGCGTGAGGTGGCGGGGAGGATGACCAGCGCGTACCCGCGGGCGAGCGCGGCGGAGGTGGCGGCTCGCGCCATCTCCGCGAAGTACGCGAACTCCGTGAAGGTGAAGGGTTCGTCCCCGTACGTGGTGACCGTGAGGCCGATGAGGCCGGACTTGCCGGTACGGAGCGTGCGGGCCGCGGCCGAGGGGCGGTAGCCCAGCCGGTCGGCGACCTCGCGGACATGGCGGCGGGTGGCGTCCGGGAGCCGGCCCTTTCCGTTCAGTGCGTCCGAGACAGTCGTGATGGAGACACCGGCCGCGGCTGCTACGTCCCGGATGCCCGCCCGGCCTTGCCGGCTGCCCCGGCGTGATGTCTCCGTCCGGCTCACCTGGTGCTTCCCTGCTGCTGTCATGGCAGGCCGATAGTAGGGCGAGGCGGGCCGGTGGAGCGGGTCGCATATGCAGGTATTGACAGGCACGTTTCTGCATGGCCATTTGGGGTCAACTGCCATGGAAAGCAAGGCAGTTGACCTCCGTGGTGCTGGTCTCGGGGTTGTCGACCCGTGAGGACCTGCCAAATGGCCCAGGTATCGAAGCGGTCTCAACTCACTACTACGAGGGATGCGCGCCACGGAGTGAGCCACCGGCGCACGGTGATCCGGTGCGCGCCCCTCGATCGTCTCGCCACGGGCAGCCCGCCGTTCCCCCCTCCGTTCCCGCAGTGCCCGGTGTGCCCGGTGTGACCGGTGCGATTCCGGCTGCCTGCGATCCGCTCCCGGCCGCCTTCGGTCCGCCTGGGCGCCTCGCTCCGCTCCCGGCCCCCGGTCGCTCGCCCATTCGCAGGAGACAGGAATCCTCATAGGGTGAGCAGCATTGGTGAACCCGAATGCACGACGGTCGAGGAGGACCTGCGGTGAGCGAGACGAGCCCCAAGCTGCGCGCCGAGCTGGACGGCATCCCCACATACAAGCCGGGCAAGCCCGCCGCTGCCGGCGGGCCGGTCGCCTTCAAGCTGTCCTCCAACGAGAACCCCTATCCGCCGCTGCCCGGGGTGATGGAGACCGCCGTCGCCGCCGCG
Source organism: Streptomyces tirandamycinicus (assembly GCF_003097515.1). NCBI lineage: Bacteria > Bacillati > Actinomycetota > Actinomycetes > Kitasatosporales > Streptomycetaceae > Streptomyces > Streptomyces tirandamycinicus. The sequence continues at coordinate 3,348,137 of NZ_CP029188.1, read as the reverse complement.
GGTGAGTTCAACCGGTACCCGGACATGGCCTGCACCGGGTTGATGAACGAACTCGCCGACCGCTTCGGGGTGCCGGTGTCGCACCTGGCGACGGGCACCGGCTCGGTGGGGGTCGCCCAGCAACTGCTGCAGATCACGTCGGGCCCCGGTGACGAGGTCGTCTACCCGTGGCGCTCCTTCGAGGCGTACCCGATCATCACCCGGATCAGCGGTGCGACCTCGGTTCCCGTGGCGCTGACCTCCGAGGACGTACACGACCTCGACGCGATGGCGGACGCCGTCACCGACCGCACCAGGCTGATCTTCGTCTGCAACCCGAACAACCCCACGGGCACGGTGGTGCACCGGGAGGAACTGGAGCGGTTCCTCGACCGGGTCCCCTCCGATGTGCTGGTGGTCCTGGACGAGGCGTACCGCGAGTTCATCCGGGACCCCGAGGTGCCGGACGGCCTGGAGATCTACCGCTCCCGCCCGAACGTCGCGGTGCTGCGCACCTTCTCCAAGGCCTACGGCCTGGCCGGGCTGCGGGTCGGCTTCGCCGTCGCCCACGAGCCCGTGGCGGCCGCGCTGCGCAAGACGGCCGTTCCGTTCGGCGTCAGCCAGGTCGCCCAGGACGCGGCGGTGGCGTCGCTGCGGGCGGAGGACGAACTGATCGGCAGGGTCGGCGCTCTGGTCGCGGAACGGACGCGGGTGTACGAGGGGCTGCGGAAGCAGGGCTGGACGGTGCCGCCGACCCAGGCGAACTTCGTCTGGCTGCGGCTGGGGGAGCGGTCGGCCGAGTTCGCGGCCGCCTGCGAGGCGGCCGGTGTGGTGGTGCGGCCGTTCCCGGGCGAGGGCGTGCGGGTCACCATCGGCGAGTCCGAGGCGAACGACATCTTCCTGCACGCGGCCGAGGCGTTCCGCAAGGGCATGTAGGGCGGGGGTAGTTCTTGTAGGGCGCATCGGAGCGGAGGCGGCGACCGTCCGTCCCGGACCCGGACCGGACACGGACACGGGGCGGGCGGTCGGCCCGCCGTGCCCTCCCCGCGGACGGGTCCGCGGGGCCGCACCGCGGACCGCGCGCGTGGGGAACCCGCGGTGCGGCCCGGGACGTCGCCCGGACCCGCCGGCGGGCGTTCACCGCCCGGGGCTGCGTGCTGGACCGTGGGGCAGGGGCAGGGGCAGGGGCAGGGGCAGGGGCAGGGGCAGGGGCAGGGGCAGGGGAGGGCGAGGGCGGCGCCCGCTGTCCGGAAGGCGACCGTGCCCGATTCCGGCCACCTGCCGGACGTCCGGCAGGGAGCCGGCTGACCCGATCCAAGGGGTCCCGGCACCGTGTCGGCGGGGGCGGTGAAGCCGCACCCCCCTCGCCCCGGATGTGCGCGGTACGGCGTCCGGAGGCCCGCCCCCGGACGCCGTACCGGTGAGGGTTCGGTCGAACGCCGAGGTGAGCCTCCCACGGGTCAAAGGATCCGGGTGCCGATGCCGTGGACGCCCCGGCATGCGGAAGCCTTCGGGAGGGCGAACACCCGGAGAAGAGGGCATGCCGACCGGTCGGTAACCCCCGGGGGTACCCCCGCTTGCATGTTCGGATTTCGTATGGCTCATAATTGCTTGTGAATGTGAACGCGTTCACAAGCGTGTCCGGAAGCTCGGTTATGTCGCGGTCTGGGAAGCCGCGCGGCCGTGACGCACACGACGAGAGCGCCGACGTGACCACGGCGATGTAAGGAGAGACGACGTGGACCTCGCCCTGGCGCCAGAGACACTGGCCCGCTGGCAGTTCGGCATCACCACCGTCTACCACTTCCTCTTCGTTCCTCTGACGATCTCCCTGGCGGCACTGACAGCGGGTCTGCAGACGGCGTGGGTGCGCACGGGCAAGGAGAAGTACCTCAGGGCGACCAAGTTCTGGGGGAAGCTCTTCCTGATCAACATCGCCATGGGTGTCGTCACCGGCATCGTGCAGGAGTTCCAGTTCGGCATGAACTGGTCGGACTACTCGCGCTTCGTCGGCGATGTCTTCGGGGCCCCGCTCGCCTTCGAGGCGCTGATCGCGTTCTTCTTCGAGTCCACCTTCATCGGGTTGTGGATCTTCGGCTGGGACAAGCTCCCCCAGAAGATCCACCTCGCCTGCATATGGATGGTCTCCATCGGCACGATCCTCTCCTCGTACTTCATCCTGGCGGCCAACTCCTGGATGCAGCACCCGGTGGGGTACCGGATCAACCCGGAGAACGGACGGGCGGAACTCACCGACTTCTGGCTCGTGCTGACCCAGAACACCACCCTCACCCAGGTCTTCCACACGCTCTCCGGCGCCTTCCTCACCGGCGGCGCCTTCATGGTCGGCATCGCCGCGTTCCACCTGCTGCGCAAGAAGCACGTCCAGGTCATGAAGAGCTCACTGCGGCTCGGCCTGGTGACGGTCGCCGTCGCGGGCCTGCTGACGGCGGTCAGCGGCGACCTGCTCGGCAAGGTCATGTTCAAGCAGCAGCCGATGAAGATGGCCGCGGCCGAGGCGCTCTGGGACGGCGAGAGCCCGGCGCCCTTCTCCGTCTTCGCCTACGGCGACGTGGACAAGGGCCACAACAAGGTCGCCATCGAGATCCCCGGGCTGCTGTCCTTCCTCGCGAACGACGACTTCACGTCCTATGTGCCCGGCATCAACGACACCAACAAGGCGGAGCAGGAGAAGTACGGCCCCGGCGACTACCGGCCCAACATCCCGGTCACCTACTGGGGCTTCCGCTGGATGATCGGCTTCGGTATGACGTCGTTCGCCGTCGGTCTGGCCGGGCTCTGGCTGACCCGGAAGAAGTTCCTGCTGCCGGCGGCGTCGAGGGCCGGTGAGGACGACGTGCCCCATGTGGTGCTGTTCCGTAAGCCGCTCGGGCCGAGGCTCACCCGGCTGTACTGGCTCGCCGCCCTCTGGACGCTCGGCTTCCCCCTGATCGCCAACTCCTGGGGCTGGATCTTCACGGAGATGGGGCGGCAGCCCTGGGTCGTCTACGGCGTGCTGCGCACCCGGGACGCCGTCTCCCCCGGCGTCTCCCAGGGCGAGGTGCTGACGTCGATGATCGTCTTCACGCTCGTCTACGCGATCCTCGCCGTCATCGAGGTCAAGCTGCTGGTCAAGTACGTCAAGGCCGGGCCGCCCGAGCTCACCGAAGCCGACCTCAATCCGCCCACCAAGATCGGCGGCGACGACCGTGACGCCGACCGGCCGATGGCCTTCTCGTACTGAGACCGAGGACTGGGATCTGAGGCATGGAACTCCACGACGTCTGGTTCGTACTCATCGCCGTCCTGTGGACCGGCTACTTCTTCCTGGAGGGCTTCGACTTCGGAGTCGGCGTCCTGACGAAGCTGCTCGCTCGCGACCGAGCCGAGAAGCGCGTCCTCATCAACACGATCGGCCCGGTCTGGGACGGCAACGAGGTGTGGCTGCTCTCGGCCGGCGGTGCGACGTTCGCCGCCTTCCCGGAGTGGTACGCCACGCTCTTCTCGGGCTTCTACCTGCCGCTGCTGCTCATCCTGGTATGCCTGATCCTGCGAGGAGTCGCGTTCGAGTACCGGGCCAAGCGCCCCGAGGAGCACTGGCAGCGCAACTGGGAGCAGGCCATCTTCTGGACCTCGCTCATCCCGGCGTTCCTGTGGGGCGTGGCCTTCGGAAACATCGTGCGCGGTGTGAAGATCGACCAGGAGATGGAGTACGTCGGCACCCTCGGGGACCTGCTGAACCCGTACGCGATCCTGGGCGGCCTGGTGACCCTGGCCCTCTTCACCTTCCACGGCACGGTGTTCACGGCGCTGAAGACCGTCGGGGACATCAGGGAGCGGGCCAGGAAGCTCGCCCGGAACCTCGGAGTGGTCACGGCCGTGCTGGCACTCGGCTTCCTGGGCTGGACGCAGGTGGAGAAGGGCGACGGCGCCAGCCTGGCCGCCGCGATCATCGCGGTGGTGGCGCTGGCCGCTGCGCTCGGGGCGAACCAGGCCGGGCGTGAGGGCTGGGCGTTCGCCCTGTCGGGCGTCACGATCGTGGCCGCGGTGGCGATGCTGTTCCTGACCCTCTTCCCGAACGTGATGCCGTCGTCGCTCAACGAGGCGTGGAGCCTGACGGTGACCAACGCGTCCTCGAGCCCCTACACCCTGAAGATCATGACCTGGTGCGCGGGGATCGCCACACCCATGGTGCTGCTGTACCAGGGCTGGACCTACTGGGTGTTCCGGAAGCGGATCGGTACACAGCACATCGCCGACCCGCACTGACGCCGGAGTTCCACCGGGACCACCCGGTCCCTCGACCAAGGGATGTTTCACGTGAAACCCGTCGACCCGCGGCTGCTGCGGTACGCCCGGGCCACCCGCCTCTTCCTGGCGGCCGTGGTGGCACTCGGCCTCGCCGGGGCGGCGCTGGTCGTCGCCCAGGCGATGCTCATCGCCGACGTGGTGGTCGGCGCCTTCCAGCGCGGGCTGGACACCGACGGGCTGTTGACGCCGCTGGTGCTGCTGGCCGCCGTCGCGGTCGGCCGCGGACTGGTGACCTGGCTCACCGAACTGGCCGCCCACCGGGCCAGTGCGGCGGTCAAGTCGGAGCTGCGGCAGCGCTTGCTGGAGCAGGCCGCGGGGCTGGGGCCGGGGTGGCTGAGCGGGCAGCGGAGCGGTTCGCTGGCCGCTCTCGCCACCCGGGGAGTGGACGCCCTCGACGACTACTTCGCCCGCTATCTGCCGCAGCTGGGGCTGGCGGTGGTCGTCCCGGTCGCGGTGCTGGCCCGGATCGTCACCGAGGACTGGGTCTCGGCGGCGGTCATCGTGGTCACCCTGCCGCTGATCCCGATCTTCATGGTGCTGATCGGCTGGGCCACGGAAGCCCGGATGAACCGTCAGTGGACCCTGCTGTCGCGGCTGTCCGGGCATTTCCTGGATGTGGTCGCGGGGCTGCCGACACTGAAGGTGTTCGGGCGGGCGAAGGCCCAGGCCGAGGCGATCCGGAAGATCACCTCGGAGTACCGCCGGGCGACGCTGAAGACCCTGAGGATCGCCTTCCTGTCCTCCTTCGCCCTGGAGCTGCTGTCGACGCTCTCCGTGGCGCTGGTGGCGGTCGGCATCGGCATGCGGCTCGTCCACGGCGACCTGGATCTCCACACCGGGCTCGTCGTGCTGATCCTCGCTCCCGAGGCCTATCTGCCGCTGCGGCAGGTCGGGGCGCAGTACCACGCCGCTGCGGAGGGACTGGCGGCGGCGGAGGAGATCTTCCGGGTGCTGGAGACCCCGGTCCGGGCCGCCGGCACGGCGCCGGTGCCCGCCGCCCGGGGGGTGCGGCTGGAACTCGACTCCGTGACGGTCCGGCACGAGGGACGGGCCGTACCCTCGCTGGACGCCGCGTCGCTGACGGTGGAGCACGGCGAGACCGTCGCACTGGTCGGTCCGAGCGGCGCCGGCAAGTCGACGCTGCTCGATGTGGTACTCGGCTTCGTGGCACCGGACGAGGGCACGGTCCGGGTGGGCGCCCCGGGTGCGGGGCTTGTGGACCTGGACTCCGTGGACCGGGCGGCCTGGCACCGGCAGATCGCCTGGGTGCCGCAGCGGCCGTACCTCTTCGCCGGGACGATCGCGGAGAACGTGCGGCTCGCACGCCGGGACGCGGATGACGCGGAGGTCCTGGCGGCGCTCCGGGAGGCCGGCGCCGAGGACTTCATCACAGCGCTGCCGCAAGGCGTGGACACGGTCCTCGGCGAGGACGGAGCCGGGCTGTCCGCGGGCCAGCGCCAGCGGATCGCGCTCGCCCGGGCCTTCCTCGCCGACCGGCCGCTGCTGCTGCTCGACGAGCCCACCGCGGCGCTGGACGGGGAGACCGAGGCGGGCATCGTGGACGCGGTGCGCAGGCTGGCACGCGGCAGGACGGTGCTGCTCGTCGTCCACCGGCCCGCACTGTTGTCCGTCGCCGACCGCGTGGTCGAACTGGGCTCGGCCCGGCAGGTTGCCGCAGGCGAGGAGACCCCGGGGCTCCTCGCCCCCTCCGTGATCCCCCGGCCCTCGCCTTCGCCCGACGGCGCCGTCCAGGCTCCCGGCGCCATCGCAGCCGTCGGGCCCTCGCACGGGCCGGCGTCCCCCGCGATCGATCCCGTGCACCGGACCGGCCGAGTGGCGTCCGGACGGGAAGGCGGCAGGGTGCTCGCACGGGTGCGCGGGGCGGCCGGGGGGCTCCGCGGTCGCCTGGTGACGGCGCTGCTGCTCGGGAGTCTGGCCATGGGGTCCGCCGTGGGACTCATGGCGGTGTCGGGATGGCTGATCTCCCGGGCGTCGGAGCAGCCGCCCGTGCTCCATCTGATGGTGGCCGTCACGGCGACGCGGGCGTTCGGGATCGGGCGGGCGGTCTTCCGCTACGCGGAGCGGCTCGTCTCGCATGACGCCGTGCTGAGGATGCTGGCCGAGCTGCGAGTCGGCGTGTACCGCCGGCTGGAGCGGATCGCGCCCGCCGGGCTGCGCCGCACCCGCCGGGGGGATCTGCTGTCCCGGCTCGTCGCGGACGTGGACGCCCTCCAGGACTACTGGCTGCGCTGGCTGCTGCCGGCCGGCGCGGCGCTCGTCGTCGGGGTCGCTTCCGTCGGGTTCACCGCGTGGCTGCTGCCCGCGGCCGGCGCCGTGCTGGCGGTGGGACTGCTCACGGCCGGGGTGGCCGTACCCGTGCTGAGCGGGGCGGTCGCACGGCGGTCCGAGCGGCGGCTCGCCCCGGCCCGCGGCGCGCTCGCCACCCAGGTCGTCGACCTGCTCAGGGGCACCGCCGAACTGACCGTCACCGGGGCACTCGCCCGCCGCACGGCGAGCGTGAGTGAGGCCGACCGCACCCTGACGCGGATCGCCGCGCGCGCCGCGTCCGCCACCGCCCTCGGCGGCGGGCTGTCGGCCGTGGTCTGCGGTCTCACCGTCGCCTTCGCGGCGTACACAGGGGTCGCCGCCGTCCACTCCGGCCGGATCGAAGGAGTCGCACTCGCCGTCGTCGTCCTCACACCGCTCGCCGCCTTCGAGGCCGTCCTGGGACTGCCGTCGGCGGTGCGGTACCGGCAGCGGGTGAGGCGCAGCGCCCAGCGGGTCTTCGAGGTGCTCGACACCCCGGCACCCGTGAGCGAACCCCCGCACCCCGCCCCCGCGCCGGCCTCCGCCTTCCCCCTGGAGGTCCGGGGGCTCACGGTCCGCCACGCCGGCGGGCGTGAGGACGCCCTGTCCGGCTTCGACCTGACGCTCACGGCCGGCCGGCGCGTCGCCGTCGTCGGCGCCTCGGGCTCCGGCAAGACCACGCTCGCGCAGGCACTGCTGCGCTTCCTGGACGCACGGGCCGGTACGTACACGATCGGCGGGACGGACGCGACCGCGCTCGACGGGGACACCGTCCGCCGCCGCGTCGGACTCTGCGCCCAGGACGCACATCTCTTCGACAGCTCGATCAGGGAGAACCTGCGGCTGGCCCGGGCCGGTGCCTCCGACGAGGAACTGCGCGCGGTTCTGGCCGCGGTCCGGCTGCTGGAGTGGGCCGACGGTCTCCCGCACGGGCTCGACACCCTCGTCGGTGAGCACGGGGCCCGGCTCTCCGGCGGGCAGCGCCAGCGTCTGGCCCTGGCCCGTGCCCTGCTCGCCGACTTCCCCGTGCTGCTGCTCGACGAGCCGGCCGAGCATCTGGATCTCGCCACGGCGGACGCGCTGACCGCGGATCTGCTGGCCGCGACCGAGGGCCGTACCACGGTTCTGATCACCCATCGGCTCCGGGGCCTCGACGCGGTCGACGAGGTGCTGGTGCTGGACGGGGGCCGCACCGTGCAGCGCGGGCCCTATGCGGAGCTCGCGGCGGCGGAGGGGCCGCTGCGCCGGATGCTGGAGCGGGAGCGCGCCGGTGATCTCCTCGGTGAGCGGCCCAGGGAGGCCGCCTTCCACGTCGCATAGGACCAGCCGCTCTCAGCAGCACCAGGTGCCCGGACACTCGGCTTCCGCGCGAGGCGGGTGGCCGGGCGGTCCGACGTCCCGTCAGGAGCGCTCGGCGGCACCGGCCGAGGAACGCCGGCGCGGTGGCCCCGGCACGTCGTGCGAGGCCGTCGGGGGACCGTGCGGACTGGGCCGGATGGCCGTACGAACCAGACTAAATGTGGCAAACCCCCCTTGGCTGATGTGACGATCCGGGCATGGGACACCGACAACGCGACTGCCACCGGCGGTTGTTCAGGCCACTGCTGTGCGCGCTGCTGGTCGCCTTCCCGCTGCTGCCCGCACCCGCCGCGTCCGCCAATGACGGCCCCGGCGTGAGCGTGCAGGTCGCCCAGCTCCTCGAGGAGGTGTCCAAGGCCACCGCCACGTACGAGCGGGGGCTGCAGGCGTCCGTCGCCGAGCGCGCCCGGGTCGACCAGTTGCAGTGGCAGCTCGCCGACAGACGGCGCGAGATGCGCAGGATGCACGACAAACTCGGCGCGGTGGCCAGGGCCCAGTACCGCAGCGGCGGGAACCTCGCGCCCACCCTCGAGCTGATGTTCGCCGCCGACCCCGACGAGCTGCTGCGCGGGCAACGGATGTACGCCAAGGCCACGGCGACGGTCAACCGGCTGCTGGAGGAGGCCCGGGAGGCCGAGCGCCTGACGTCCGTGGCGGAGGAGAAGGCCCGTGAGGCCTGGTACCGCCTCGACGCCCGTACGGCGGAGCTGGCGCGGATCAAACGGGGCATCGAGACCAAGCTCGACGCGGCACGATGGTCACTGCAGGCGCAGGCGGACCGCAGCGCGGCCTCCGGGCAGTGCTCCGGCGCGGTCCCGCTGCCGCAGACGGAGTTTCCCGAGGGCTCGGCCTGGGTGACGCCCGTGCAGCGCTACACGCTGTCGGCGGGCTTCGACAGTGCCGGGACCCGCTGGGCGAACCGTCACACCGGGCAGGACTTCGCCGTCGGGATCGGCAGCCCGGTGCGCTCGATCGGCGCCGGGCGGGTGGTGTCCGTCTCCTGCGGAGGCGGCTTCGGCATGCAGATCGTCGTCCAGCACAACGACGGCTGGTACTCCCAGTACGCGCACCTCGCCTCCGTCACGGTGGATCAGGGCGACCGGGTGCGCACCGGCCAGTGGCTCGGCCAGGCCGGCACCACGGGCAACTCGACCGGCCCCCATCTCCACTTCGAGGTGCGGCTCACCCCGGACTTCGGCTCGGCGGTGGATCCGGTGAGCTGGCTGCGGAACCGCGGGGTCTGGCTGTGACCGGACCGACGCCGGCCGGCCCACGGCATGTCCTCGGGGGCGTCGCGGCCCCATGACGGCGCCCTGCCGCCTGGGGCCTCGCCGAACGCGACCTGGCGCCCCCGGCCTCAGGACCGTGGACTCGAAGCCGTGGACTCAAAGCCGTGGACACAAAACCGCGGACACAAAACCGCGGACACAAAACCGTGGACTCAGGACCGCGGGCCGGCTGCGTGTGCGGCCAGAATCCGCTCGATGACGACCGCGACACCGTCGTCGTTGTTCGCCACGGTCCGGCCGGAGGCGGCGGCGACCACGTCGGGGTGGGCGTTGCCCATGGCGAACGAGGTGCCCGCCCAGGTGAGCATCTCCACATCGTTCGGCATGTCGCCGAAGGCCACGACCTCGTCCGACGAGATGCCGCGCTCCGCACAGCACAGCGCGAGCGTCGAGGCCTTGGACACCCCGGGACCGCTCACCTCCAGCAGCGCGGTCGGGCTGGAGCGGGTGATCGCGGCCAGTTCCCCGGCGACCGTGCGGGCCAGGGTGAGGAAGCCGTCCGGTGTCAGTTCCCCGTGCTGGGCGAGCAGCTTCAGCACCGGGGCCGCGGACCCCGGGCCGTCCTCGTGCAGCAGTTTCTCGGCGACGGCGACCGTGGCGCCGGGGTCGAGGTGGAAGGGCGGGTAGTTGGGTTCGTAGTGGATTCCCGTGGCGGTCTCCACCGCGAACGAGGTGCCCGGCGCCGCGTCGCGCAACCGCCGTACGACGTCCAGCGCGGTGTCCCGCTCCAGTGGGCGGACCTCCAGCAGTCTCCCGCCGGAATGCAGATCGACCACCGCCGCGCCGTTGGCGCAGATCGCCAGGCCGTGGCCGTGCACATGGTCGCTCACGACGTCCATCCAGCGCGCCGGGCGGCCCGTGACGAAGAAGACCTCGATCCCCGCATCCTCCGCGGCGGCGAGTGCGGCCACGGTGCGCCCCGAGACGGACTTGTCGTCGCGCAGCAGGGTGCCGTCGAGATCCGTGGCGATCAGCCGGACGGTCGGGGGCAGCGGCAGAGGATCGGTAGCTGGGGTCACCCGGGTATTCTCCCGTACCCCCCGCACGGCCGTGCAGGGGGTCGCACGTCTGAGTGGCCGGCCGTCTGCTCAGCGTGAGCGGGAAGCCCTCGGCCGGTGGGCATCAGCCCAGCCGGGACACCGCCTCGGTGGCGATCCGCTCGAAAACGGCCTGGTCGGCGGCGAAGACGGAGTCGTCGATGGGCCAGTGGACGACGATCTCGGTGAAGCCGAGCTCCGCGTACCGGCCCGCGAAGTCCACGAACGCCTCCAGGGAGTCCAGCGGGCGACCCCGCCGGGACGCGGGCAGAGCCGGGTTGAAGTCCGGGGTGAAACCGGTGAGCAGGATCCTGTCCAGCTCGGAGGGGTTCCGGCCGGCCTCGGCACAGGCCTTGTCGAGCCTGGTGAGCTGGCCGGCCACCGCCTCGGCCGACTGCTCGGAGGTGCCCGCCTCGAAGAGCTTCGGATCGCCCGTCGTCACCCATGCCTGCCCGTACCGGGCGGCGAGCGCCAGTCCGCGGGGTCCGGTGGCGGCGACGGCGAACGGGAGCCGGGGCCGCTGTGCGCAGCCGGGCAGGTTGCGCGCCTCCCGGGCCGAGTAGAAGCGGCCCTCGTGGGTCGCGTCCGCAGGCTCCCGCAGCAGCTTGTCGAGCAGGTGCACGAACTCGCCGAACCGGTCGGCGCGCTCCCGGGGCGTCCAGGCCTCCTCGTCACCCTTCAGCAGGGTCGTCGCGTCGAAGCCGTTGCCTCCGGCGCCGATGCCCAGCGTGACACGGCCCTCGGCGATGTCGTCGAGCGTGATCAGTTCCTTGGCGAGGGTGACCGGATGCCGGAAGTTGGGGGAGGTGACGAGCGTGCCCAGTCGCATACGCCGCGTCACCGTCGCCGCGGCCGTGAGTGTGGGGACGGCGCCGAACCAGGGCCCGTCGCGGAAAGACCGCCAGGAGAGGTGGTCGTACGTGTACGCGGCGTGAAAGCCGAGGTCCTCGGCCCGCCGCCAGATCTTCTGTCCTTCGGCCCACCGATGGATGGGGAGGATCACCGTGCTCAGACGCATGACCTCGACCATACGCGGGCTTTCCGTTACGACGGATATCACGGATATCACGGGTATCGCGGGTATGGCGGATATCACGGATACCGCGGGTACACCCGCGCGGTCCCCGCGGGGCGCGGCCGGGCTCCCGGCCGGCCGCTCAGCCGGGAATGCGCAGGAACGCCGGTGGGACGGCGTCCGTGAGCCAGACGCCGTTGGCGCTGATGTGGAAGACGTGGCCGGCGCGGTGCATGGCGGCGGCGTCGACGGAGAGGACCAGGGGCCGGCCCCGGCGGGCGCCGACCCGGGCCGCCGTCCCGCGGTCCGCGGACAGGTGCACATGGTGGCGGGCCATCGGGCGCAGTCCTTCGGCCCGGATCGCGTCCAGGTTCCGGGCGACCGTGCCGTGGTAGAGGTACGCGGGCGGCTCGGCGGCCGGCAGTTCCAGGTCCACCTGCACGGTGTGGCCCTGGTTCGCCCGGATCCGGGCACCGTCGATCATGAAGCGCTGCTTGTCGTTCGCCGCCACCACGTGGTCCAGTTCGTCCCGGGTGACGGGGAACCCGTTCGCGGCCGTGGCGCGGAGCAGCTCCCCGATCTCGACCCAGCCGTTCGCGTCCAGGGAGATCCCGATGCGCTCGGGCTGATGCCGCAGGTGTTTCGCGAGGTACTTCGACACCTTCACGGTGCGCTGTGCGTCCATGTCCTCAGCGTGCCTCCGGAGGACGGCGCATCGCCACGCGGTTTTCGTCCAGGTGACAGCTCTCGGGATGTTTGATCCACAGCCAACTCGGTTTATCCACAGGATAATTGACGAGTCTGTGGACAACTGCCGCGACATTCATACTTGTTGATCAACAATGCCGCTATCGCGTCGGCTTGCGGCCATCGCGTCCAACATCCTTTTGCGCACTTCCCGTTCGGCGGCCGCGGCGATGAACGCCGCGGCGCGCTCGGGCCCAACGAGGCTCTCCACGGCGCGAATCGTGGCGCGGGGAAGAGCCACCTGACACTCGTCGTCCTCATCGGTGGGCGGGACCTCCGCGCCGAGGTGGTATCGCAGGTGCCGCGTGGCGAACAGCCGCATGGCACGCGCCAGTTCCGCTTCGACCGTCTGCTGGGCCAGCGGGCGCAGCCGCCGCACCATCGACGCCGCCTCCGCCGCCTCCACGTCCGTCGGAGGCCGATGGCCGAGGTAGCGGGCGAAGACATGATGGGTGGTGAACTCCAGGAAACGCGAGGCGATATGCTCCACTTGCCCGCGAAGTTCCCTCAACTGCCGGGTGATGGCCGCCAACGGCACCCCGGCGGCGTACAACTCGGCCGCCACGGACAGTTCCTGGGGGCTCGGCACCAGGAACTCGTCGTCCCTGCCGGGTACTCGCTCCAGCACCCCGAGCTCGACGGCCTCGGCGATCGCCCCCTCGTCGGGCTTCCCCCCGAAGGCCGCCTCCAGTTCGGCCCGGCTGATCCGGCCGGACTTCTCGTCCGTCCAGGGCCCGTGGACCTCCGCGACGAGCCCCAGCACCCCGCCCAGACCGCGCCCCGCGTCCCAGGCCTCCAGGAGTTCCTTGATCGACGCAAGGGTGTACCCGCGGTCGAGGAGGTCCGCGATCTGGCGCAGCCGGGCGAGATGGGAGTCCCCGTACACGTTCGACCTGCCGCGCCGCTCCGGTCTGGGCAGCAGTCCGCGGTCCTGGTAGGCGCGGATCGTGCGGACCGTCGCCCCGCTGCGATGGGCGAGGTCCTCGATCCGGTACTCCACCGTATGCGTCCCGGACACGACCACTCCTCAATGCTCCACGACGGACCGCACCGGCCGGCTCCGTCTCCTCGCGGGAGTACCGGCCGGAAGCACCGGCCGGGTCCGTCCCGCTGGGAGTCCCGGCCGGGAGCCACCGCCCGGCCCGGGGCCGACGCGGTGCGATCGCATCATGACCGCTCACAGCCGAGGTTCCAACCGGGCTATCGCCCGCAGCGCCCCGGGCATGAACCGGGACAGCAACCGGGCACCCCGGGCCTCCGGGGTGACCGGCACCACCGCCCGGTCGTCCAGGACGGCGCGGAGGATCGCCTGGGCGACCTTCTCCGGAGGGTAGTTGCGCATCGCGTACAGCTTGGAGGCCCTCAGGCGGCGGCGCTTCTCCTCCTCCTCGGACACTCCGGCGAAGCGGGCCGTGGCGGTGATGTTCGTGTTCACGATGCCGGGGCAGACCGCCGAGACGCCGATACCCCGCCCGGCCAGCTCCGCGCGCAGGCACTCGCTCAGCATCAGGACCGCGGCCTTCGAGGTCGCGTACGCGGGCAGGGTCCTGGACGGCTGGTACGCGGCCGCCGAGGCCGTGTTGACGATATGGCCGCCCTGGCCGCGCTCGGCCATCTGTCTGCCGAAGAGCCGGCAGCCGTGGACGACGCCCCACAGGTTGACGTCGAGCACCCTGCGCCAGTCGTCGGTGGTGGTGTCCAGGAACGGGCCGGAGAGGCCGATCCCCGCGTTGTTCACGAGCACGTCCACGACGCCGTACTCGCCCGCGACCTTCTCGGCGAGCTTCTCCATCGCCGCCTCGTCGGCGACGTCGACCGTCTCCGCCCATGCCCCGGGAGCTCCGATCAGCCGGGCCATCTCGGCCGTCCTGGCGGCGCCTTCGCCGTCCCGGTCCACCGCGACCACCCGTGCGCCGGCCTCGGCGAAGGCGAAGGCCGTCGCCCGTCCGATGCCGGAGGCCGCTCCCGTCACCAGCACCAACTGCCCGCCGAACCGCTCGGCGTACGGCCCCGGAGCCCCGGACGGGGACGCGGGCCGGTGGCCGCCGGAGGGGCTCACCTGCTCGTGGGCGGTCAGGAACGAACCTATCCAGGCGGCCAGTTGGTCCGGTCGGGTACGGGGCAGCCAGTGCCTGGCGGGAAGTGTGCGGCGCACCAGGTGGGGGGCCCACGCGGCGAGATCGTCGTAGAGCCGCTCGGACAGGAAGGGGTCTCCGGTGGGAGTGATCAGCTGGACGGGTACGTGCGCGTAGGCGTCGGACCGGGGGTGGGCCAGACGGAAGCGGACGTTGTCCCGGTAGAGCCAGGCCCCGTGCGCGGCGTCCGACGGCAGCGACGCGGTCGGGTAGTCACCACCCGGCATCTTCTCCACCCGCTCCAACAGCCTGGGCCAGCGCCTGCCCAGCGGCCCGCGCCAGGCCAGTTCGGGCAGGGCCGGGGTGTGCAGCATGTACACGTACCAGGACCTGGCGCCCTGGCCGAGGAGCTGGGCCACCCGCCGCGGGGTGGGCCGGGCCGCCCGCTTCCTGATCCAGTGGCCCAGGTGGTCGAGCGACGGCCCGGACATGGAGGTGAACGAGGCGATCCGCCCCTCGGTCCGCCGTACCGTGACGAACTCCCAGGACTGCACCGAACCCCAGTCGTGGCCGACCAGGTGCACCGGCCGGTCCGGGCTTACCGCGTCCGCCACCGCCAGGAAGTCGTCCGTCAGCTTCTCCAGGGTGAAGCCCCCGCGCAGCGGCACCGGAGCCGTGGAGCGGCCGTGGCCCCGGACGTCGTACAGCACCACGTGGAACCGGGCCGCCAGCCGGGAGGCGACCTCGGACCACACCTCCTTGCTGTCCGGATAGCCGTGCACCAGCACGACGGTGGGCTGCCGCTCGTCACCGAGCTCCGCCACGCACAGCTCGACCCCGCCGGTGCGCACCCGGCGCTCGCGCGCTCCCTCCATCCCCGTGCCCATGCCGCCTGCCCCCGTGCCCCCGCCGCCGGTCCTCTTGCCCATGCCGCCTGCCCCCGTGCCCCCGCCGCCCGTTCCCGTGCTCATACCGCACCCTCCTCGGCCCAGCGCCGCACATGCGGCAACTCGTCGTCCAGCCAGAACGCGCTCTGCTCCGGGTCCTTCGAGTCCGTGACCACCAGGATCTCCTCGAACTTGGCGCCCGTCCCGCGGAAGCCGAGATGGGGCTCGACGGCCCACAGTCCCGGTTGTGGCGGATGGTCCGAGAGGCGGTACGGCGACCACAGGGGCGACCAGCCCTCGCGGTGGCCGTGCAGCGCGTCGCTCGCCAGGCCCCTCAGCGACCGGGTGCCGAATCCGAACAGCGTCGGGGACCAGCGCCGCTGCCGCACCCGGCCGACCTTGTGCGCGATGACGCCGAACGGGTACGCCCGGTGCCGGTTGGCGTACCCCTGGCGCACCAGGAGCCGGTCCACGTCCTGGTAGATCTCCCGCAGGGAGCGGCGCTCGCGCACCTCCCGCAGGACCAGCTCCCGGTGGGCCCGGAGGTCCGAGAGCAGCCGGTCGTGCAGGGGATGGGGCCCGAGGCAGCCCGAGTAGCCGACGTCGGCGGTGAAGCCGTGGTGGACCGGAGCCATGTCGAGGATGAAGGGCATGCCCGGCTCCAGCCTCCGGTCGGTCGGGAAGAACTGCAGCGGCGTCCGGAAGCCCGCGAACGCCGTGCGGTCGCCGAACCAGGCGAAGGGCAGATGGAACCAGTCCCGCACCCCCCGCCGGTACAGCCAGCGTCGCTGCATCCGCGCCGCCTCCCGCTCGGTCACCCCCGGTCTCAGCTGGGCCGCGACCGCCTCCGCGCATGCGTAGGCCAGGCGCTGCACCTCCCGGAACCCCCGCAGCTCCGCGGTTCGTGCGCTCATCAGTGCCGAGGTCATGACACCGTCCCGTCCGGATCCGACGCGACACGTCCCCGTGCGTGCACGGTACGTGCGCGTAACGTGACACTGATGAATGTGACAATGCCCGGCGGCTGCGTCAAGAGCCCCGCATCCGCCTGTGGACGGCCACCGCGCACCGCGCGCCTCCTCCTGCGGCGTCGCCCCCTACGGGTCCGTACGCCTCGAGTCTGACCCGGAACCAGCCGCCAGGGCTGACGCCCGGTGTGGTGCGCGCCACTACCGTCGAGGCGTGACTGTGATCGTGACCGAAAGCCTGAGCAAGCGGTTCCCCCGGGTGACCGCGCTTGACCGGCTCTCCCTGGACATCGGGCCCGGCGTGACCGGACTCGTGGGCGCCAACGGGGCCGGCAAGTCCACACTGATCAAGATCCTGCTGGGTCTGTCCCCCGCCACGGAGGGCCGCGCCGAGGTGCTCGGCCTCGACGTCGCCACCTCCGGCGCCGCCATCCGCGAGCACGTCGGGTACATGCCCGAGCACGACTGCCTGCCGCCGGACGTCTCGGCCACCGAGTTCGTCGTCCACATGGCGCGCATGTCCGGGCTGCCGCCGACCGCGGCACGCGAACGCACCGCGGACACGCTGCGCCACGTCGGCCTCTACGAGGAGCGGTACCGCCCCATCGGCGGCTACTCGACCGGTATGAAGCAGCGCGTGAAGCTCGCCCAGGCCCTGGTCCACGACCCGCGGCTGGTGCTGCTGGACGAGCCGACCAACGGTCTCGACCCGGTCGGCCGCGACGAGATGCTCGGCCTGATCCGCCGCGTCCACACCGACTTCGGGATCTCGGTCCTGGTCACCTCGCATCTCCTCGGCGAACTCGAGCGCACCTGCGACCACGTCGTGGTCGTCGACGGCGGCAGGCTGCTGCGCTCCAGCTCCACCAGCGACTTCACCAGGATCACCACGACCCTCGCGGTCGAGGTCACCGACACCGACACCCACCCGGACGGCACGGCGGCACTGCGCAAGGCACTGACGGCCGCCGGAGTCACCCTGCGCGCGGGGGTCGAGGACGGGCTGCCGGGCGCCGGCCACATCCTGCTGCTGGAGGCCACCGGCGAGGAGACGTACGACACCGTCCGGGACACCGTCGCCGCCCTGGGCCTCGGCCTCGTACGGATGGAACAGCGCCGCCACCACATCGCGGAGGTCTTCCGCCCCGAGGCGGCCTCACAGCCCATGGAGGTGCCGGCGCGATGAGCAACGGGACGACCCGCACGGGGACCGGGCCCACCGAGACCACCCGTATCCACAACATCGGCTACCGCAGCTACGACGGCGCGAGGCTCGGCCGCGCCTACGCCCGCCGCTCGCTGTTCGCACAGTCGCTGCGCGGGGCCTACGGACTCGGCCGCTCCGCCCGGTCGAAGGTGCTGCCGATGATCCTCTTCGCGGTGATGTGCGTGCCCGCGGCGGTCATCGTCGCCGTGGCCGTGACCACCAAGATGAAGGAACTGCCGCTCGACTACACGCGCTACGCGATCGTCACCCAGGCGGTCATCGGCCTCTTCCTCGCGGCCCAGGCACCCCAGTCCGTGTCACGGGACCTGCGCTTCAGGACCGTGCCGCTGTACTTCTCCCGGCCCGTCGAGCGCGTCGACTACGTCCTCGCCAAGTTCGGTGCGATGGCCTCGGCGCTGTTCGTGCTGACCGCCGCCCCGCTCCTGGTCCTCTACCTCGGTTCGCTGCTGGCGAAGATGGACCTCGCCGACCAGACGAAGGGCTTCGCACAGGGACTGGTCTCCGTGGCGCTCCTCTCCCTCCTCTTCGGCGGTCTCGGTCTCGTCATGGCCGCGCTCACCCCGCGCCGCGGATTCGGTGTCGCGGCGGTCATCGCCACCCTGACCATCACCTACGGCGCGGTGTCCACCGTCCAGGCCATCGCCTACGAGACCGGGTCACCGGGCGCCGTTCCGTGGCTCGGCCTCTTCTCGCCCGTCACCCTGATCGACGGCGTGCAGACCGCCTTCCTCGGCGCGTCCTCCTCCTTCCCCGGCGGGCAGGGGCCCGGCACCGGCACCGGGGTGGTCTATCTGCTGGCGGTCCTCGCGCTCATCGCCGGTTCGTACGGCGTCCTGATGCGCCGCTACCGAAAGGTCGGGCTCTGACCATGACCACTGTCCGCATCGACCACGCCTCGCGCTGGTTCGGCAACGTGGTGGCCGTCAACGACGTGACGATGGCCATCGGGCCGGGTGTCACCGGACTCCTCGGGCCCAACGGAGCGGGGAAGTCCACGCTCATCAACATGATGGGCGGCTTCCTCGCCCCCTCGACGGGCACCGTCACCCTCGACGGGGAGACGATCTGGCGCAACGAGTCGGTCTACCGGCGGATCGGCGTCGTACCCGAGCGGGAGGCGATGTACGACTTCCTCACGGGACGGGAGTTCGTCCTCGCCAACGCCGAACTGCACGGCCTCGGCGCCAAGGAGGCCCAGCGGGCCCTGGCGACGGTGGAGATGGAACCCGCGCAGGACCGCAAGATCGCCACCTACAGCAAGGGCATGCGCCAGCGGGTCAAGATGGCGTCCGCCCTGGTGCACGAACCGAACGTGCTGCTGCTCGACGAGCCGTTCAACGGGATGGACCCGCGCCAGCGCATGCAGCTCATGGACCTGCTCAGGCGCATGGGAGGCGAGGGACGCACGGTCCTGTTCTCCTCCCACATCCTGGAGGAGGTCGAGCAACTCGCCTCCCACATCGAGGTGATCGTCGCGGGACGGCACGCCGCGAGCGGCGACTTCCGCAGGATCCGCCGGCTGATGACGGACCGGCCGCACCGCTATCTGGTGCGCTCCAGCGACGACCGCGCGCTCGCCGCCGCGCTGATCGCGGACCCGTCGACCGCGGGTATCGAAGTGGACCTCGAGGAAGGAGGGGAAGGCGCGTTGCGCATCCAGGCGGTCGACTTCGGCCGCTTCACCGAGCTCCTGCCGAGAGTGGCACGTGACCACTCCATCCGGCTGCTCACGGTCTCGCCCTCCGACGAGTCCCTCGAATCGGTCTTCTCCTACCTCGTAGCGGCCTGAAAGGAGCCAACGACATGTACGACCCGACAGTCGCCCGGCTCACCTACCGGGCCCTTCTCGGCCGGCGCCGCGCGGCGATCCTCTTCGTCCTCCCCGGCCTGCTGCTGCTCATCGCCTGCGCGGTGAGGGCGTTCAACGGCGTCGACGACCAGGTCGCCGCCGACGTGCTGGGCGGATTCGCCATCGCCACGATGGTGCCGCTGATCGGCGTGATCGCCGGAACCGGGGCGATCGGCCCGGAGATCGACGACGGCTCGATCATCTATCTGCTGGCGAAGCCGGTGAAGCGGCCGGTGATCGTCGTCACCAAGCTGATCGTGGCGATCGCCGTGACGATGGTGTTCTCCGCGGTCCCGACGTTCGCCGCGGGATACATCCTCAACGGCAACGGGCAGCAGATCGCGGTGGCCTACACGGTCGCGGCGCTGGTCGCGTCGATCGCCTACGCCGCGCTGTTCCTGCTGCTCGGCACGGTCAGCCGGCACGCGGTCGTGATCGGCCTGGTCTACGCCCTGGTGTGGGAGACGCTCTTCGGCAGCCTCGTACCCGGGGCGCGGACGCTCAGTGTGCAGCAGTGGTCGCTGGCCCTGGCCGAGCGGATCGGGGGCGACGGGATGATCACCTCCGACGTGGGCCTGCCGCTCGCGGTGGCGCTGCTCGCCGGGGTGACGCTGCTGGCGACGGGGTACGCCGGGCGGAAGCTGAGGACGCTGACGCTGGCGGGCGAGGAGTAGCACAGGAGTAGCGGGAGCAGCCGGGGCGTTGAGGAGCAGCGGGGAGTAGCCAGGGCAGCGGGGAGTAGCCAGGGCGGTGAGGAACAGCGGGAGGGAGCGGGGCACGGCGGGGGCGGAATCCCAGTCCCACCGTGCCCTCGTCCTCACGCGGGCCTGACGGGCCGGCGGGGACACTGGGGGAGAGGAGGAGCCGCCATGCCGGAGGAGCCGAACCGCCAGCCGCATTCGCAGCCGCATTCGCAGCCGCACTCGCAGTCGCAGTTGGATCCGAGACCCGATCCGAGGCCCGATCCGAAGGCGGATCCTCAGCCGGACCGCCGGCCGCATCCGGGGCCGGACCGGGAGGAGCATCTCCCGGCCCCGGCCCCGGCCCCGGCCCCTGCCTCGGCGCCCGGTGCGCCCGGCTCGGGCGGCCCGTCCGGCCGGGATCCCGCGGACGGTGCCGGTCCGCGCGGGGCCGAGGGCGGCCGTTCCACGGCCGACGTGGGCCGCGGCGCTTCCGGCCCCACCGGGTCGGACGCTCACGGGCGCGCCTGGGACGAGACGGTGCTCGACGACGACTTCGTGCGCGCCGCCGAGACCGCCGAGCCGTCCGCCCGGGCGCGGATGCTCGCCGCCCGGTGGCGCGGCTCCGCGCCCGAGCCGCAGCCCTGGCGCTCCGACGAGCCGCCCGCCGGCTGGTTCTGGAGCCGGGCCCGCGCACGGCGCCGACGGCGCTGGTGGCGCCGGTCCTGAGCTCGTCCTGAGCTCGTCCTGGGCCCGTCCTGAGCTCGTCCTGAGCTCGTCCGGCGCGGAAATCCGGTGGCAGGGGGCCGCCCGGACCGGGCAGACTGCTCGTGAGCCGCCGCCGGATGTGCGGCGGGGCCGCAAGGCCGGACAGGACCGGGGAGGGGCGCGGCGATGACCGAGAGTACGAGTCCGTCGAGCTCCCTGCAGGGCAGCGCACGGCAGGCTCCGGAGCGGTAGTCGAACTCCGTGAGCCGCCGGCGGACTGCCCGGGCGGCCGCTTCGAGCGCGCATCCGCGCGGGCCGCCCTCCCGGAGGATTGGCCGAGTGGTAAGGCACCGGCTTGCTAAGCCGTGGTCGGGGTCCACCCCCGCGCGCGTTCGATCCGCGCATCCTCCGCAGTGCGCACGCAGGTGCGGTACGTCCACGAGCCCTCTGGTGCGCCACGGGCCCGGGGACGCGAGGTCAGGCACGGGTCCGGCAGGGCGCGGGGGCGCATCCGTGCGGATGGCGCCGCACCGGACCGGGCGAGAGGTGGACCGGACGTACTCCCGGTCGAGGTGGACCGGACGGACGACTGGGCGGATGGCCCGGACACACGACCGGGCTGATGGACCAGGCGAGACGGACCGGGCTGATGGACCGGGCGATACGGACCGGGCCGATGGGTGAGGCGGACCGCGAGGCGCACCGGACGCGAAGCCGGGGGCGTGCCGCAGCGGTACCCCTCACGCCCCGGCAGTTCCTCTAACGCCCCAGCAGTTCCTCCAGCACCAGCGCGATGCCGTCCTGCTCGTTCGACGCCGTGATCCGGTGGGCGACGGCCTTCAGTTCGTCGTGGGCGTTGGCCATCGCGACGCCGTGGGCGGCCCAGCCGAACACGGGGATGTCGTTCGGCATGTCGCCGAAGGCGATCGTCTGGGTGGCCCGCAGCCCCAGCCTGCGTGCCGCCAGCGAGAGGCCGGTGGCCTTGCTCAGGCCGAGGGGGAGGATCTCGACGATTCCCTCGCCGGCCATCACCACGTCCACCAGCCCGCCGACCGTCGAGCGCGCGAACCGGGTCAGTTCGTCGTCGTCGAGGTCCGGGTGCTGCATGTAGAGCTTGGTGAGCGGGAGCGCCCACAGTTCGGCCGGGTCGTCGACGGCGACGACCGGGAGCGGACCGTCCTGGGTCCGGTAGCCGGGTCCGACGACGACCTCCCCGTCCAGGCCGTCGCGGCTCGCGGCGAGCGCGAGCGGCCCGGCCTCCGCCTCCAGCTTGGACACGGCGAGTGCGGCGAGCCGACGGTCCAGCGTCACGGAGGTGAGCAGCCGGTGCTCGCCGGCGTGGTACACCTGGGCGCCCTGCCCGCATACCGCGAGGCCGTGGTAGCCCAGGTCGTCGAGGATGTGCCGGGTCCACGGGACGCCTCGCCCCGTGACGACGATGTGCGCGGCGCCCGCCGCCGTGGCGGCGGCGAGCGCATGGCGCGTGCGCTGCGACACCGACTCGTCGGAGCGCAGCAGGGTCCCGTCGAGATCGGTGGCGATCAGGCGGTACGGAAAGCTCACCGGGCGACCGGCTCCAGGACCTCACGGCCGCCGAGGTAGGGGCGCAGGACCTCCGGGACCCGCACCGAGCCGTCGGCCAGCTGGTGGTTCTCCAGGATGGCCACGATCGTGCGCGGCACGGCGCACAGCGTGCCGTTCAGCGTCGCGAGCGGCTTGACCTGCTTGCCGTCGCGCATGCGGACCGACAGCCGGCGGGCCTGGAAGCCGTCGCAGTTCGACGCCGACGTGAGCTCGCGGTACTTGCCCTGGGTCGGGATCCAGGCCTCGCAGTCGTACTTGCGCGAGGCCGAGGCGCCCAGGTCGCCGGTGGCCACGTCGATCACCTGGAACGGCAACTCCAGGGCGTTCAGCCACTGCTTCTCCCACTCCAGCAGGCGCCTGTGCTCGCTCTCGGCGTCGTCCGGGTGGACGTACGAGAACATCTCGACCTTGTCGAACTGGTGGACGCGGAAGATGCCGCGGGTGTCCTTGCCGTAGGTGCCTGCCTCGCGGCGGAAGCACGGGCTGAACCCGGCGTACCGCAGCGGCAGCTTGCCGCCGTCGATGATCTCGTCCATGTGGTACGCGGCGAGCGGGACCTCGGACGTGCCGACGAGGTAGAAGTCGTCCTTCTCCAGGTGGTAGACGTTCTCCGCGGCCTGGCCGAGGAAGCCCGTGCCCTCCATGGCGCGGGGGCGGACCAGGGCCGGGGTCAGCATCGGGGTGAAGCCCGCCTCGGTGGCCTGCGCCATCGCGGCGTTGACCAGGGCGAGCTCCAGCAGGGCGCCGACGCCCGTCAGGTAGTAGAAGCGGGAGCCGGACACCTTCGCGCCGCGCTCGACGTCGATGGCGCCGAGCGCCTCGCCCAGCTCCAGGTGGTCCTTGGGCTCGAAGCCCTCGGCGCCGAAGTCGCGGACGGTGCCGTGCGTCTCCAGGACGACGAAGTCCTCCTCGCCGCCCACCGGGACGTCGGGGTGGACGAGATTGCCCAGGCCGAGGAGCAGCCGGCGGGTCTCTTCCTCGGCCTCGCTCTGCTCGGCCTCGGCGGCCTTCACATCGGACTTGAGCTGCTCGGCCTTCTTCAGCAGCTCGGCGCGCTCGTCCGGGGACGCCTTGGGGATGAGCTTGCCGAGCGACTTCTGCTCGGAACGGAGTTCGTCGAAGCGGACGCCGGACGACCTGCGCCGCTCGTCGGCGGAGAGCAGGGCGTCGACGAGTCCGACGTCCTCTCCACGGGCGCGCTGGGAGGCGCGAACACGGTCGGGGTCCTCACGGAGCAGGCGAAGGTCAATCACCCCACCAGGCTACCGGTGTGCGCTCCCGGCTCCCCCGTCGATATCGCCCATGTCGCTTTGGGTGAATTGTCCGAGTTACCCAAAATTGTCAGAAGGTGCCCGAATTCTGGAAAGGTCCGGTGAATCCCGGGCGGCGTCCTCGCGCGTCCCGCCCGTCCGCCGCCGAAAGGCGTGAGTGGCGGTCGCCGCCGCCCTCGGGTGCCCTGGTCCGCTGAACTCCGGGGCTGTTGTCCACAGGGGAGGAGGGTGCGCACAAGTTATCCACAGGATGTGGGAGGGGTCTGTGGATTACGAAATTGATCATTCTGAAAGGGTGGCGGAACCCCGTCGACTGCCGCTCCGAACGCGGTTCACCCGCTCGTTCGGGTGGCAATTCCTTGCACTTCTTCGCTCCGAAGAGTTGATCGTTGGAATTGGGCTGACATGGGCAATCGATGTGTGCTGTGGATGTGGGAGCGGCAAGTGAGGCGATTTGTCGATGAAGTCGGACGGTGTTGTCGACTTGTCCCCAGATCGAGAAGCCGCCCTGTGGATAACCCTGTGGGTAACGGGCGGGCGAGAGCGGGGCCCGGCGGGCCCGGCTCGGCGTGAACCCCGGGTTACGCGAACCCGTACTGGCAGCGCGCCACTGCGCGGGCACGCCCGTCCTGGCAGCGCCCCACTACGCGCGCCCGTCCTGGCAGCGCGCCAGCCACTCGGCCGCGTCCACGAACTCGGCGTCGGAGGTCCCCGGGCGCAACGGGCGTCCGCCCTGCCCCGGCGCAGGGGCCCCCGCCCGCGGATAGGACCCGAGGAAGCGCACCTTCGGGCAGATCCGCTTCAGACCCATCAGCGCCTCCCCCACCCGGCGGTCCGCGATATGGCCCTCGGCGTCGATCGCGAAGCAGTAGTTCCCGATGCCGGCGCCGGTCGGACGGGACTGGAGCAGCATCAGGTTGACACCGCGCACCGCGAACTCCTGAAGCAACTCCAGCAGGGCACCCGGGTGGTCGTCGCGCTGCCAGATGACCACCGAGGTCTTGTCCGCCCCCGTCGGGGCCGCGGGCCGCGCCGGACGGCCCACCAGCACAAAGCGCGTCTCCGCGTTCTGCGCGTCGTGGATCTCGGTGACCAGAGCCTCGAGCCCGTACGTCGCCGCCGCGAACTCGCCCGCGAAGGCCGCGTCGAAGCGCCCCTCCTGCACCAGCCGCGCACCGTCCGCGTTCGACGCCGCGGACTCCCACACCGCGTCGGGCAGATGGGCCCGCAGCCAGTTCCGCACCTGCGGCTGGGCGACCGGGTGGCCGGTCACCGTCTTCACGTCCGACAGCTTCGTCCCCGGCCGCACCAGCAGCGCGAACGAGATGGGCAGCAGCACCTCGCGGTAGATCATGAGCGGCTCGCCCGAGGCCAGCTCGTCCAGCGTGGCCGTGACGCCGCCCTCCACCGAGTTCTCGATCGGCACCAGCGCCGCCGCGGCCTCACCGCCGCGCACGGCGTCGAGGGCGGCCGGCACCGACACCATCGGCACCAGTTCGCGGGTGGCGGCCTCCGGGAGGGTGCGCAGGGCGGCCTCGGTGAAGGTGCCCTCGGGGCCCAGGTACGTGTAGCGCGTGGCGGACATACCCGTCACCCTAGTGCCGCGTCAGCCGAAGTTCGCCCCGTCGCGAGGCCCGGCCCGTGCGGCCCTCCTCACGCTTCCAGCAGCCCCCGGCCGACGTAGTCGCCCTCCTCCGCACCGCGGGGGACGGCGAAGAGACCGCTCGCCTCGTGCCGGACGAACCGGGACAGCGCATCCCCGCGGTCCAGCTTCCGCTGGACCGGCACGAAGCCCCGGAGCGGGTCGGCCTGCCAGCACACGAACAGCAGCCCCGCGTCGGGGGTGCCGTCCGCCGCCATGCCGTCGTGGTACGAGAACGGCCGGCGCAGCATGGCCGCGCCCGCGTTCTGCTCCGGAGCGGAGATCCGCGCGTGCGCGTCGGCCGGGATGACCGGGGAACCGTCCGGCCCCGTCCGGTCCAGGTCGAGTTCCGCCGTCTCGCCGCCGCCGGTCAGCGGGGCGCCGTCCGACTTGCGGCGGCCGATCACCAGCTCCTGGTCCCGCAGGCTCAGCTTCTCCCAGTCGTCCAGCAGCATCCGGATGCGGCGGACGACGGCGTACGAGCCGCCCGCCATCCAGGCCGGCTGTGCCGCCGCGCCCGCCCCGGACCCGGCGGCCGGGACGAAGACACGGCGGTCGAAATCGGGATCGGACGGCTTGGGGTTGCGGGTGCCGTCGACCTGCCCCATGAGGTTGCGGCTGGTCATCGGCCGGGCGGTGGCACCCGGCGAGCGGTTGAAGCCGGTCATCTGCCAGCGGCTCCGCGCCGCGCCGCCCGCCGCCTTCTGGACGGCACGCAGGGCGTGGAAGGCGACCAGCGCGTCGTTGGCGCCGATCTGCACCCAGAGGTCCCCCTCCGAGCGGCGCGGATCCAGCCGGTCGCCGGAGAACGCGGGCAGCGGGTCGAGCTGGGGGGGGCGCTGCGCGGTCAGTCCGGTGCGGTCGAAGAAGGTCCGGCCGAAGCCGAAGGTGACCGTGAGGGAGGACGGGCCCGCGTCCAGGGCGACCCCGGTGTCGTCGTCGGCCGGCTCGCCCGCCATCAGCCGGGCCGCGATGGCCGACCAGCGGCGCATCAGGGCGGCCGCCTCCCTGCGGCCCGCGCCCGGCGCCAGGTCGAAGGCGGCGAGATGGCCGTGGGACTGCATCGGCGTGGTGATGCCCGGCTGGTGCTCGCCGTGGAACGGCTCGGCGGTGGAGCCGACGGTCGCCAGCGCGGCCGCCGGGTCGGCGGAGGCCGCCGCGTACCCGGCGGCGCCGCCCGCCGCACCGAGGGCCAGGCCGGTCGCGCCCGCCGCGCCGACGGTGCCGAGCAGTCTGCGCCGGGAGATCTCGTTGTCGTTCATGCCTTCACCACTGTGCCTCGGCGGCCGCCCACGTCAGCCGATCCTCACGTTCTTCTCGACGGTCGTCTGGTCGATGTCCGATGTCCGTACGGTGATCCGGACCTGCCACTCTCCGGGCAGCGGGATCTGGATGTTGCTCGCGCTCCAGTGGCCGGCCGCGACGCGCTCCGGCACCAGCGGCAGCGGGCCGATCTTCTCCGCGACCAGGGTGAAGGAGATCTTGACCTCGGGGGCGTCCAGGGGCCGGTCGCCCGGGCCCTTGGTCCACAGGCGCAGGTCGTTGGCGCCCGAGCGGCCCGGACTGACGGTCAGCCGGGCGGTGCCCTTGCCGTTCACACCGCCGGTGTCGAAGGGCAGGGTGATGTCGACGGGCTTGGCCGGGGCGGCCGCGGGTGTCCGGCTGCCGCGCTCCGCGGCGGCCCGCTCCTCCGTGCGGCCGGGCTCGGTGGAGGTGAGCGCGGTCGTCACGGCGAGCAGCACGACGGCGACGCCCGCCTCCGCGAGGACGGAGCGCCGCAGTCCGGAGCGCTCTGGGTCGGCGTCCCGGAGGCGCTTGCGGCCGGCCGCCGCCTTCGCGGCCTCCTGCCGGGCGAGCTGGGCCGCCAACGACTACACGACCGGCAGCGCCATCGTGGAGCTCAAGGAGGGCGACTTCTTCAAGACCTCGGGCTGCAAGCGCGTCATGCGGAACCGTGCCCACGTCCTCGTACGCCAGGGTGACCGCCCGGTCGCCGCACTCCTCCCCGGTCCGCGTCGCAGGCGGCGCGGAGGAGACCGGACCGTCGTCCGCCTCGGGCGCGTCGGAGACGTTCTGCGTGTCCTGGTGGGCCTGGACCGTGCCCCTCCCTCCGCCGAGGGGCAACGGTCCAGGCCCGCCTTCTGCACGCCCGAGACCGTCACCCGGGGATCGGCGATCACGGTGCGGCGGGGCGGGCCTCCCCGGCCGCCGCGGCCCGGGCGCCGGCCTCCGCCGCGGCGAAGGCCGCGGCGGAACGACGGGCACCGGCTTCCACGGCGCCGTCCTCCGCAGTGCCGTCCTCCGCAGTGCCGTGCTTCGCGGCGCCGTCCTTTGCGGCGCCGGCCTTTGCGGCGCGAACCTCTACGCCGCCGTCCTCCGCGGTGCCGGACTGCGCGGTGCCGGACTGCGCGGTGGCATCCTCCGCGGTGGCGGCCTGCGCAATGGCGGGGGCGCGGTCCGAGAGCCGCGCCGTCCAGCGCCGGGAAATCCAGGCGATCCCGACCAGGACGATGACCAGCCCGAACTTGATCAGCAGCAGCCGCCCGTACGAGGTGCCGGTCAGCGCGGACCACGAGCCCACCTGCCGCCAGGACTGGTAGAGCCCCGTGGCGGCGAGGACGACGACGGACCAGAACGCCACGCGGGAGAACCGCAGGACGGCGGCCCGCTCGATGGAGGGCGCCCGGTGGAGTGCCACGAGCAGAGCGGTGAGTCCGCCGAGCCAGGCGGCGACGGCCAGCAGGTGCAGCACGTCGACGGGCATCGCCACGCCCGGCTGGATGCCGGTCGAGGCGTGCTCGGACAGTGCCCAGGTGCAGGCGATCCCGGCGGCGACGACCGTGCCGCCGAGACCCAGACCGAAGGTGAGGTCCTGCTCCGGCCTCTCCCCGGCCCGGTCGCCGGGCCCGGCCGTCCCCCGCCCCTCCCGGCCCGTGTCCGCGTGGCCTTCGGTGACGGCGGTACGGGGTTGCGTGGCGCTTTGCGGTTCGGCGGTACGGGGTTGCGCGGCGTCTCCCGTACCTTCCGTA
Source organism: Streptomyces tirandamycinicus (assembly GCF_003097515.1). Taxonomy (NCBI): domain Bacteria; kingdom Bacillati; phylum Actinomycetota; class Actinomycetes; order Kitasatosporales; family Streptomycetaceae; genus Streptomyces; species Streptomyces tirandamycinicus. Next base: position 3,320,172 of record NZ_CP029188.1, on the reverse strand, counting down.
CCCCCCGTACCTCCCGCACGGGGTTCCGCCGCCTGCTGCGCCTCGGCGGTCCGCTTCGCGTACGCCCCGAACAGCACCGCGACGAACAGCGCCGCCACGCCGAGCAGCAGCAGGCGCGACACCAGGGCCGCCCCGGTCTTGGTCGCGAGCACGGCCTGGAGCCCGGCGAGGTCGAACACGTCGCCCAGTTCGCCCGAGCCGGTGTAGGGACTGCGCAGCAGCAGCATCGCGATGGTCGCGGCGGTGAGCGTCACCCAGCCGTACGCCACCGTCCGCTGCACCGCCCGGGTGCCCGCCCCGCGCGGCCAGCAGGCCAGCACGAACGCACCGCCGCCGACCAGGACGGTGAACCCCGCGTACGCCGCGTACCGCGCGATGCCGTAGAGCGCGCCGACGAGACCGCCGCCCGCCTCCTGCTTCGGGAGCTCCACGACGGTCTTCGAGGGCGCCCCGATCGAGAAGGTGAACGCGCCCGCGATGGGATGGCTGTCGGCGGAGACGGCCTGCCAGGCGACGGTGTAGGTGCCCTCCGGCAGGCCGGACTCGAGCGCCACTCCGTAGGTGACGGCGCCGGCGCCGCCGAGGCTCTTCAGCTCGGCGGTGTCGACGCGTCTGCTCCTGGGGTCGAGGACCCTGATCGAGTCGTTCCCCAGGGCGACCTGCTCGGAGAAGGTGAGCGTGACGTCCTTGGGGGCGACGGCCAGCACCGCCCCGTCCTTCGGGTTGCTGCCGGTCAGGGCGGCATGCGCGTCCGCCGTGCCGGTGAGCACGGTGCCGAGCAGTGCCGCGGTGATCAGCAGCAGGCGCAGCAGGGTCGCCGTGCCGACGCGCGGGGCGGTGGTGGTCATGGTGTCTCGTCAGTCCCTCGAACGGCCGGGAGCCTCGTCACGGGGCTCAGTGGTGATCCGGGTTGTGGGTCCGGTCCTTCACGGGGAGCTGGACCGTGATCGGTTCCGACTTCTCGAAGTGCAGCTCGACGTCGACCTCCTCCCCCTGCTTCGGCTGCTTCTTGATGCCCAGGAACATGAGGTGGTCGCCGCCCCGCTCCAGCTTCAGCTCCCCGTTCGCGGGGACCGGGAGCGACGTCACCTGCTGCATCCTGCCGTCCTTCGCCTCGTGGAGCTGGACGTCGTCCGAGAGGCTGCTGGTGACGGAGGTCAGCCGGTCCGCCGCGTCGCCCTCGTTGACGACCGTGAGGAAGCCGGCCGCCATGTCGCCCACGGGCTGCGGCATGAACGCCCCGCCGGCCTTCAGCTCGGGCGCGGACGCGGAGCACCCCGCGAGCCCGAGGCCGGCGGAGAGGGCGAGGGCCGCGGCGAGAACGGACGCCCCACGCCGGGAGACGAGAGCGGACGCTCCACGCCGGGAGACGAGAGAGGACGCCGCACGCGGGCCGGCGAGAGCGGACGCCGCACGCCGGGTCACGGGTTCTCCCCCTTGACGATCTTGGGGAGGTCCTTGGCGAAGTCGTCCGGCGTGGTGTCCTCGCCGTACAGGACGTAACCCCGGTCGGTCTTGGGGGAGAAGGCCACGACCTGGGTCCCGTGCATGGAGACGACCTTGCCGTTCTTGTCCTTCGTGGAGGGTTCGACGCCGATGCCCAGCTGGCGCGCCCCCGCCTGGATGGTCGGGAAGTCGCCGGTCAGCCCGACGAACGACGGGTCCCCCGCCGCGGGGAGCCACTTGGCAAGTTCGGCCGCGGTGTCCCGCTCGGGGTCGGTGGTCACGAAGACGACCTGCAGCTTGTCCTGGTCCGCCTTGGGGAGCTGCTTCCTGGCGACGGCGAGGTTGCTCATCGTCAGCGGGCAGACGTCGGGGCAGTGGGTGTAGCCGAAGTAGATCAGGGTCGGCTTGCCCTTGGTCCGCTCGCGGAGGTCGTACGGCTTGCCCGTGGTGTCCGTGAGGACCAGGTCCGGCTTCTCGAAGGGCCGGTCGAGGACGGTCGCCGCCTTGTCCCCGGCAGGGGCCGAGATCTCGGCGGCGGAGCCGTCCGCACCGGCCGGTCCCCCGTCGGAGCCGCAGGCGGAGAGGGTGAGCGCGGCCGCCAGAGACAGGGCGGCGGCCGTCACGATCTTGTAGCGCATGAGGAGATGTCCCGGAAGTCGAGGAGGGGGAGTCGGTCAGGCGGAGCGGCGGCGGCCGGCCAGCACACCGAAGGCCACGCCCGCGGCGCCCACGACGATGCCGACGACGGCGAGGATCCGGGCCGTGCTGTCCGTGGAGCTCGCGGCGGTCGCCTCGCCGTCCGCGTGCTCGCTGTCCGCGTGCTCGTCGTCCGTGTGCTCGGCGGAGTGGGCGCCGTCGGCCGCCTTCCCGGTGCCGGAGTCGCCGTGGTGGTCGCCGGTCGCCGCGGACAGGGTGAGCACGGGCGCGGGGTGGTCGGGCTCGGCCGCGCCCTGCTGCGGCTCCTCGATCCAGCGCACGACCTCCTTGTTGTCGTACGTCTGGAGGGCCTTGAAGACGAGCTTGTCGGTGCTCTCCGGCAACTGGCCCAGGGACACCGGGAACTGCTGGAACTGGCCGGGGCCGATCTTGCCGCCGGCCGAGGTCCAAGTGATCTTCGAGGCCGCCTCGGTGACCTGCCGGCCGTGGACGGTCAGCGGCTTGTCCAGCGTGGTCCTGGTGACCTCGGCCTTCCAGCCCGGCACGGGCTGCGGCAGCACGGACGAGAGCGGGTGGCCGACGGGCAGGGTGATCTCGAGCTTCACCGTGGAGGCGTTGTCACGCTCGTTGGGGACCTTGAAGTTGACGGTGGCGAAGCCGCCCTTCGCGGCCTCGCCCTCGGGCTGCACGCTGACGTGTGCGAAGGCGGGACCGCAGAGCAGCAGCGCGGACGCGGCCGCGGCACCGGCTGCGACGGCAAGGCGGGCGACGCTTCTCCTGGCGCTGCTCTCGGCGGTGCTCTCGGCCGAGTTCATGGGGAGGTGGCTGGGGAGGTTCTTGGCGACGTTCATGGCGGAGTACTCCACGTGAGCAGGAAGGTGGTCGAGCCGCGCGGACGCGCGGGAGAGCCGCGGCACCGACCGCCCGGGACACCCGCTCCGGGGTACGTCGTCGGGTGGCGCCGCGTTCAGGCTGCGAGGACGCAGGCCGCGAGGACGCGCTGCGCGGGCGGGCCGCGCCTGACCACGGTGTGCAGGAGTGCCGCCGCGGGCGGCGTGGAGTGCCCGGCGTCCGCCCCGACGTGCCCCGGAGCGGTCTCCGGGGTGGCCGGCAGCCCGGCGAGGAGTTCCCGTACGAGCACGACGGCGGCCCGCAGGGCGCGTACGAGCGCGCCCTCGGCCACCATCTCACCGGCCTCCTGGGCGCCCTGGGCGGAGAGCTCGGCCAGCCGCAGCAGCGCGAGGTCGCCGCGGCGCAGCAGCCAGCCCGTGACCAGCGCCGCCAGCAGATGCCCGAGCACCATGGGCAGGCTCGGCAGCAGCCCGCCCGACTCCAGGGCGGCGTGCGGCACGGCCGCGGCGTGACCGGGGTGACCGGCACGGGCCGCCTGAGCCACGGTCGCCGGGTCGATGCCGGCGCCGGCGACGATCCGGTGGGCCTCGGCCGGGCCCAGCGTGTCGCCGCCCACCCCGCAGGCCAGCTTCGCCGCCAGCCGGACGACGGCGTCGTCGGTGCCCGGCGCCACCCGGGCGGGGCGCTGGCCGAGCCCGAAGAGGGAGTGCAGGGCGAGCTGCCCGCCGGCCAGGGCGGCCACGACGGCCGGAAGCGAGCGCGAGCGGCCGGCGAGGGGCGCCACCACCGCGGCCACCGTCAGGAACCCGGCGAGCAGCGTCCACCAGGGGACCGGTGCGCAGGCGGCCAGGACGTGGCCCAGTGCGGACAGCACGACGCAGACCGCGGCGAACACCGCGGCCCTCAGCAGCCGCGGTCCGGCCGCGGCGGGCGCGTCGCCGGGGGCGACCGGCGGTTGGGCAGACATGGCCGGGACATCATCCCATCGGGCGCCCCGCACCCCCGCGGCGGGTCCGGAAGGTCACGTTTGCGGCCCGCTCGCCCGCCTGGCGTGCGCTTACACCGGCATGGCCCATCGGCGCATCCGCCGAATGAGGGCAAAAACGTCAACTCCGTGCTTACGAACGGGAGGGCGCGGCAATAGGTATCGGTATGTCGAGCCGCAGCCAGGAGGCTGGAGCATGAGCATCTGGTGGTCTCTCCATTTGCGGCGCGAAGCTGCGAGCGTGCCGCTCGCTCGACGTCTTCTGCTCGGTGCCATGGAGACCGCGGGCGTCGACCCCGACATTTCCTTCGACCTCTCCGTCGCGCTGAGCGAGGCCTGTGCGAACGCCGTCGAGCACGGCGGGCCCTGTGCGGCCGGCTCCCCGGCGGACGGGTACCGCGTGACGGCCTACCTGGACGGCGAGAAGTGCCGTATCGAGGTGGCGGACGGCGGACCCGGTTTCCCGGACTGCGCGCACGTCTCCGGCGCGGGCCCGGCCGCCGAGAGCGGCCGCGGGCTCTGTCTCATCGAGCAGCTCGCCGACCATGTGTCCCTGCGGAACCGGCCCGGCCGGGGCGCGGTGGTGAGCTTCGACAAGGTACTGAAATGGCGGGACGGCGCCCTGCTCGGAGCGGTCTGAGCGAAGGGGCGCCGTTCGCTGTGGTCCGGGGGGCGGCCCGGCCAGTGGCCGGGGAGCGGTCCGAGCAGTGGTAGGGCACTGGTCGGGGACTGGTAGGGCACTGGTCGGACAGCGGTCCGAGCAGTGGGCGAGGGCAGGGTCCCGGCAGGGGGCCGTGCACAGCTCCGTGCAGTGTTTCGGGCAGGAGCCGTCCCGGGCCGTCGGCCGGCGCGCGTGCGGTCCGCGGGGGACCGCACGGCGGCGGGGGCGTCAGCCCCTGAGCCGGGCCATCCACGCCTCGACCTCGTCGGCCCTGCGCGGCAGCGCCGCAGAGAGGTTCCGGTTGCCGTCCTCGGTGACGAGGATGTCGTCCTCGATCCGCACTCCGATGCCGCGGTACTCCTCGGGCACCGTCAGGTCGTCGGCCTGGAAGTACAGACCCGGCTCGACGGTCAGGCACATGCCCGGCTCCAGCGTGCCCGCCACATAGGTCTCGCGGCGCGCGGCCGCGCAGTCGTGGACGTCCATGCCGAGCATGTGGCCGGTGCCGTGCAGGGTCCAGCGCCGCTGGAGACCGAGCTCCAGCACCTTCTCCACGTCGAGGTCGCCGAGCAGGCCCCACTCCACGAGCCGGGTGGCGAGGACCCGCTGGGCCGCGTCGTGGAAGTCGCTGAAGAGCGCGCCCGGCCGCACGGCGGCGATACCGGCCTCCTGGGCCTCGTACACCGCGTCGTAGATCCGGCGCTGCAGCCCGGTGAAGCGGCCGCTGATCGGCAGGGTGCGGGTCACGTCGGCCGTGTAGAGCTCGGTGGTCTCCACACCGGCGTCCAGGAGGAGCAGCTCGCCGGAGCGGACCGGGCCGTCGTTGCGGACCCAGTGCAGGGTGGTGGCGTGCGGGCCGGCGGCGCAGATGGAGCCGTAGCCGACGTCGTTGCCCTCGACGCGGGCGCGCAGGAAGAACGTGCCCTCGATCCAGCGCTCGCTGGTGGCCTCGGCGCGGTCCAGCACCCGGACGACGTCCTCGAAGCCGCGGGCCGTGGAGTCGCAGGCCTTCTGCAGCTCGGCGATCTCGAACTCGTCCTTGACCAGGCGGGCCTCGGACAGGAAGACGCGCAGCTCCTCGTCGCGCTCCGCGGTGACCTTGTCGGTCAGGGCGGACTCGATGCCCGCGTCGTGGCCGCGGACGACGCGGACCGGGCCGGTGGCCTCGCGCAGCTTGCCCGGCAGCTCGCGCACGTCCTCGGCGGGGAGGCCCAACAGGCGGGCGGCCTCGGCGAGCGAGTGGCGGCGGCCGACCCACAGTTCGCCCTGGCCGTCCAGCCAGAACTCGCCGTTCTCCCGGTTGGACCGGGGCAGCAGGTGGACCGTCGCCGTGTGGCCGTCGGCGGTGGGCTCCAGCACCAGGACGCCGTCGTGGCTCTGGTCGCCGGTGAGGTAGGCGTACTCGGTGGAGGCGCGGAAGGCGTACTCGGAGTCGTTGGAGCGGGTCCGCAGATTGCCCGCCGGGATCACCAGCCGCTCGCCGGGGAAGCGGGCGGAGAGGGCGGCGCGGCGGCGCTCGGTGTGCGCGGCCTGTGCGATCGGCGCCAGGTCGTGCAGTTCGGTGTCGGCCCAGCCGGACTTCATGTTCGCGGCGAGCTCGTCGGAGACCTCCGGGTACAGCCCGTTCTTGCGCTGCTCGATCGGCTCCTCGGTGCCTCCCGCCTCGGCGGTGCGGTCGGACTCGTTCACCGGGGTCGCCGGGGTGAGCTCCTCTGCCACGGGTCTGCCTCCTGGTCGGTACGATGCTGAAACCCTCACCCATCGTACGGTCGTACGGCAGGAGCGCCGGAAGCCTTGCGGCCCCCGCCCGTGCCGCCGGAGCGTCACCCGGAGCGGGCGGCCGTCACCGGAAGGCCGTCAGTCGAACCGGGCGGCCGTCACCCGGCGGTCGGCAGTCGGCCCGGGCGGCCGTCACCCGAAGCGTGCGGCCGTCAGTCGAACCGGGCGGCCAGCATCACCACGTCCTCGCCGTCCCGCCCGCCGTCGAGCGCGTCGGGGAGCACCGTGCGCAGCACGTGGTCGGCCACCGCGCCCGGGTCGTCGCGCATGGCCTTGGGCACGCCCGCGGCGGCGGTGTGCAGCCGGGTGAAGGCCCGGTCCATCGGGTCGCCGGTGCGCCTCAGCAGCCCGTCGGTGTAGAGCAGCACCGTTTCTCCGGGTGCGGGGCAGAACTCCACGCTGGGTGCCTCCCAGCACGCGAGCATCCCCAGCGGCGCCGACAGCGACGTCTCGACGAACTCGGTGCGGTGCTGCCCGAGGATCAGCGGCGGGGTGTGCCCGGCGCCGGCCAGCACGATCTTGCTGCCACTGCCACTGCCACTGCCACTGCCGTCGGCGTGGGCCGCCGGGGCGGGCTCGCAGTAGGCGAAGAGCGCGGTCGCCGAGCGGGCCGGTTCGGTGAGCCTCAGCAGCAACTCCAGGTCCGACAGCACGGCGACGGGGTCCTCGCCCTCCATCACCGCGTACGCCCGGAGGCTGGCCCGGAGTCTGCCCATGGCGGCCAGCGCGCTCGGTCCCGAACCGGAGACCGAGCCCACGGCGAGTCCCAGGGCGCCCTCGGGCAGCGGCAGCGCGTCGTACCACTCGCCTCCGCCGCGCGTGCCGGTGAGATGCCGGGCCGCGAGGCGCACCCCGGGGATCCGGGGCAGCCTGCCGGGCAGCAGTTCGTCGGCGATGACGGCCATCTGCCGGCGGGTCCGTTCGAGCTCCAGCATCCGGGCGAGGTGCTCGGTGGCGTACCGCCCGTAGAGGCCGACGAGATGGCGCTGGCGTTCCACGGGTTCGGCGGGCTCGTCGTAGAACCAGACGGCGGCGCCCAGCCTCCCCGCGTCCTCCGTGGCGAGCGGCAGGGCGTAGCTGGCGGCGTAGCCCAGGCGTGCGGCGACCTCGCGGTGGCGCGGGTCGAGTGCCGCGTCGTGGAGGAGGTCCGCCTGGGCGACGGGGCCGGGGACGCCGGCCGTACCGCCGTCGAGGATCCGGCCGTACCCGGTGGCACTGCGGGGGACGGTCTCGATGTGGCCCAGGTCGGCGTGGGCGAGGCCCAGTCCGACGGTGCTGGCGGGGCCGCGGCCGTCGGCGGGTTCGAGGACGACCATGCCGCGGCGGGCACCGACCAGGGCGGCGCCCGCGCGCAGGAGTTCGTCGAGCGCCTCGTCCAGCGAGCCGGTCCTGGCGAGGCGTTCGGTGAGTTCGTGGAGCGTGGTGAGGTCGGAGACCCAGCCGGCCAGGCGGTCCTGGATCATGGCGCCGGGCGCGGGGGCGAGTGGAGCGGCAGTGTGCGCGGGGCCTGGAACAGCCGATTCGATTCCAGCCACTTTCGGCAGGTGAGGGGCGCTCATGGCAGCCGGCCTTCCGGCTGGTGCGTTCTGCTCAATAGCATCGCAAACCCCCATGTCAATCTGCGCCGCTATCACTGCATCCACATCTACACGCACACAAAGGGGGATGTCCAGCACTGGCCTGGTGGTATCGCTGGTGTCCACGGGGTTGCTAACTTGGCTGAAAAATGACCCCCATGGACGCGATTTGCGGTCGACTGAGCGCGTTCGACATGGGGACCCCACCCAGGGTGAAGGCCGAGGCGAAGCCCGAGGGGGGAGTCATCCCGGGCGTGATGGGTACGTAAACGGTGTGGCCAGGGGCAGTTGGGACCGCCCCGGAACCTGGCGGGGAGCCGCGGCGTCCTAACCGCCGTGGGCCGCCGCCCCGTACCGAGTGGCGGTACGAGCACAGCGGGAGAGCAAGCGCCAGGCGCGCGCCACCCCTCGCCATGCGTTTAATGGACAGAGCCCATGGGATCGCCCGTGCCTACGGCAAGGGCGGCAAGACGCCGCTCTGTACGCGCAGTGAAGTGATGCACACATGGTGTGATGGACCTCGGCGTTCAACGGAAAGGAACGAGCGCTCATGCGCGAGATCCTCGGAAGGCGACGCAGGCTCCGGTTCTGGCGCAAGGGGAGGCCTGCTCCTCTACTCGACGCGGCGCTGACCTGCGCCACCGAATGGAACTGGCCCGTGCTGCCCGGTGTGGGACTCAACGCCGCCGGCCGGCGGACCGAGCACGGGCGCGGCTGTGCCTGCCCCGACCACGAGTGCGTCGTCCCCGGCGCGCACCCCTTCGACCCCGGGCTGCTGGCGGCGACCACCGACGAGCGGATGGTGCGCTGGTGGTGGACCCAGCGGCCCACCGCCCCCGTCGTGCTCGCCACGGGAGGCCGCGCGCCGTGCGCGGTGAGCCTGCCGGCGGTCGCCGGGGCCCGGGCGCTCGCCGCACTCGACCGCATGGAGATGAGACTCGGCCCCGTTCTCGCGACACCGACCAGGTGGTCCCTGCTCGTCGCCCCCTACTCGATGGAGCGGCTGGGCGAACTGCTCTACGCCAAGGACCGGGTGCCGAGTTCGCTTCGCTTCCACGGCTCGGGCGGCTATCTGGTGCTGCCGCCCTCGGAGACCGGCACGGGACAGGTCCGATGGGAGCGCGCCCCGCTCCCCGGCTCGGCGGCGCCCTGGCTGCCGGACGTGGAAGCGGTCGTCGACGCCCTCGTCGAGGCGAGCGTCAGCGCGCCGTCGGGCGTGACTCCTCCGGAGAGCGGGGAGGGGTCCCGCCTCGCGTACTGAGCGCCGGTCTTCCGGGTGACGGCGGTGGGAGACGGGCCTGCGGCTCACTCGTACGGGCGGGATCCGTGTGCGCACGGGAGGGAGGGGCGAGTGCGGGTCGGACGGGTGCGGACGGAGCCGTACGGGTCCCCGCTGCCCGGCCTTCCCGTACGGACCCTCGTGGACCCTCGTGGCCCGTGCGGCCCTCGCCGCCCCCGCGGCCCGGAAGTGCGCCGACGCGACGGCGCATGGCAAGAGGGCGCGGCGATCGGCAAGTGTGGCCGGAATGCATGCCCCGCCGGGCGCGCGGCGGGCGACCGAGCCGGACGACGGCGCCTCGGTGTTCGACGCACAAGCGAACGCCCCGGCCCCTGGAGAGCCCACCGCACCGCGTCGAGGCGCGGATGCGCGGCCTCTCCGGTGGTCCGGATGCGTGGGAGCGAACGTACTACCGCAACGCGTCGGCGGAGGACCGCGTCCGTGCCGGCTCTTCCGGCGCCGGGCGAAAGGCCGTTGGGGTGCATTGCGTGATCGGCCCCGGACGCGTGGGGCCTGCGGTCCGCGAAACACCGTGTGAGAAGGGCCGAGGCGAACCGGGGGCCTATTCCGCGAACGTGGAGTTCGTGCTTCCGTAGAAGCCCCTCAGGGGACGCCGTTGCCGAGCGAGGGGGCAACTCGCATGCTGCCGAAGGCAGTTGACGTGGGCGCGATTCCGGAGCATTGCCGGAAATAGAGACGCCCGGTCGCTGGCGACGGGGGATGCACCAGCGACCGGGCTTCCAGAACGGTAACAAGAGATCTGCTGTTCGCAAATTCGATCTCGGGTATTCGGACAGGGAATTACCGCACCGTAGGTACCGGTGTGACGGGGATCACCCGAGGCGGGTGGGTCGCGTCGCCGCCGCGGTGGGCGACGGCCGAAGCCGCCGCCCGCAGCAACCTGCCGTGGTGGAACGGGCACCTGACCGCCCGCGGCCGCCTGCCGTCGCCGAACGGCGACGAGAACGGGAACGGGAACGGCAACGGCAACGGGAACGGGAGCGGGAACGAAACCGGGAACGGGAACGGGAACGACACCGGGAACGAGAACGACCGCCCGCGGTCCGCCGGCCTGGCCCGCCGCCCGGCTCAGCTCAGCGTGACCTGGCGGTTGGTGAGACCGCTGCGGGCCCGGCGCTCCTCGCCGGTGAGCGGGGAGTCCGTCGCGAGCGCCTTGGCGAGCCGCTCGGCGAACTCGGCCGCCGGCTTCTCGCACTCCTCCGCACCCATGCCGACGGGCAGGTCCCAGACGGGCACCACCAGGCCGTGCGCACGGAACGACCCGACGAGGCGGGTGCCTTCACCGAGGCTCGACGCACCGGCGGCGTGCAGCCGGGCGAGCGCGTCCAGCAGCCGCTCCTCGGAGTGCGGCATGACCCAGCGCAGGTGGTTCTTCTCCGGAGTCTCGCACCAGTAGGCGGCGTCGACGCCGGACAGCCTCGCCGTCGGGATCGCGGCCGCGTTGGCGCGCTCCAGCGAAGCGGTCACCTCGGCGCTCGTGGTCTCCACCGACTCCGGAATCCAGAACTCGAAACCGCTGTGCACGACCGGCTCGAACGGGGCGTCCGCGTCGATCAGGTCCTGGAGCCGCGGACCGTCGGCGGGGGCGCGCCGCGGGGCCACCGCGTTGCCGGGCTTCGTGGTCAGCGTGCGCTGCAGGGTGTCGGCGAGGTCGCGGCTGAGGTCGCCGGAAGGCGTGTCGTTCTGCAGGGCGAGCATGACGGAGCCGTCCTCGCGGCGCAGCGCGGGCCACGCCATGGGGAGGACGGTCGCGAGGGTGAGCGACGGGACGTCCTCGGGCAGCCCGTCCTTGAGGGCCAGGGCGACGGTGGCGGCGGGCACCAGCTCGCGGAGGGCGACCCAGTCGCCCTCGCCGGGGAGCCCCTCGAAGGGACGCTGGACCAGCTCGGTCACGGCGTGTGCGGCGGCCCGCCCGTGGCAGGCCTTGTAGCGACGGCCCGAACCGCAGGGGCAGGGCTCGCGGGCGCCGACCACCGGGATCTCACCATCGGTGACCTGGGGCTTGGCGGCGGCCTTCGTCTGGGGGCGCTTCTTGGCCATGATGTGGCTTTCTCCCGATGACGGCGTGCTTGTCTCGGGCGCGAGCCTAGCCGCTGCGGCCGTGGCAGCGGTCACAGCGGCACTTCACGTCGCGTGGCCGCCCGCCCTGGAGCGCCGGAAGGGCGCCGGCGATGCTGCGCGCGAACGCCCCGGACCGGCCGGTGACCGGCTCCCGTCCTGCTCGCGACCGCGGCCGGCGATGGGCGGCCGATGCGCCGTCCACGACCGGGGCGGCCCGAAGCGGTCCCCGTCCGGTCCCTGCCCGGTCCTTGCCCGGCCGCCGTCCGGTCCTTGCCCGGCCGCCGTCCGGTCCTTGCCCGGCCGCCGTCCGGTCCGCCCGATCGCCGGCCGGCCCGGAGCTCAGTCGACGTCGTCGTAGGCGTCGGTGAACTCGAAGCCGGGGCCGGTGACGCGCGTAGCGAAATCGTCGCGACGGTGCCCCTCCGTGACGAGGACCCACACGGTGACCTCGCCGGCGGCGCTGTCCCTCACGCCCCAGTCCCGGGCGAGCGCACTGATGATGTTGAGCCCTCGGCCGCCGTGTGCCGTGACCGAGGGCGTCGACGGAACCGGGCGGGTGGGACCGCCCCCGTCCGTCACCTCGACGGTCAGGCCGCCGGACGGGTCGAGACGCCATGCGGCTCGGATGTCGCCGTCACCGATCTCCGTGTGCTGCCCGAGCGGTCTGCCGTGACGGCAGGCATTGCTCAGCAGTTCGGAAAGGATCAGAACGGCATCGTCGACGACCGAATCGGACACCCCGCTGCGCCGCAGTTGCTCACGCATCCGGTGCCGTGCCTCACCCACGCCCGCAGGGCCATGGGGTACGGCCATGCACGACGACGTGGGCACCTCCTGTGCCACCACCAACGCCACCCCCGAGACCTCCTTCGCCCCACGCCACGGAGTGGATGCCCCAATGGCCTGGACCGGAAACCGGCCAATCCGCGTCCGATGACGCACTCGTCACACTTGCGCACGGATCGAACGCGCCGGTGCACTCCGTGTAGCGGTTCGGTCGCTGTGCGGGAGCAGTCCGAGTCGGTTCGGTCGCTGTGCGGGAGCGGTCGGTGTCGGTTCGGTCGCGGATCAGCCGGGGACGGTTCCTCGGCGGTACGGGAGCGGTCAGAGACGGCCCAGTCGGGAGAGGACCTGCCTCGGCCGGTTGGTGATGATCGCCTCGACTCCGAGGCTCACGCAGAGGTCGACGTCGGCCGGTTCGTTCACGGTCCAGACGTGCACCTGGTGACCGGCGGCGTGCAGCCGCTCCACGTACGAGGGGTGGTTGCGCACCAGCCGGATCCCCGGACCGGCGATCCGTGCCCCCGCCGGCAGCCGTGCCTCGCGCGCCCGCAGTGGGAGGAACTGCATCAGGTACACGGTCGGGATGTTCGGCGCGGCGTACGCGATCCGGTGCAGCGAGCGGGCCGAGAAGCTCATGACGCGCACGGGGGACTCGCCGGGTGCCGCCGGGGCGTCCAGGCCGAAACGCTTCAGCAGGTGGAGCAGCCGCTCCTCCACCTGTCCCGCCCATCGGGTCGGGTGCTTCGTCTCGATGGCGAGCTCGATCCGCCGGCCGGCGTCCGCCACCAGTTCGAGCAGCCGCTCGAGGGTCAGCACGGACGTGAAACCGGGGTCCTTCCAGTCCGGGCTCTCCTCGCTGTCCCTCCAGGAGCCGAAGTCGAGCGCGGCGAGGTCCGCGAGCTCCAGCGCGGAGACCGCGCCACGGCCGTTGGAGGTGCGGTTCACCCGGCGGTCGTGGACGCAGACGAGATGTCCGTCCGCGGTGAGGCGCACATCGCACTCGAGGGCGTCGGCCCCGTCCTCTATGGCTCTCACATAGGCGGCCAGGGTGTGTTCGGGGGCGTCCTCCGAGGCGCCTCGGTGGGCCACGACCTGGATCCGGTGTTGAGTCACCGCGTCATGGTGCCATCGTCGGTGGGCGGGCGCCCCGCCCGTGTCCGTCATGTCCGGGATAAGCCTGTGTCCGTCATGTCCGGGATAAAGAAGAGCGCACGGTCGCACAGGTCCTGCTTACAGTGGCCTGACAGGGTATGGGAAAAGCTGACTGCAGCGCATCGGTGCGGTCCCGCGACGCGGACCGCCGAATCGTGGAAGCGAGGAAGAGGAAGCTGTGAGCACTGAGAACGAGGGCACCCCGGCGCACGCCGGCCCGTCCGTACCTCCTGTGCCGGCGGCTGCTCCCGAAAGCGCTGCCGCGCACCCGCCCGCCGGGTCGGAGTCCCCGACGCAGCCCGGCCGGGCGATGCCCCCCGCGCCTCCCGTCCCGCCCGCGGCCCACGGGCCCGCCCCCGGCGACCACTCCCCCGCCTCCCCCGCCTCCCCGGCCGGGTACCCGCAGGGTGCCTGGCCGCCTCCCCCGCCGCCCGCCTCGCCCTGGGGCGGGCACGCGTCCGCCCCGCAGGGGCCGCGCAAGCGGTCCGGCGGGCTGATCGCGTCCGTCCTCGTCGCCGCACTCGTCGCCGGTGGTGTGGGCGGCGGGGTCGGCTACTGGGCCGCCGAGCGCAACGACGGCGGTGCGTCGACCACGGTGGCCGCAGGGGACGCCCCCTCGGGCTTCAAGCGCGAGCCCGGCACGGTGGCCGCGGTGGCGGGCAAGGCGCTGCCCAGCGTCGTCACGATCGAGGCGGCGTCCGGGAGGGGGCAGGGCGAGGCCGGCACGGGCACCGGCTTCGTGTACGACAAGGAAGGGCACATCCTCACGAACAACCACGTGGTGGCCTCCGCGGCGGACGGCGGCACGCTCTCCGCGACCTTCTCCGACGGCAAGGAGTACGAAGCCGAGGTGGTCGGCCGGGCCCAGGGTTACGACGTGGCCGTACTGAAGCTGCGGGACGCGCCCGCCGGGCTCACCCCGCTGCCGCTGGGCAACTCCGACCAGGTCGCCGTCGGCGACTCGACCATCGCGATCGGTGCCCCCTTCGGCCTGTCCAACACGGTCACGACGGGCATCATCAGTGCCAAGAACCGGCCCGTGGCCTCCGGCGACGGTTCCGGCGGCAGGAACTCGTACATGAGCGCGCTCCAGACCGACGCCTCGATCAATCCCGGCAACTCCGGCGGCCCGCTCCTCGACGCACGCGGAGCGGTCATCGGCATCAACTCCGCGATCCAGTCCGCGGGCGGCGGCAACGGCTTCGGCCAGCAGTCCCAGGCCGGTTCCATCGGCCTCGGCTTCGCCATCCCGATCAACCAGGCGAAGAACGTGGCGGAACAGCTCATCAGTACGGGCAAGCCCGTCTACCCCGTGATCGGGGCGACGGTGAACATGACGGACAGGGGCGCCGGCGCGACGATCGCCCAGGAGGGCGCGGGTGGCGCGGCGGCCGTCACGCCGAACGGCCCGGCGGCCAAGGCGGGGCTCAGGGCGGGCGACGTCATCACCGAGTTCGACGGCAAGCCGATCGACAGCGGCCCGACGCTCATCAGCGAGATCTGGACGCACAAGCCCGGTGACAAGGTCCAGCTCACCTACGAGCGCGACGGCCGCGAGGCCACGGTCACGGTCACGCTGGGTCAGCGCGAGGGCGACGGCTGACGAGGGGCTCCGCCGGCGGCCGACGAGGGCGCCTCCCGAAGGCCGAACGACGACGACGATGAAGGCGCCGCCGACCGGATCGGCGGCGCCTTCGCCGTGCCGTCCCCACCGGTGCCCTTCTCCCCGCGGGTGAGGTTCCCGTGCCGTGTGCCGTGTGCCGTGTGCCGTGTGCCGCGTGCCGCGTGGTGCGTATTGCGCGGCGTGCTGCGCAAGGCGTGCGGCGGGCGGCGCGGGTGGAGGCGGCGGGGAGCCGCGCGGCACTACGGGTGCAGCACCACCTTGGTGTAGCCCTCGACCCTCTTGTCGAACTTCTCGTACGCCGACGGCGCCTGGTCCAGGGGGAGCTCGTGGGACACCACGAAGCTCGGCGTCGCCCTGCCCTCGATGATCATGTCGCGCAGGTACCGGTTGTAGCGCTTCACGTTGCACTGGCCGGTGCCCATCCTCAGGCCCTTCTCGAAGAGCCTGCCGATCGCGACGCTGAGCATCCCGTGCTTGGACTGCTCGTCGGGCCCGCCGGGGTCGGAGGGTACGTACAGCCCGGGTACGCCGAGCATTCCGGTGGCCCTGACGGTGCCGATGAGCGAGTTCAGCACGGTCGCCGGCTCCTCGCGTCCGGTGTCGCGCACGGTCGCCTGGTAGCCGACCGCGTCCACGCCCTTGTCGGTGCCGACGCCCTCGGTCTGCTCCTTGATCTGCTCGACCGGGTCGCCCTCGGCGAAGTTGATCGGGGTAGCGCCGATCTCCCGTGCCTTGTCCAGGCGTTCGTGGACGCGGTCCACGACGAAGACCTTCTTGGCGCCGCGCAGCAGGGCCGAGTAGGCGGCCATGAGGCCGACCGGGCCGCCGCCGTACACGGCGACGCTCTCACCCGGGCGTACCTGGGCGAGTTCACAGCCGTGGTACCCGGTGGGGAAGATGTCCGCGAGCAGGATGAAGTCGGTCTCGTTCGCGTTTCCCACGGGCAGTTTCAGGCAGTTGAAGTCCGCGTAGGGGACGCGCAGGTACTCGGCCTGGCCGCCGGGCCAGGGGCCCATGGCGACGTATCCGTAAGCTCCGCCCGCGAAGCCCGGGTTGACGGTCAGACAGAATCCCGTGTAGCCCTCGACGCAGTTCATGCAGAAGCCGCATGCGACGTTGAAGGGCATGACCACCCGGTCCCCCTGCTTGAGCGAGGTGACGCCGTCGCCGAGTTCCTCGATGATCCCCATGTTCTCGTGGCCGAAGACGATGCCCGGCTCCGCCGCCGTCCGGCCTTCGTACATGTGCAGGTCGGAGCCGCATATCGCGGTGGACGTGACCCGTACGATCACATCGTTCGGGTGGTGGATCCTCGGCCTCTCGACGTCCTCGACCGCCACCTCGAACGGTTCCTTGTACACCACGGCTTTCATTGCTGTGACCTCCGCTGGCGATGCGTGCGTGACTCGCCCCCCGCTCCTCCTTTCACTTGTGACCCGGTTGTGGCACATATCTCATGATTCTCCGGCCCGGATAATCGGACAAGCCGGTAATCTCGGGAGGAATATCCGCCCCGGTAGATGCCTTCAGGCGTCGTGCCGAGTCGACCGAATCGGAGGGCGAGAAAGTGGCAGCACAAAGGCTGGGGACTCTGCTCGTCCCTGTTCCGGGCCTCTCCGGAGCCACCTACCCGGCCGGTACGACGGTGACGGTCCGCGGTCGTGGCGCGACGGTGGACGCCTTTGTCGACGGCGACTGGCTCCCCTTGTCGTGGTGGGAGTTCTCCGACGGCCTCCGTGAGGACATCGCCGACCGCTGACCACGCCGACCGCCGACCGCCGACCACGCTGAGCGCCGACCGCCGCTCGGCCGCGGACCCGGGTCACGGGTGAGCGCGGCCGGGTCCCGGCTCCACCGCAGACGGCTCCTCCCGGGCCGCCCCGCGCAGGATCCCCGAGTCCGGCGGGCCGTGTTCCGTCGGGTCGCCGCCGCCTGAGCGCCTGGCCGCGGCCGCCCTTGCGCCGGGCCGCCCGGGCGTGGAAGCCTCCGCCTCCGCGAGGCGTCAGCCGCGGCAGTCACAGCCAGGCCGGCAACCGCATGCGTCCCCGGCCCGGGCGCCGACCGCCGGGGGCATCGCGGCGGGCGCGCAGCAGCCTCTGCCCTGCCAGGCGTCGCGCCCTTCCTTGACGGCCGCGGCGGCGATGACGAGGGCGGCGGCCGGGTCGGCCCAGGACCAGCCGAGTGCCGCGTTGAGCACCAGGCCGACCAGTAGCGCGGCCGACAGATAGGTGCACAGCAGGGTCTGCTTGGAGTCGGCGACCGCGCTGGCGGAGCCGAGTTCGCGGCCCGCGCGGCGCTGGGCCGCGGACAGGAACGGCATGACCGCGAGGGAGAGCGCGGCGAGGGCGATGCCGGGGACCGAGCGCTCGGCCTCGTCGGTGCCGGTCAGGGCACGTACGGCGTCGACCGCGACATAGGCGGCGAGCGCGAAGAAGGACACCGCGATGATCCGCAGGGTGGTCTTCTCGCGCGCCTCGCGGACGGTGTGCTCGCGGGCGGAGAACTGCCAGGCGACCGCGGTGGCCGAGGCGACCTCGATGACGGAGTCCAGGCCGAACCCGATCAGTGCGGTGGAGGAGGCGAGGGCGCCCGCGGTGATGGCGACGACCGCCTCGACGGCGTTGTAGGTGATGGTCGCGGCGACCAGCAGGCGTATCCGGCGGGTGAGCTCGTCACGGCGGGCCGGGGAAAGGTCCAGGGGCGCCGCGGTCATCAGCAGCACCCCTTGTCGTCGGCGTCCGGGCACGTGCGGTCGGCCTCGACGGCCAGCACGGCGGTGCGAAGGTCGTCCAGGGCGTGGCCGAGGCGCTCGTCGGCCAGCTCGTAGCGGGTGCGGCGCCCGTCGGGGACGGCGACGACCAGGCCGCAGTCCCGCAGGCACGCGAGGTGGTTCGACAGCCGGGTACGGGAGACGCCGAGGCGGTCGGCGAGATCGGCGGGGTGGGCGGGAGCCTCGCGCAGGGCGAGCAGGACGCGGCAGCGGATCGGATCGGCGAGCGCGCGGCCGAAGCGGGCCAGCACCTCGATGTCGGGGGCTACGGTCAACACCAGATGACAGTACAGGATCTCCTGAATTCAGGAAATGATGGATGCTGCGTCCCGGGCTGCCGCCGCGGCGATCGATCCGCGGGACGCCCCTGGGCCTGGGCGAGCGGGCGAGCGCCCCGGGGTAGGGTCACCGGCCCCTGCTTCTCCGTTCCCCCTACTCCCTACTCCCTACCCCCTACCCCCTACCCCCTTGGCCGCCGACCGCTGGCCGACCCTGGCGCCGGAGCGGCCCGGCTTCCATGGCCCGGGTCGGTGGTGAACCACGGCACCCCCGCGCTCGCGTGAGGACTTCACTTCGGCGAGGAGGAAGCCGCGGGTCGCGTCCCTGGTCCGGGTGGCGCGTGAACCGGCCTACCGTCCGTGACCGTCACTCGGGGCCGTTCGGCCCTCCTTGCGAGGAACTACGACCTCGTACGCGGGTCCCTCCGCTGACCCATCCTGGAATCACAGCTCCACAAGCCGAGGGAAGTGATCAGGACGATGTGGTACCACGATGGATGGGGCTGGGGAGGATGGTTCGCCATGACGCTGGTCATGGTGCTCTTCTGGGTTCTGGTCATCGCCGGGGCCGTCGCGCTCGCGCGCTACATCGGCCGCCACCGACAGGAGCCCAGCCCACAACCGCCCGTCGGTGAACAGCGTTGGGGAGGCGGGCGAGCCGAGGACCTGCTCGCCGAGCGGTTTGCCCGGGGTGACATCGACGAGGACGAGTACAGACGCCGTCTCGCACTGCTTCGGGAGTCCCGGTGAGCGCGGACCGCTCCGGAGGGCCGGGCTGAGCGTCGCCGCGACATCCCGGCGTCCGGCCGGTCCGGGCGTCTTCCGCACCTCAGCGGCACACCGGTCCCTCCCGTGCCGGGCGTAGGGCACCTCAACGGGCTTCGCGACCGGCCGCGAGACGGGAGCGAGTTCGGCCCCGTTCGTGCCAGCACGGTGAGACGGGCCCGGGGGGCTCGTACGGTGACGGGCCCACCCTGGCTCGGACACGGGCGAGCTCTCAAGACCTGGGCCAGTGGAGGGCCCACCACCTCCGCGAGTGGCGTGAGGCCGGTACGCTGTACCCGCTCCGCCCCTGGTGGACGGGGCAGGAGGTGGGTTGCCCGAGCGGCCTAAGGGAACGGTCTTGAAAACCGTCGTGGCAGCGATGTCACCGTGGGTTCAAATCCCACACCCACCGCAGGTGAACGGCCCCTGACCAGGTCATATGGTCAGGGGCCGTCGCAATGTCCAGTCACCACGAGCGCCCGGTACTCCCCGCGATTCCCCGCTCGAACGGGCACGCCGGGGGCACGGGCTCTTCTACGTATCCTCAGTCGCAAGGAGGGGCGAACATGTGGGACGGGCCGTTCTACCGGGTGCGACGCGAGGGCTACGAGATCTGCTTCGTGCCTGGCGCCGGTGAGGACCTGGCGGAGGTGGATGACGTCGACATGTGGGTGATCCTCGACGACGGCGACCGCTGGTCCGGCACGGTGTACACCCTGGAGTGCGTGCGCCGCACCTTGGACCGCTGGCGTGACACAGGCGAGTGTCTGGGCGGCGGCTACCACTGGGTCTGGGACGGCTTGCTCGTTCGGGAGCCGGGCATCCCCGCCATGGTTGGGGTCATTGATCATCTCGTGAGCACGGGCGAATTCCGCACGATGCTGCGCCACGTGGGGCCGGAAGACGACCTGGACTGAGAAGCCCCGCCCGTGACCGGTACCGTGCCCGCCCCCGCGACCTCCTGATCCGTAGCTCTAGCCGGGTCGGTCAGCGACGTCCATACCGGTCGCGTCGAGGGCCCACAGGGACGCTACCACTGCATCGCCGAGGCCCCTCTCGATCGGACTCCAGCATCGCAGAGCTGCTGCCGTTGGCAGTTGGGTTCGAACCAATTCACGTCATAGTGACGATAGGGGCTGCGGGATGGGGAGCGAGGGGTAGCAGTTGGCCCTCACCTGAAACTTCGAGCGAGGACTGACCTGCCATCAGTCAGCCATGGAAATTGGGCTGGTTGTTGCCTCCCTGGCCTGGTGGCTGCGTAAGGCCGCGTGAAGCCGCGGAGCCGACCGCCCAGCCACATCGGGGCTCACCCATCAAGCCCTCGCCTTGCCCGCGTGCGGCGGGGGCCCGGCCGGCGGCGGCCGGATCAGAGGGGGCGAAGGCAGAAGCGTGGCCCGAGCCGCCGGGCCGTGCGACGCCCCGCCATGAGCGGCGGATGAGCCTTGATCGAGCAGGCGGTGAGGCGGTACCGCGGCGGCGTGTGGCAGCGGGGGTTCGGTAGCCGGGCCCGGGCCTGGGCGCGGCGTTGCGTCGCGGTTGGCGGGACTTCAAGGTGGAGGGGTCAGGAGGGCCGCCGCGTTCCGCGGAACGCAGCGGTCCGAGGGGGGTGGGGCCGTGCCGCGGTACCGACCGGAGCCGGAGCAAGCCGAACCGGAGGAGGACGCCATGGCCACACCCGGGAGCACGCCGGAGACCGCACCGGTCGTCCGGCGCCGTCCCGACCCGGCGGACAGCCTGGTCTGGGAGCCCAGCGAACGCTGGGTCCGCGGGACGAAGGGCGGAGTCACGGTGGTCGACAGCCGCCGGCCGGTTCTGGTGTGGGAGCCGGGCGTTCCCGTACCGATCTACGCGTTCCCCGCCGAGGACGTCCGGATGGACCTGCTGCGGAGGTCCGAGCGGCCCCCCGGGCGGCGCCATGCGGGAGCGACCGTCTTCTACGACCTCGTTCTGGACGACCAGGTCGTCCGTCCCGCGGCCTGGGAGTGCCCCGGCGAGGAACTGGCCGGTCATGTGTGCTTCGCCTGGTTCGGCCGTGAGGTCCTCGACCACTGGTACGAAGAGGAGGAGGAGATCTTCGTGCATCCACGTGATCCCCACAAACGGGTCGACGCGCTGCCCAGTGCTCGACATGTCCAGGTCGAGATCGAGGGCACCGTCGTCGCGGACACGCGATCCCCGGTGCTGCTGTTCGAGACGGGGCTGCCGGTGCGCTACTACTTCCCGCGCGAGGACGTGCGCCTCGACCTGCTCACCCCGACCGACACGAGCACCCGCTGCCCGTACAAGGGCGTGGCGACCGAGTACTGGTCATGGGTGGGAGACGGCGAGGCACGACGCGACGTCGCCTGGAGCTATCCCGATCCGCTGCCGGCGGTGGGTGTCATCAAGGACCGGATCGCCTTCTACGACGAGCGCGTCGACGTCATCGTCGACGGCGAGCGGCAGCAGCGTCCGGACATCTTCTTCGGCGGACGCTGACGGCCTGCGCCGAAGGGCGCCCCGGCGGGAGCGCCCTTCGGCCTGCGTGCACCGTCCCGGGTCAGGAAGCGGACCCCGCCTTCCGGCGGCGCGCCGCGAAGACGGCCCCGGCTCCGAGCGCCACGGCCGCGCCGGCCGCAGCGAGCTGTGGCAGGGCCGCGGAGGAGCCGGTGGCGGCGAGGCTGCCGCTCGTGGTGGCGAGCGGCTGGGTGGTCGTGGTCTGGGTCTGCGTACCCGTACCCGTGCCCGCGCTGGACGACGGGGAGGCGGACGGGGTGGGCTCGGCGGTCACCTCGAAGTCGTACGGGGTCAGCTCCGGCGAGCCGCCGCAGGAGCCGTCCTCGTTGACGTAGTCGGCGGCGATGAACGCCACGCCCGCGGCGGAGGGGGTGTCGGCGTCGACCGTCAGCCGCAGCGTGATGTCCGCGTGGGCGCCGTCCTTCAGCGGGCTGACG
Organism: Streptomyces tirandamycinicus; assembly: GCF_003097515.1. NCBI lineage: Bacteria > Bacillati > Actinomycetota > Actinomycetes > Kitasatosporales > Streptomycetaceae > Streptomyces > Streptomyces tirandamycinicus. The sequence goes on along the minus strand of NZ_CP029188.1, from coordinate 3,298,549 downwards.
GAACCGGCGCTGTAGTCGTCTGCGGCGTCCGTCCAGGTCTGTCCGGCCCTCGCCCACTCCACTCGCAGATGCTCGTCGATGGGCGCGTAGCCCCCCTTCTCGATCCCGTGGAAGTAGACGAACGGCCAGACCTCGTCGAGCGTCTTGCCGGTGTCGTTGGTGATGCGGAGCTTCATCTCCACGCTCGAACCGGCCGTGATCTCGGCGGGCAGGCCGGAGAGGGTCGCGGTCAGCTCGCTCTCGGGTACGCACGGCTCCGGTTCCCGGTCCTTCAGCGCGTCCGCGAGGGCCTTGTCGGCGACCTTCTTGCCGTCCAGGGCCTTCTTCTCGGCCTCGCCGGCCTCGCCCCATTCCCGTAGGGCGGCGACGCGGGCGTCGTCACGTGCCTTTCCGGCCTGCTTCGCCTTCTCGTCGGCCGCGGCCCGGGCGGCCTCGGCGGTTCCGGCCGCGGCGGCGGCGTCCGCGACGGCCTTCTCGGCGGCGGCCCTCTGCTCCGGGCCGGCGGTCTCGGGCAGTGCGGCGAGCGCGGCCTCCGCGTCGGCCAGGGCCTTGTCCGCTTCCGTTTTCGCGGCGGCGGCCTCGGCCGCCTCCTTCGCCGCCGCCCTGGCCGCGACGGTGAGCGGGAAGTCGTCGGAGAGGGCGGCCTCCACGGCCGCCAGCGCGGCCTCCGCCGCGGCGACGGCGTCGTCGTACGCCTTCTGCGCCTGTGCGGCGGCCTTCTCGAGCTCCTCGACGGAGGGCGCGGCGGCCACCTCGGCGGAGTGCACGCCGGATGGCGTCTTGCCGGCCAGTGCGCTGCCACGCAGCTCGCCCGCGTGCCGCAGCGCGTCCTCGGCGGTGGCGGGAGTGGAGACGGCGGCGCCGGGAGCGGAGGCCGCGGCGCGGGGAGTGGCGTCGGCGAGCGCGGGTGTGGCACCGAACAGTACGGCGGGCGTGGTCACGGCAGCGGCGACGGCCGTTGCCACTATGCGGCGGAGTGTCACGAGCACCCTTCTCTGGGGTCCGGCGTGTGCGGTACTGAAGACTGAAGAGCGTGCAGTCGCCGCGGAATCCCTCACGCAGGGCGACCGGTCGGTGCTGATCGTATGACTCGACTCCCTTGGTACGAAAGCGCGTTGTGTGCCGATGGCGCCGCTGACGATGCCTCACAGGGCGGGCGAAGAGTGCAATCCGGATTGGCGTCCTCGATTGCCGTCATTCTTCTGTGACGCATATCACCGCGCGACGGCCGGGGCGCCCGCGTGTCCGGGGGTGTCGGCCGACCGGTCAGCCGCCGGCCGATCAGCCGCCAGCCGGTCAGCGGCTGGTCGCCCACAGCGGGAGCAGGGTTGAGAGCAGGAGTGGGAGTGGGAGCGGGAGACGGAGTGGGAGCGGGAGACGGAGCAGGAGCGGGAGTGGGAGACGGAGCCGGGGCATGGGCGGGCCTGGTGCGCCCGCGGTTCGGCGCCGGTCGCTCAACCGCTCGTCAGCCGCGCCGCCGACGCTATCGTCGCCCGGGCCTCGCGCTCGGTCAGCCCGGTGCGCACGGCGGCCTCCGTCAGCGCGTCGGCGAGGGTCTCGCCGATGCCGTTCTCGTACGCCCGGCAGGCGGCCCAGAACAGCCGGGTGTTGCGCTGCCCCTCATGGGCGGCGAGCACGAAGTGGACCAGGCCCTGGCCGCGTGGGGCTCGGGAGGGCGCGGGGTGGCGGGGTGGCGCCGGCGGTGCGATCAGCCTCAGCAGGGCGTCGGGGCACGGGGCGGGGGGTAGCGCCGCAGAGCCGGGTGCGAGCCGGTACGCGCCGCGCACCGAGACGGAGCCCGGGCCGACGAGATAGCCGCCGGCGCCCCGGATGTCGATACCGGGGGCGAGGCGGCTCACCGAGTTCGGCACCACCACCTCGGGCGGGCCGGTCAGCCACAGATGGCGGCCCCCGCTGGGGGTGACGACGGTGACGGTCTCCGGGACAGTGAACAGATGCCGCAGCGCGAGCTGCCGCAGCGCCGCGGCCGAGTCGGTGGCGCCGGTGGCGGCGCCTCCGGTGTCCAGGTCGATGCCGATCAGGTGGTGGGGCGGGCGTCCGCAGGCGATCCCGTACCCCGTGGCCCAGGGGGCGGCCGAGAAGAGCGCGCGCACGGTGGCGGGGTCGGCCGTGGCGTCGTGCACGCCGTGGCCGGGCAGGCCGCACTCGCCGCGGCAGCGCACCGGTTCCGGGTCCAGCCGGTGCGGTGACGGCAGGGCGGGGAGCTTCGTGGGGGACAGGGGGATCACGGGGAGCCCGCGCTCGGCGGCGGAGAGCGCGTGGGCGAGGGCCAGCGTGGCGGTGTGCCGGTCGATGATGGCCATGACTCCATGTTCGTACTGATGTTCGACTAAGGGAAGGGGGTGGGATCGACCGAGAATGTGCTGTAACGCTTTTCCTCTTGAGGTGGGCGGGATCCGCCCCCGCCGGGCGGCTGAGCTGCGAGTTCGTGCCGTGGTGGGGGTTTATCGACATGTCCTCACGCTTGAGGGCGAATCACCGCCTCCGGGGTGGTTCGCCGGAGATCCGCTGGGCAACTCTGGATGCGCGACGTCGTGAAGATCGACCGGGTGGCCGGCCAACCGCCCTGTTTCCAGACGCAGTTCCGCATGTCCGGTGCGCCGCTGCCCGGTGCACTCTCGTACTTCGGAGGAATCGACATGGCAAGCATCCGTACCGCCCGCGCCCTGGCCGCCGTCGCGGCGCTGCCCCTGGCCGCCGCCCTCTTCACCGGTGTGGCGCACGCCGGCAACGGAGCCTTCGCGGGCGACGGATCGAACGCCGCCGTGGCCACCATCAGCGGCAGTGGCGTGGGCGGTCACAACCTCGGCAACTCGACCACCACCCAGCAGGTGGCCACCGGTGCCGGCGCGTCCAACCAGAACAACACCGCCGCCGTGAACGGTTCGGACTTCACGGCGATCGACCAGTCGAACGAGAACATCGCGATCACCTTCCTTCCGATCTGGTAGGGGTGCCGCAGGGGGAGGGGCTGACCGAGGGGTGAACGACGGCCTGTGTGGCGGTGCTCCGGCATCGCCGCGCGGGCCGTTCGCCGTCGTGCGCCGTTCGCCGTCGCGCGCCGAGCGCGGGTGAGGCGTGCCGGGGGGACGGGTGCCGGGAGGGCGGGCGTCCGAACGGCGGACGTCCACGGCCTTGACACCCGGCAGCATCTGACGGACAGTCAGAAACTCTGCTCCGTACGTCCGTAGCCGTCCCCGTCCACTCGTTCCCGTCCACCTGTCCCCCGCAGCCCGGGAGGCCACCGTCGTGCACCCCGCCCCTGCCGAGCACCGGGACCTGCTGAGCGCCGGACCCCGCTCGTACTCCCGAGTCCACGCACCGGATGGCTCCCCCGCGGCCGGCGACCCCGCGTACCGGGGCGGGCGGGTGCCGAGGGGGAAGCCGTGAGCGAGGACGGGCTGTATCCGCTGCTGAAGGCGTACGAGGGGCGCAGCGCCTCGATCCCCGGCGCCGGCAAGGACCCGGTGAACGAGCCGATGATCAGGCACTGGTGCGAGGCGATGGGCGACCGGAACCCGGCCTACGAGGGGCCGGACGCGATCGCCCCGCCGACCATGCTCCAGGCGTGGACGATGGGCGGGCTGTCCGGTCACCCCGGCCGCACGGGAGCGCACGACGAGCTGTTCGCGCTGCTCGACGGCGCCGGGTTCGCCGCGGTGGTGGCCACCGACTGCGAGCAGGAGTACCTCCGCCCGCTGCGACCGGGGCAACGGATCAGCTTCGACTCGGTGATCGAGACGGTCTCGCCGCGCAAGAGGACCAAGCTGGGCGCGGGCTACTTCGTCACGACCATGATGGAGATCCGGGCGGACGGCGAGCTCGCCGGGACACACCGCTTCCGGATCCTCAAGTACGCCCCGTCGGCCGGGCAGAAGCCCCGGCCCCGGCGCCCCCGCCCGGTGGTCAACCGGGACAACGCCGGGTTCTGGGCAGGTGTCGCCGAGCACAGGCTGCTGATCCAGCGCTGCGCTTCGTGCGGGCAGCTGCGCTTCCCCTGGCTGCCGGGGTGCGGAGGGTGCGGCTCGGCGGAGTGGGGCGTGGTCGAGGCCGAGGGCGCGGGGACCGTCTACTCGTACGTGGTGGTCCACCATCCGCGCTTCCCCGCCTTCGATGGGCTCCACGACGCCGGCCCGGACGACGCCGGCCCGGACGGCGCCGGCCCGGACGGCGCCGGCCCGGACGGCGCCGGGCCGGTCGAGGGGGGCCCGGATGAGGGGGGTCCGTACGCGGTGGGACTGATCGAGCTGGCCGAGGGCGTACGGATGGTCAGCAACGTGATCGGCGTGCCGTACGACGAGGTGCGCATCGGGATGCCCGTCCGGCTGGAGTTCATGAGGGCCGACGAGGATCTGGAGCTGCCGGTGTTCCGTGCCCGGCGGCCAGGGGCGGGCTGCCATGGACCGGTATCGGATGGGAAGCGAGCGGCGGCCGGGGGCTGAGACGGCGGGCAGGGAGGAGCGCGAGGAGCAGGAGGAGCACGGGGAGCAGGAGGGACAGGAGGAGCGCGAAGGGCACGCGGGGCGCGAGGAGCACAAGGAGCGCGAGCGGAAGGAGGAGACGGCATGAGCGTGAGCCGTACGGGGGGCCCGGTCCCGCGCGCCGGCGACGAACTGCCCCCGCTGACCGTCCCGATCACCCGCACGTTGATCGTCGCGGGGGCCATCGCCTCCCGGGACTTCCAGGACGTGCACCATGACGCGGAGCTCGCCCGGGAGAAGGGCTCGCCCGACATCTTCATGAACATCCTGACGACCAACGGTCTCGTCGGGCGCTACATCACGGACCACTTCGGTCCGGACGCCGTACTCCGCAAGGTGGCGATACGGCTCGGCGCCCCCAACCACCCCGGCGACACGATGACGTTGACCGGCACGGTCACCGAGGTCGACGGGGACACGGCCGAGGTGCGCGTGGTCGGGGTCAACGGTCTCGGCCAGCACGTCACCGGCACGGTGACCGTCGGCCTGCCCGGGGAGGCGGCGGCATGAGCCTGCACAGGGCCGACTCGCTCGGCGGCCGGGCCGCCGTCGTCGGCATCGGTGCGACGGAGTTCTCCAAGGACTCCGGACGCAGCGAGCTGAGGCTGGCGGTCGAAGCGGTGCGAGCCGCGCTGGACGACGCCGGCCTCTCCCCCTCCGACGTCGACGGCATGGTCACGTTCACCATGGACACCAGTCCCGAGATCACCGTCGCCCAGGCGGCCGGGATCGGGGAGCTGTCGTTCTTCTCCCGCGTGCACTACGGCGGCGGCGCGGCGTGCGCGACCGTGCAGCAGGCGGCACTCGCCGTGGCCGCCGGAGTGGCCGAAGTAGTGGTCTGCTACCGGGCGTTCAACGAGCGGTCGGGCCGCAGGTTCGGATCGGGTGTGCAGCGGCGCGAGCCCTCGTCGGAGGGCGCGGCCCTCGGCTGGAACCTCCCGTTCGGGCTGCTGACCCCCGCCTCCTGGGTGGCCATGACGGCCCGGCGCTACCTCCACGCCCACGGGCTGACTCCGGAGGCGTTCGGCCAGGTGGCCGTGACCGGGCGGCGGTACGCGGCCCGCAACCCGGCGGCGTACTTCCACGGCAGGCCCATCACCCTCGACGACCACGCGGCCTCCCGCTGGATCGTGGAGCCGCTCAGGCTGCTGGACTGCTGCCAGGAGACCGACGGCGGGCAGGCCCTTGTCGTGACCTCCGTCGAGCGGGCGAGGGACCTGCCGCACCCGCCCGCGGTCGTGGCTGCCGCGGCCCAGGGCGCGGGCCGCGCCCAGGAGCAGATGACCAGCTACTACCGCGACGATCTCACCGGCCTGCCGGAGATGGGTGTCGTGGCCCGGCAGCTCTGGCGGTCCTCCGGGATGGGCCCGGCCGACATCGACGTGGGCATCGTCTACGACCACTTCACGCCCTATGTCCTGATGCAGCTGGAGGAGTTCGGCTTCTGCGGGCGGGGCGAGGCGGCGGAGTTCGTCGCGGCGGACACGCTCCCCCTGAACACGCACGGCGGCCAGCTGGGCGAGGCGTATCTGCACGGCATGAACGGCATGGCGGAAGCCGTCAGACAGCTGCGGGGCACCTCCGTCAACCAGACCGCGGGGGCGGCCCGGGTCCTGGTCACGGCCGGTACGGGCGTCCCGACCTCGGCACTGATCCTCGGGGCGGACGGGTGAGCTGGATGGACGAGCCGGTCGGAGGATCCGGCCGGGTGGGCCGGTCGTACGAGCCGGCCGGGTGGGGCGGTCGGATGGGTTCGGTCGTGCGAGCCGGTCGGATGGCCCGGCCGCATGGGCTGGGGTGGTTCGGGCGCGCCGGACCCTGAGGCGGAGCCGAGGCCTCCTCCACCCAGAGGAGGTGGGGGCCGCCTCACCCCTACAACCTGAGGCGGACCGGGGTTCGGGACCTGGGGCCGATCCGGGGCGAAGCCCCCGCTCCTAGCGTGGAGCCATGACCACGCCAGTCTGCACGACCGCTTCCAGCGCCGCCGTGCCGCCGACCTCCTACACGTCGTTCTCGTCGTACGTACGGGCGCGGGGGCCCGTGCTGCTGCGGACCGCCCGCTCCCTCACGGCCAACCCGAACGACGCCGAGGACCTGCTGCAGACCGCGCTCGCCAAGACCTTCGTCGCCTGGGAGCGCATCGAGGACCACCGCGCCCTCGACGGATATGTCCGCCGGGCGCTGCTCAACACCCGTACCTCGCAGTGGCGCAAGCGCAAGGTCGACGAGTTCTGCTGCGAGGAGCTGCCGGAACCCGCCGGCGCGGTCCCGGCCGACCCGGCCGAGCAGCAGGTTCTGCACGACGCGATGTGGCGCGCCGTGATGCGGCTCCCGGACCGGCAGCGCGCGATGGTGGTCCTCAGGTACTACGAGGACCTGAGCGAGGCGCAGACCGCGGAGGTGCTGGGCGTGTCCGTCGGCACGGTCAAGAGCGCGGTGTCCCGGGCGCTGCGGAAACTGCGTGAGGATCCCGAGCTGGCACCGGTCCGCTGAGCTTTCTTACCCGGGGGTAGTGACATACCGATCGGTATGTGCTCAGAATCTTCACACCCTTTAGAGCTGTGCGCCCACCGGGAGGACGCCGTGCTGAGCACCATGCAGGACGTACCACTGACCGTCACCCGCATCCTGAACCACGGGACGACGATCCACGGAAGTTCGCACGTCACCACGTGGACCGGCGAGAGCGAGCCGCATCGCCGCAGCTACCGCGAGATCGGCGAACGCGCGGCCCAGCTGGCCCACGCCCTGCGCGGCGATCTGGGAGTCACCGGTGACGAGCGGGTCGCGACCCTCATGTGGAACAACGCCGAGCACGTCGAGGCCTACTACGCGATCCCCTGCATGGGCGCGGTCCTGCACACGCTCAACCTGCGACTGCCCGTCGAGCAGCTGGTCTTCATCGTCAACCACGCCGCCGACCGGGTCGTGATCGTCAACGGTTCGCTGCTGCCCCTGCTCGCACCCCTGCTGCCGCACCTGCCGACCGTCGAGCACGTCGTGGTCTCGGGGCCGGGCGACCGGTCGGTGCTGGACGGCGCCGCGGCCCGCGTGCACGACTACGAGGAACTGCTCGCCGGGAAGCCGACCACCTACGACTGGCCCGAGCTGGACGAGCGCTCGGCCGCCGCCATGTGCTACACCTCGGGCACCACCGGCGACCCCAAGGGCGTGGTGTACTCCCACCGCTCGATCTATCTGCACTCCATGCAGGTCAACATGGCCGAGTCGATGGGTGTGACGGACGCCGACACCAGCCTCGTCGTGGTGCCCCAGTTCCATGTGAACGCCTGGGGGCTACCGCACGCGGTGCTGATGACCGGCGTGAACATGCTGATGCCGGACCGCTTTCTGCAGCCGGGCCCGCTCGCCGAAATGATCGAGACCGAGCGCCCCACCCACGCCGCGGCCGTGCCCACCATCTGGCAGGGTCTCCTCGCCGAGCTCACCGCCAAGCCTCGCGACGTGAGCTCCCTCACCCAGGTCACCATCGGCGGAGCCGCCTGTCCGCCGTCGCTGATGGAGGCGTTCGACGCGCTCGGCATGCGGGTCTGCCACGCCTGGGGCATGACCGAGACCTCGCCGCTGGGCACCGTCGCCCGGCCGCCGGCCCACGCGGTCGGCACGGACGCGGAGTTCGGCTACCGCCTCACCCAGGGCCGCTTCCCTGCGGGTGTCGAGGCACGGCTGCGCGGCCCGGGCGGGGAGTTCCTGCCATGGGACGGCGAGTCCGCCGGCGAGCTCGAGGTACGCGGTCCGTGGATCGCGGGCGCGTACTACGGCGGGGCGGCCGGGGAGCCACTCCGGCCCGCCGACAAGTTCAGCGAGGACGGCTGGCTGAAGACCGGTGACGTCGGCGTGATCGGCCCGGACGGCTTCCTCACGCTGACCGACCGCGCCAAGGACGTCATCAAGTCCGGCGGTGAGTGGATCTCGTCGGTCGAATTGGAGAACGCGCTGATGGCGCACCCGGAGGTGGCCGAGGCCGCCGTCGTGGCCGTCCCGGACGAGAAGTGGGGCGAGCGCCCGCTGGCGACGGTGGTGCTGAAGGACGGCGCGACCGCCGACTATCCGGCGCTGAAGGAGTTCCTGGCCGGGCGGATCGCCAGGTGGCAGCTGCCGGAGCGCTGGGCCGCCGTCCCGTCCGTGCCGAAGACCAGCGTCGGCAAGTTCGACAAGAAGGTGATCCGCCGCCAGTACGCCGACGGTGAGCTGCAGGTCACCGAAGTGCGGTAGGCGCCACGGTGTGCGGGTGCGGCCCGGTACGCGGCGCGTACCGGGCCGCACCATGCTCCGTTGCTCCGTTGCTCCCCTGCTGCCTGCTGCCTGCCGCCTTGCTCCCCTGCTGCCTTGCTGCCTGCTGTCCTGCTCCCCCGCCTGATCCGGGCAGGGCGTGGGTGGTGGCCGACCCCGTCCCGGGCCGCGGTGGCCTGCGGGTGCGGGTGCGGGCGCGGAGGCGGTCGGCACGGCGGTTCCGGGTACGGGGCCGGTCCTGCGGGACCCTGCCGTGAACGGCCCGCCGGAGCCCGGTGGTTCATCAGCCCGGCGGTTCGGGTGCCCGGTGGTTCATCAGCCCGGCGGCTCAGGAACCCGGCGGCTCACCCGCCGGGCACCCGGCGAACGTGGTTCAGTTCGTGCCGATCTTCGCGAGCAGGTCCACGATCCGGCCCTGCACCTCGGCGCTCGTGGAACGCTCCGCCAGGAAGAGGACGGTCTCGCCCGAGGACAGTTTCGGCAGTTCCGCCTGGTCGAGCCCGGCCGAGGTGTAGACGACGAGCGGGGTGCGGTTCAACTGCCCGTTCGCGCGGAGCCAGTCGATGATCCCGGCGCGCCGGCGGCGCACCTGCATCAGGTCCATGACCACAAGGTTCGGCCGTGTCTGCTGGGCGAGCGCCACCGCGTCCGCGTCGGTCGCGGCCCGCGCCACCTGCATCCCGCGTCGCTCCAGCGTGGCCGTCAGCGCGGCCGCGATGTCGTCGTGCTGCTCGATCAGCAGCACCCGGGACGGGTGCTGCTCGCTGTCGCGCGGCGCCAGGGCCTTCAGCAGTACGGCGGGGTCCGCTCCGTACGCGGCCTCGCGCGTCGCCTGGCCCAGTCCGGCCGCCAGCAGCACGGGGACCTCGGCGGCCACCGCGGCCTGGCGGAGCGCCTGCAGCGCGGTACGGGTGATCGGCCCGGTCAGCGGGTCGACGAACAGAGCGGCGGGGAACGCGGCGATCTGTGCGTCGACCTCCTCACGTGAATGCACGATCACCGGACGGTAGCCGCGGTCGCTCAGCGCCTGCTGGGTGGCGACGTCGGGCGCCGGCCACACCAGCAGCCGGCGCGGGTTGTCGAGGGGCTCGGGAGGAAGCTCGTCGTCCCGGGGCAGCATTGCGGGCCGGTTGGCGACCTCGACCGCGCCACCGGGGCCGTCCAGCGGCTCCGGGCCCTCCGCGCCCTCGTCCGGGGCGCCGATCGCGTACGCCCGGCCCTCGGTGGAGGTACCGAGCCGCTGCGACGGGCCGGTACCAGGTGCCGCCTGGGGGTGCGGATGCGGCCGGGCCCCCGTGTCGGGCACCTGGAGCTCGCCTTCCTGCCGGGTGGCCAGCTTGCGGCGGCGGCCGGAGCCGAGGGTCTGGTTGCCCGAGCCGAGTGTCTGGTTGCCGGAGGCGGCCTGCGGCGGGGATGCCGCAGGTGCTGCGGACACGGCCTGCCGGTCCTGCTGCTGGGCGAGTTGGCGGGTGAACGGCACACCCTGACCGAGCGTGCGCACGCTGAACGCCCTGCCCTGCGAGGCGTCGGGGTCGACCGGCTCCACGGCGGGCATCGGCGTGGCCGTCCCCCGGGCCGGCGTGCCCGTCCCGGCCGCGGGAGCCGGTGCCTCTGCGGGCAGGGGCTGGGCGGCGCGGTGGGCCGGCGCGGGAGGCTCGTCCGGGACCGGCGCCGCCGGAGGCAGCGGTACGGAACCGGTGTCGCCGGGGCGCGCCGTGTTCCCTGCGGGATTCGGGGCGGCGGCGGGCGGTACGGGACCGGGTGCGGCGGGTGGCACCGGACCAAGCGCGTTGGGCATGGCGGGGCCGGTCGGCGGCGTCACCGTACCGGCCGGTGGAACCACGGCACCGGCCGGTGGAGCCACGGCACCGGTCTGCGGCGTCACTGACCCGGGCGCGGCCGGCGTCGCGCCGCCGGTCTGCGGCGTCACCGGTCCGGCCTGCGCCGGGATGCCCTGCGCCGGTGTCCCGCCCTCGGCCGGGCGGGCGCGCCGTCGCCCGGTGGGCACGGGGTGCGGCTGCGGCGGGGTGTGGTCGGATTCCGGTCCCGGACGCACCGGGTCGTGGCGGCTCTCGTCGGGAGCGCCGGAGGACGGGGTGCGGTCCGCCTCGGCGGGGGGCAGCGCGAACGGGCCCCGCGGCTCCTCGGTGGGAACCTGCCGGTCGTTGCCGGTCGCGAGCGCCCGCCGCCCTCGCCGGCCGCCCTGCTGTGCTCCGCTGCCGCCGCCCGTGCCGGAAGCCGCTGCCGTGGCGGCGGGCTCCAGCGCGGCGATGCCCTGCGCGTCGTCCGGACCGCCGTCCGGACCGCTGTTCCGGCCGGTCGCCTGTTCCGCGGCCGCGCCCGCGGGGGCGGGGGCGTCCGGGGCCGAGCTCGCCGCAGGCAGCGCGGGAAGCGCGGCGCGGGCACGCCGGGCCCGGCGCCCGGTGCCCTCGCGGGCCGCGGCGTCCGGGCCCACGCCCTGGGGCGGGACCGTGTCACCCAGCGCCGGGCGTCCGGCTCCGGCCTCCGCCGCGGTGACGACCGAGCCGTCCTGCGCGGCCGGGAGGGCGGCCAGTTCGGCCTCGGCGGGGCTCGGCCGGCCGCGACGGCGGCCCGTGCCGCCGGTCGCCGCCGGGGCGGGCTCGCCGCCGGGTACGGCTCCGGCCGAGCCGCCCGCCGCACCGCTCGTGTCCGTGTCCGTACCCGCCGGGCGCTGCCCCGGGAGCTCGGCGGACGCCGGAGCGTCCTCCGGCCCCACCGGGCTCTCCAGGAACGCGTCCGTCGAGGCGCGCCGCGCGCGCCGCCGCCCGCCGCCGGACGTGGCCTGCGCCGGAAGGGCCGCCGGTGCCTGCTGCTCCGGGGCCACCGCCGGGGCCACCGCCGGGGGCGCCACCGTCCCGGCTCCGTCGCCGAGCGGCACCTCCAGGACGTAGGCGCTGCCGCCCGCGCCCGGCACCTCGTGCGTCTGCAGCACACCGCCGTGCGCGGTCACGATGCCGCGGACGATGGGCTCGTGCACCGGGTCGCCGCCCGAGTAGGGACCGCGCACCTCGATCCGTACGACGTCGCCCCGCTGCGCCGCGGCGACCACGATGGTCGAGTCGACGTACCCGGCGCCCGCCACGACCCTCGTCTTGCCCGTGGAGTCGATGCCCGCGACATCGGCCACCAGGTGCGCCAGCGCCGTCGCCAGCCGTGCGCCGTCCACCTCGGCCTCGATCGGCGGGGCGTGGACCGCGAACTGGGCCCGTCCGGGACCGATCAGCTCGATCGCGCCCTCGACACCGGCGGCCACGACCGCGTCGAGCAGGACGACGTCCTTGTGCAGCCGCTCCGCGCCGGAGTCCAGCCGCTGGAAGCCCAGCACGTTGTCGACCAGCGTCGTCATCCGGGCGTAGCCCGCGGCCAGATGGTGGAGGATCTGGTTGGCCTCCGGCCACAGCTGGCCGGCCGGATCGGCGGCCAGCTTCCCGAGCTCGCCGCGCAGCTCCTCCAGGGGCCCGCGCAGCGCGTCCCCGAGTACCGCGGCCAGCTGGGCGTGCCGGGCGGCCAGCGAGGCCTCCCGCTCGTCGCGGGACTCGATCTCCGCCGCGTACTGCTCGGCCCTGTCCGCCATCTCCGCGGTGTGCTTCTCGGTCAGCTCCGCCAGCTCGGCCGCGTGCCGCTCGTCCCGCTCGGCCATGTCGGCCGCGTACTTCTCGTCCCGCTCGGCGATGTCCGTGCTGTACTTCTCGTCCCGCTCGGCGATCTCGGCGGCGTGCCGCTCCGCCTGCTCCTCGTAGGGCCGCCGGTCGGTGAACGTCATGACCGCCCCGACCAGCTGCTCCCCGTCCCGCACCGGCGCGGTGGTCAGGTCGACCGGCACCCGCTTGCCGTCCTTCGCCCAGAGCACCTGGCCGCGGACCCGGTGCTTGCGCCCGGACTTGAGCGTGTCGGCGAGGGGGGAATCGTCGTACGGGAACGGGTCGCCGTCCGGGCGCGAGTGCAGGATCAGCGGGTGCAGTTCCTTGCCGCCGAGGTCGCTGGCGCGGAAGCCGAGGATCTGGGCGGCGGCCGGGTTGACGAGGACGACGCGGCCGTCGGTGTCCGTACCGACGACGCCTTCGGCGGCGGCCCGCAGGATCATCTCGGTCTGCCGCTGGGAGCGCGCGAGTTCGGCCTCGGTGTCGATGGTGCCGGACAGATCGCGCACGACGAGCATCAGCAGTTCGTCGCCGGTGTAGCCGGTGCCCCCGCCGGCGCCGGGCGAGGCGTACGCCGCACGGCCGTCCTCCAGGCCGGCGCTGGTCACCTCCGCGGGGAACTCGCCGCCGTCGGTGCGGCGGGCGACCATCCGGGTCGGCTTCGTGCGGCCGCGCTTGTCGGCGGAGTCGGGGCGCCGCATCGAGCCGGGGATGAGTTTGGAGTCGAACGCCGGCAGCAGGTCGAGGAGCCCGCGCCCGACGAGCGCGGTGCCGGGGGCCTCGAACATCTCGAGGGCGATGGTGTTGGCGTTGACGACCGTGCCGTTGCAGTTGACGAGGACGAGCCCGTCCGGGAGCGCGTCGAGTATGGCGGCGAGGCGAGCAGCGCCTCGGGATGGCCTGCTGCTCACGACGACGCTTCCTCTCTGACCTACAGCGACTCTGACCTACAGCGACCTACGGCATCTTGCGGCGGACGGCCGGGGCCTCTCCGACCTCGCGACCGCAGCCTGTCACAGGAGGGAGTCTAAGGGCTGGGGATGCGGCAGCGGCGGTGGATGAGGGGGAGCTCTCACCAAGGTTCTGTGTACACACAGTCGTCCGGCGCCCGCCGGCGGGCCCCCTGACCTGGGCGTGGTCGGACCGCCCGGAGCGCGGGCCCCGTCGCGGGGCGTCAAGCGGACGTCGGCGGGGGCGGGGCCGAAACCCCGGGACGGGTTACGTCCGGGGGACCGGAGGGGGCCGTCCACGGTGGAGCGGAGCGGACGGCGGTCCCGGCACGAGACCGCCCGCGCCCCGCCGGGAGGAGCGGGAAGGGTTGCCGAACGGGCGGCGGCCGGCGGCGACGGAGGACGGCCGGTGGTGACGGATGGCGGCCGGTGGTGACGGATGGCGGAGGCCGGCGGAAGCCACCCGAAGTCGGCGGAGGTCGGCCGAAGCCGACGGGAGGTCGGCAGAGGTCGGCGGAAGACCGGTGGGGGACGAGCCGGCCGGGATGATCGTCCCCCACCAGGGAGTCATGCCCGGGCCGTGCGGGCGTCGTCGTGGCGGGCGGTCGGCAGGACCGGCTCCAGGGTCTCCCAGCGGCGGATCTCGCAACCGTTCGTGCGGTCGAAGGTGGCGTCGACGCGCTGGCCGCGCCAGGTCCCGGTGATCCGTGCGGTGGCGGGGCCGCCGTGCTGCATCGTGCACATCGCGTCGCCGTCGACCGGACGGAACGGGTCCTGCCGCTCCGTCGCGAACTCGGACAGCCGCTCGCAGGCGGCCCGTGCCTCGGGGTGCGAGCCGCCCGCCGGGCCTTCCTCGGGGCCGCACGTCAGCTCGTATGTGCCGTCGGCCTGAGGGTTCCCCGTCTCGGCGGTGGTGACGGTGAGCCGGTCGCCGGGCGCGGTCCGGCCGGTCTGTTCCTGCGGACCGGGCTCGAGCAGCGGCAGCGGGATCGGCGCGCGCGGGGTGGCACCCGCGGTCGGCACGGCGGCGGCCAACGCGGCGAGGGAGACCGTCGCCGTCGCGGCGGCGGTGAGGACGAGGCGGCGCAGCATGCGTACTCCTGGAAGCGAAGGTCTGGGGGCGGAGCCCCGCTTCGGGGACGGCGTCCCGGCATCTCTAACGCTCCGCGCGCCGGGGCGTTGCGCAACCCCGACTGGGCCGATCGGGGTGTGTGCGGGTCTTTGCCCGGGAGCCCGGGCGCCTAGTACCGTGGGAAGCGATTGGTGACACCCCACCCGGCTGTGTCATCATCTGCACGCACCACTCGCGACCGCGCGGGTGGGCTGGAGGCGTCGCCTAGTCCGGTCTATGGCGCCGCACTGCTAATGCGGTTTGGGTCTTAAAGCCCATCGAGGGTTCAAATCCCTCCGCCTCCGCACCGTCATCGAAGCCCTGGCCTTATGGCCGGGGCTTCGGTCGTTCCCGGCGCGTGCCCCGCGCCCCGCCCCGTTCGCTCCTGCCGTCGCTGTCGCCACTACCGCTACCGCTGCTGCCGTTGCCGCGCCCCGCTCGCTCCCACCGCTCACGCTGCCGCGCCGCTGTTCGGCTCGCGCCACTGCACGCCGGCCCGTGCGATCCCCGCCCGGGCCGTCCGCGACGGACGCGACCAGGGTCGCCCCCTGTGTCCACGCTGCGGCGGACCCCGGCCCCAGCGGGGAGCTCCCATACGGCCGTCCGGGCATTTGTGCAGGTCAGATGGGGTGAGGGCAATGGATTTCGCCTGGCGCCGCAGGTCATGTAATGTTGTTCCCGCAACGCCGACCGGGCCGAAAGCCCGGGTCACAAGCACTCGTAGCTTAACGGATAGAGCATCTGACTACGGATCAGAAGGTTGCAGGTTCGAATCCTGCCGAGTGCACAGCAGACCAGAGGCCCTGTGGAGTGATCCACAGGGCCTCTGGCTTTGTCTTGACGGCAGTGTTTGACGGCAACCGTTTCTGCGAGTCGATCAGATGGCTACCGGGACACCGACCGCGCCGCCGTCATCATCCGGCTCGTTGCCGTCACCCCTCAGTGCGTCCCCGACGCGGTCGAAGGCGTACCGCTGGGAGTCGAGCCGTACGAAGGTGTAGATGTCCATGGTCACGCGGATGGAGCTGTGGCCGAGGACTTCCATGATCATGCGGGCGTCGGCGCCCTGTTGTGGAGCAGTGAGGCGCACGTGTGGCGCAGGTCGTGGAAGCGGACCCTGCGGACGCCGGCGCGGAGGCACAGCGCCTCGAAGGAGCGGCTCAGGTACGGGCTCGCGATCAGCTGGTGCACGAGACCTCCTCCAGGGCGTCTTCCCAGGTGTGCTGTGCGGTGTGGTCGGCGAACAGACAGCAGCCCTCGCCGTCGGGCCCCGGGGCGGTCACCGGGCAGTCCGGCAGCACGACAAGTTCCGTCTCGTCCGTCCCGTGCCAGCGGAGCCACAGCGCGGTCCCGTATGCGCCGGCGTCGGTGAGGAGACCGAAGTGCTCACCCTCGTCGTGCGCGGACAGCTGGCACTGCACTGCCCTGTCGATGTACGGGGCGGCCGACTTCTCCCGCGCTTCCTGTGCCAGGTCGAGGGGCACCCGGCGCCAGTGCACGCACCGCATCACGGCACCATCCGGAAGGACGTGACGGCATTCCCGGTCTGCTGCGAGCACCGGGGGCAGACGCACGGCGGGTAGCGGCCCGGGTTCTCCGGCACCACCGGGTCTTCGCCCACGCGTACCTCCGTGAGAGGTCCCCACGTCTGGCCGGAGTCGCGGGAGACCCGCAACGTCATCCGTACGTCGTCCTGTCCGTTCGCCATGGCCAGGAGCATCGCGATCCGCGGGCCCGACCAGAAAGGCCAAGCGGATTACCCAACTTGGGTAACATCACCCTCGGTTGGCCAAGTGCAGCGATCCGTAGTCCTCATGCCGGAGCGTGCCCGATGCCCGAGCCATCTCGCTCGAAGGAACTCCCGGTCAGCCTGCTCACGGACCCAGTGATGATCGAGGCATGCCAGGCCAGAGACTTCGGCCGCATCTTTCAGCTGCTCAAGGCACGAGCAGGCATCTATCCGTCGATGATTGCGCGCCGATGCGACCTGACCCCGAGCCGCGTGGGCGAGGTGATCGCCGGACGGCGGCAGTTGCTGCACATGGGCGTGATCGAACGGATCTCGGACGGATTGCGTATCCCCGGACACATGCTCGGTCTTGCCCGTCGCTCCTGGGAGACACCACCCAGCCTGACGGTCACGCCCTGCGAACCGGCCGAGGTACCGGCCTCAACCGTCGAACCGCCGGCCGCCGGACTGCCGGGGGCGGATGTCGACAGCATCCTCGCCCTGGCAGCCGAGCGGGACCTCAGCGCCTCGACACTGGACGCGCTGCATTCGTCGATCGCGGACTACTGGCGCCGGGACGACGAGCACGGCGGCGAGACCTTACGGCCGGCGGTCGTCGGCCAGCTCCGCTACGTCGTCGACCTCCTCAAGGAGCAGCGTCCGGCTCTTTTACGGGACGGCCTGCACAGCATCGCGGCCGAACTGGCCCGGCTCACCGGATGGACCTACTTCGATGCCCGCCAGTACAACCAGGCACGCGCCTACTTCACCGAATCCCTCGGCCTGGCCAAGGCCATCGACGACCGCCAGTTCATGGCCAACGTCCTCGCCTGCATGAGCCTCCAGGCCACCTACCAGGACAAGCCCGGCGACGCCCTCGCACTTGTCACGGCCGCCCAGGACCAGGCCCGAGCCGCCGCGGGGACGACACCACGCGTGCTGGCCATGCTCGCGATGCGCGAAGCCTTCGCCCACGCCACCCTCGGCAACCACGGCGCGACTCACACCGCGATCTCGGAAGCCCACACCCAGTTCGGGCGGATCAGCACTGGTGATCCGGACCCGGCCTGGGTCGCCTACTTCGACGAGCCGAAGCTGATCGTGGACACCGGCATCGCGCACGGCCGCCTGGGCGAAGCAGCCCTCGCCGAACCCCTCATCGCGGACGCTCTACGCCGCGAGCACGCATCGAACCACCGAGGCCGTGCCTTCCACGCCTTCTGGCTCGCCCGCACCCAGCTCCAGCGCGGCAAACTCGATGAGGCGTGCCACACGGCCATGGACGCCTTGGCCCCGGCAGCGGCCGTCAGCTCGCAACGAGTCGCCGGCCACCTCCGGGAGTTCTACGAGCAGCTGGAGCCCTTCCGCCGGGAACCGGCTGCGGTGGTGTTCGAGTCCCGGCTCCGGGAAGTGCTGCCCCGTCAGGTCAGCGGACTGCCTCGTCCATGAGCACATAGAGCAGCCCGACCAAAGAACCACTGCTGACGATCTCGCGCCGGTCGATCATGCCCCGCACGTCGGCCAGCGGGATCCACTCGATCCGCTCCGACTCGTTCTTCTCGGTCGGCGGACCCTCGTACGTCGCCCCGTCGGCCCGGAAGACGTGGTGCTGGGAGTCGGTGATGCCATTCGCCGGCTCAGCGTAGATCAGCGGCTTGATCGGGCCGGGCAGCCAGCCGGTCTCTTCCAGCACCTCACGGGCCGCCGCCTCGGCCGGCGTCTCGCCCTCCTCGACCAGACCCATGGGCAGCTCCCACGCCCAGGCGTCCGTGATGAAGCGATGCCGCCACATCATCAGCACCTCGCGCCGCTCGTTGACGACAGCGGCCACGGCCAGGTGCCGGAGCTTGACGACGTGGTGCTCCCACCGGTTCCCGTCCGGTGTCTCAACGTCGGTGAGCCACAGGTTCACCCAGCTGTTCTGGTAGATCGGACGTTCCCCGTGGATCTTCCACTGCATTGCTGCGGCCCCTCTCGATCGGCCTCCAGCATCGCAGAACGAACCCCGAGGGCAGCAGAGTTCGGCGACTTAGCGTCGATCTGACCAATAGTAGGGGTCATCCCAGGTTCGAATCCTGCCGAGTGCACACAGATCGCAGCCCCCTCGGGATCATCCCGGAGGGGGCTTCGTCGTACCGTACGGCAACGAAGTACAGCAACCGTGTCAGTCCTGGGGGGACCCGTGACCGAGAGACATCCGGGCGTGGGGCTCGCTGCTGGACGCCGTCGAGGAAGACGAGTACGACGAGGAAGACGACTCGGTGTTCGCCGGAGACTGGCCGCCGGAAGGCCGCACCGCGTACCTCACCTTCGTGGCCGACGACCCGTACGTTGTCGAGGTTCGCGATGCGCCCAGCACACGGATATGTGTGCGCGTGCCCTTGGATCTCGGCGATGACTGGATCACCGAGGCGCGAGAGCGGCACGCGGCCGCCCGGCAGGCGCTGGGCGTGTAGGCGTGCCGCATGCGTGCCCGACGGGTGGGCGGGCCGTGGTCGGCGGCGGGTGCGGGGGAGAGCGCGGCGGCTCACCGTGACGCCTGTTCGCACTGGTCGAGCGTCCAGCGACTGCCGGCGCGGCGGTGGCTGCCAAGCTCACTCGAAGGACCGGGACTTGAGCCGACGGCACCGGCCTCATCCCGCGCCACGTCCTGTGGCATCATCACACCGCCGTGCGGGGAAGCAGGGGGAGCAGGGAGAAGGGGACCGTCCATGACTCAGGACCGGAACCGATCCTCTGTCGAGAACCCCGTTTGGATGGTCTTGGGGCTCATCGGACCCGGATGGTCGGCCGCCAGCACCTCCCACGCCTGGTGGGTCCGCCTCGGATCGCTGGTGCTCTGCGCCGCCTGGGCTACGCTCCTGCTCCGGCACGTGATCAACCGGCGCAGGAGGCGCAGGCCCCCGCTTCCCGACGTCCACGGCTGACGTCCCGGCTGACATCCACCGCGGACGCCCACGGCTGACATCGACGTCGGCGGACGGCGCTGCCGGGATGGGCCTACCGGGCCGGCACGACCCGTCGCCGCCCCTGGTTCGGTGGAAGGTGGGACCCCGGGCCCCGCCCCCTCCGTCCCGGTTCCCGGGTGCGCACGGTCGAGGGGCCCTGCGGAAGGCTTGGGATCCGGGGCTTCGTGTCGGGCGGGCAGGAGGAGTGCGGGGCATGGACGGCGAACGGTGGCGGTGCGGGGGGCTGAGCTGGGGGCGAGGGGCTCCCGAACTGCGGTGGGCGCGCGGTACCGAGACGAGGACGAGCAGGCTCGCCCACGCGCAGGAGATCGCCTTCCGGGCCGCCGGGGTGCGCAGGTGCGCCGGGGCGCGGGGGCATGTGTGCCCGCTCGGGGCCGCGGTGCCCGGCAGGAGTACCGGGGGGCAGTGCCCGGAGTGCGCGCGGCTGGACCGGGCGCATTCGGTGGCGGCCGACACCGTCGCCGACGATCCGCGCCCGTTCCGGGTCTATCTGGCCTGGTTCGGGCCCGGACTGGTGAAGGTCGGGATCACCGCCGAGGAACGGGGCACGGCCCGTCTGCTGGAGCAGGGTGCGGTGGTGTTCTGCTGGCTGGGCCGCGGACCGCTGATGGCCGCCCGCCGCACGGAGGAACTGCTGCGTGCGGCGCTCGGTGTGCCGGACCGGATCCCCTACGCGCGGAAGCGGGCGGTGCGCCCCGCGCTTCCGGCAGCCGCGGACGAGCGGGCCGCCGAGGTCGTCGAGTCGTACGCGCGAGCGGTGGAGCTGCCGGGGTGGCCCGAGGCGCTGGAGCGGACCGCGCTCGAGGTGGTGGACCACGTCCGGGTGTTCGGGCTGGACCGCGCGGTGCCCCCGGGGCCGGCGGGCGGGGGCCCGTCCGCTCTGCGGGTGGTGCGGGAACTGGTGGACGGCGGCTGTGTGGCCGGGCGGCTCGTCGCGGCGGCGGGTCCCGATCTGCTTCTGGGCGGTCACGACCGCCGGATGACGGTCCTCGACACCCGACTGCTGTCCGGCTGGGAGCTGGTCGCGGCCGACCCCCGTACCGCGCCGACCGTGCCGGTGGAGGAACTGCCGACGGGTGTCCAGGACGGGCTGTTCTGACCGGTGCCGAACCCGGTGCGGTTCGGGGGCTCGGTCCCGGTGCCGGCCCCCGTCGGGTACCGGTGCGCCGCAGTCCCGCCCGTCCCCCACTCGTCCCCCGCCCGTCCCCCACCCGCCAGAGGCCGTGGCCGTGACGGTGACCGCGTCCGGAAGCCGGGCCCTGGACAGCCCCCCGGCGCACGCCTGAGGGTGTGGGCATGAGCGATCACCCCGAGACGGAAGCGAACCGGCCCACCGCCCCGTGCTGTTCGCCGGATACCGCGGAGGCGGCCCGAGAAGGAACGGCGGCACCCACCGGGAGCCCGGCCCAGGACGGTCCCGAGGGTTTCGAGGGTTCCGAGGGCCCCGACGGTTCCGAGGGCCCCGAGGCCGTGGCGGTACGCGCCTTCTGGACGCGGTTGGGGCTGCCCGGGCTGATCGACGTGCACACCCACTTCATGCCCGAACGGGTCCTGGAGAAGGTGTGGGCGTACTTCGACTCCGCCGGACCGCTGACGGGCATGGCGTGGCCCATCACCTACCGCGAGGAGGAGGGCAGGCGGGTCGCGCTGCTCCGGGAGTTCGGGGTCAGGAGCTTCACCTCCATGCTGTATCCCCATAAGCCCGGCATGGCGGAGTGGCTCAACGGATGGGCCGCGGACTTCGCGGCCCGGACGCCCGACTGCCTGCGGACGGCGACCCTGTTCCCGGAGGAGGGGGTCGAGCGCTACGTCCGTGCGGCCGTCGAGGGCGGCGCCCGGGTCTTCAAGTCGCATGTCCAGGTGGGTGCGTACGACCCCGGCGACGCCCTTCTCGACCCGGTGTGGGGCCTGCTGGCCGAGGCGCGCGTACCGGTCGTGATGCACTGCGGCTCCGGGCCGGCGCCCGGCAAGCACACGGGACCCGGGCCGGTGGGGAGCATCCTCGCCCGTCATCCCCGGCTACCGCTGATCGTCGCCCACATGGGGATGCCGGAGTACACGGACTTCCTGGACCTCGCCGAGCGCCACGAGGAGGTCCGCCTGGACACCACGATGGCGTTCACCGACTTCAGCGAGCGCCTCAGCCCGTTCCCGGCGGCCGAGCGGGCCCGCCTGGCGGACCTGGGTGACCGCGTGCTGCTCGGGACGGACTTCCCCAACATCCCCTACCCCTATCTCCACCAGCTTCGGGCGCTGGAGCGGCTGGACATGGGCGACGACTGGCTGCGAGCGGTCTGCCACGGCAACGCGGCCGCGCTGTTCTCCGTCCCGTGACGCCTCTCGGGTTCTCCGTCCCCTGACCCCGCCCCGTGCCGGTTCTCGTTCTCCGTCCCCTGACGGTTCCGAGGTTCCCCGTCCCGTGCCGGTTCTCAGCGAATTCACAGGGAAGCGCAAGGTCACTCTCACCGCGGCGGCCCACAGTGGGCGGCATGACGACGAGTACGTCCCGGGGACGGACCGAACTGCGCAGGACCGACGGCAGCCCCGTACGGGTGCTCGTCGTGGACGACGAGTCCTCCCTCACCGAGCTGCTGTCGATGGCCCTCCGCTACGAGGGCTGGGAGGCGCGTAGCGCCGGTGACGGGGCGGGCGCCGTGAGCGCGGCGCGCGCCTTCCGGCCGGACGCCGTGATCCTCGACGTGATGCTGCCCGACATGGACGGGCTGACGCTCCTCGGCAGGCTGCGCCGCGAACTTCCGGACGTGCCGGTGCTGTGCCTGACGGCCAGGGACGCCGTCGAGGACCGGATCGCCGGTCTCACTGCGGGCGGTGACGACTACGTCACCAAGCCGTTCAGCCTGGAGGAGGTCGTGGCACGGCTGCGCGGGCTCATCCGGCGCTCGGGGAGGGCGGCCGCCGCGCGCGACGAGTCGCTGCTCGTCGTCGGCGACCTGACGCTGGACGAGGACAGCCACGAGGTGACCCGGGGCGGCACGTCGATCCACCTCACGGCGACGGAGTTCGAGCTGCTGCGCTATCTGATGCGCAACCCCCGGCGGGTGCTGAGCAAGGCGCAGATCCTGGACCGGGTCTGGTCGTACGACTTCGGCGGGCAGGCCAATGTGGTCGAGCTCTACATCTCCTATCTGCGGCGCAAGATCGACGCCGGGCGCACCCCGATGATCCACACCCGGCGTGGCGCGGGATATCTGATCAAGCCCGGTGAGTAGCAGGCGAGCGGGGGCGGCGGCCGCCCGTCGAGGAGCGTCGTCAGGCCCGCGCGACCGCCGGGCGGCCCGGAGCCCGCGGGGCCGGGCCACCGGGGTTCCCGGCCGACGCGGCGAGGCCGGTGGGGTGCGCGGCGGCGGGGCGCGGCCTGCCGGGAGGTGCCTCGGGTGAGCGGCGGATGGTCCCTGCGGACCAGGCTGGTCGTGTCCGCGGTGGCGCTCATCGCGGTGGTCGCGGCGGTCATCGGCACCGTGACCACGCTCGCGCTGCGCACCTATCTCTACGGGCAGAAGGACGAGCAGCTGCAGGGCGTCGCGCAGCGGGCTGCCGGGCCGCCGCCGGGCGAGCCGGGCGGCGGGCCGCGGTCGCCGGGGTCGCTGCGGTTCGTCACGGGCGGTGGCGCACCGCTCGGGACGGTCGGCGTGCAGGTCATGGTGGACGGTTCGCTCGGCGACGGGGCCGTCTCGGTCCAGCAGGAGTCGGACGCGCTGGGTCCGCGGGTCATGGACCGGCCGCTGACCGGGGCGGAGCGGGCCGCGCTCACGGCCGTTCCACGCGACCTGGAGCCGCACACCGTGGAGGTGCCGGGCCTCGGCGACTACCGCGTGGAGTACCGGCTGGGCGCCAACGGCGCGTTCCTCGTCGGCGTCCCCCTCGCCGAGGTCCACAGCACCCTGGGCACCCTCGTCGTCGTCGAGGTCTGTGTGACCGCCGCCGGGCTGGCCGCCGCCGGGCTGGCGGGCGGCACCATTGTCGGGGTCGCGCTGCGCCCGCTGCGGAGGGTCGCGGCGACCGCCACCCGGGTCTCCGAACTGCCCCTGCACAGCGGTGAGGTGGCGCTGCACGAGCGGGTGCCGGAGGCGGAGGCCGACCCCGGCACCGAGGTGGGCCGGGTCGGCGCCGCGCTCAACCGGATGCTCGACCACGTCCACTCGGCCCTGCACGCGCGGCAGGAGAGCGAGACCCGGGTGCGGCAGTTCGTGGCGGACGCCGGCCATGAGCTGCGGACCCCGCTGGCGTCCATCCGCGGCTACGCCGAGCTGACCCGGCGCGGGCGGGAGCGGCCCGGCCCCGACACCCGGCACGCGCTGGCCCGGATCGAGTCGGAGGCCACCCGGATGACGGGGCTGGTGGAGGATCTGCTGCTGCTGGCCCGGCTCGACGCGGGACGGCCCCTGGCGTACCGGAGCACCGATCTGTCCCCGCTGGTCGTGGACGCGGTGAGCGACGCCCGGGCCGCGGGCCCGGACCACGTCTGGCGCCTGGACCTGCCGGACGACCCCGCCGTGGTGCGGGCCGATCCCGAGCGGCTGCACCAGGTGCTGGTCAACCTGCTGGCGAACGCCCGCACCCACACTCCGCCGGGCACCACCGTCACCGCGGCCGTGCGGACGTCTCAGTGCCGGAGCGCGGTCGTACTGGAGGTCCGGGACGACGGTCCCGGCATTCCCCCCGGGCTGCTGCCGTATGTCTTCGAGCGCTTCGCGCGCGGCGACGCCTCGCGGTCCCGCCATGCCGGAAGCACCGGCCTCGGGCTGGCGATCGTGCACGCCGTGGTCACGGCGCACGGCGGGACGGTGGACGTGGCGAGCACGCCGGGACACACGGTCTTCTCCGTGCGGCTGGCGCTGGTGCCGGAGCCGGGCGACTCACAGACGGCGCACAGCGCCGGCACACGGCCGTGACAGTGGGCCCGCCGAGAGTCGGACCATGCGAACCGACACCCCGGCGGGCACCACCGCCACGGGCACCCTGCCGGCACGGGAGCATCTGCCCGTGGGCGCGGCCGGCACGCCCGTGCTCGATGTGGTCATCCCCGTCTTCAACGAGGAGAAGGACCTGGAGCCGTGCGTGCGCCGGCTCCACGACCATCTCGCCCGCACCTTCCCGTACGGCTTCCGGATCACCGTCGCGGACAACGCCAGCACCGACCGCACGCCCCGGGTCGCGGCGGCACTCGCGGCCTCGGTGCCGGGGGTGCGGGTGCGCCGGCTGGAGCAGAAGGGGCGCGGCCGTGCGCTGCGCACCGTGTGGGCGGAGTCCGACGCGCCCGTGCTGGCGTACATGGACGTGGACCTGTCCACCGACCTCAAGGCGCTGCTGCCGCTGGTCGCCCCGCTGATCTCCGGGCACTCGGACCTGGCGATCGGCTCGCGGCTCACCCGGTCGTCGCGGGTGGTGCGCGGGGCGAAGCGGGAGTTCGTCTCCCGTACGTACAACCTGATCCTGCGCGGCTCACTCGCCGCGCGCTTCTCCGACGCGCAGTGCGGGTTCAAGGCGATACGGCGGGACGTGGCCGAGCGCCTGCTGCCGATGGTCGAGGACACCGGCTGGTTCTTCGACACCGAGCTGCTGGTGCTGGCCGAGCGCGCCGGGCTGCGGATCCACGAGGTCCCCGTGGACTGGGTCGACGACCCGGACTCCAGCGTGCACATCGTCCGCACGGCCGTCGACGACCTGAAGGGCGTGCTGCGGGTCGGGCGGGCGCTGGCGGTGGGGGCACTGCCGCTGGACCGGCTCGCGCGGCCGTTCGGCGACGACCCGAGGGACGGCCGGATCACCGGAGTCCCCGGCGGGCTGGCCCGGCAACTGGTCGGCTTCTGCGCGGTCGGGGCGCTGTCGACGCTTCTCTATCTGCTCCTCTACTCGGTGTTCCGCGCCGGGGTGGGGCCGCAGCCGGCGAACGCCGCCGCACTGCTGCTCTCGGCGGTCGCCAACACGGCCGCGAACCGCAGGCTGACCTTCGGGGTGCGCGGGCGCGAGCGGGCGGTGCGCCACCAGGCCCAGGGGCTGGTGGTCTTCGGTATCGGCCTCGCCCTCACCAGCGGTTCCCTCGCCGCGCTGGACGCCGCCGCGGGCAGCCCCTCCCGCGGTACCGAGCTGGCCGTCCTGGTCGTGGCCAATCTCGCGGCCACCGTGCTGCGCTTCCTGCTCTACCGCGCCTGGGTCTTCCCCGACCGCCGGGACCTGCCGCGATCCGGGGCCGGGACGGCACCTGGCGACGGTACGCACAGCGCGGCCGGCGCGACCGGCGCGCTCGGCATGACCGGTACGCGCGGGGCGGCCGGCGTGACTTCCGACCACCGTACGGCCGGTCCGCACGGCGCGGCCGGCGTTCACGGCGTGCCCGGCATGACTTCCGACGACCGTACGACCGGCATGACCACGGGGGACCGACGATGACGACCGCACCGCACGACGACCACGCGCCCGCCGGGAACGCGGCACCGGGACCGCTGGGAGCGCCCGGGCCGCCCGGACCGCCCGCATCGCACGACGACCACGCGCCCGCCGGGAACGCACCGCCGGAGACCGGGCCGCGCCGCGGCCGGCCAACCCGGCCGCGCCGTGCCCGGGCCGCGGACCCGGCGTGGGCGCGGCCCGCGCTGATCGCCCTGCTGGTGCTGACCGGGGCGCTGTACCTGTACGACCTCAGCGCCTCCGGCTACGCCAACTCCTTCTACTCCGCGGCCGTGCAGGCGGGTAGCGAGAGCTGGAAGGCGTTCTTCTTCGGCTCGTCCGACGCCGCGAACTCCATCACCGTCGACAAGCCGCCCGCCGCCCTCTGGCCGATGGCGCTGTCGGTCCGGTTGTTCGGGCTGGGGTCCTGGCAGATCCTGGTGCCCGAAGTGCTGATGGGGGTGGGGGCGGTGGCCGTCCTCCACGCGGCGGTCCGCAGGCGCTTCGGCGCCGCGGCGGGGCTGATCGCGGGCGCGGTGCTGGCGCTGACGCCGGTCGCCGCCCTGATGTTCCGCTTCAACAATCCTGACGCGCTGCTGGCGCTGCTGACGACGGTGGCCGTGTACTGCGTGCTGCGCGCCCTCGAAGGGGCCCGCACGGGCTGGCTGGTGGCGGCGGGCACCGCCATCGGTTTCGCCTTCCTGACCAAGACCCTCCAGGCGTTCCTCGTCCTGCCGCCGCTCGCGCTGGTGTACGCGGTGTGCGCGCCCGCGCCGGTGCGGCGGAGGATCGGCCAACTCGCCCTCGCGGGACTGGCGCTGATCGTCTCCGGTGGCTGGTGGGTGGCGATCGTCGAACTGTGGCCGGCGTCCTCGCGCCCGTACATCGGCGGATCCCAGAGCAACAGCTTCCTCGAGCTCACCTTCGGCTACAACGGCCTCGGCCGTATCAACGGCAACGAGACCGGCAGCGTCGGAGGCGGCGGGCCCCGGGGCGGCGGCTGGGGTGAGACCGGTATCGGGCGGATGTTCGGCGACAGCGTCGGAGGCCAGATCTCCTGGCTGCTGCCCGCCGCACTGGTCCTGCTCGTCGCCGGCCTCGTGGTGACCCGCCGCGCGGGCAGGACCGACACCGCGCGGGCGGCGTTCCTCGTCTGGGGCGGGGCGCTGCTGACGACGCTCCTGGTCTTCAGCTTCATGGCCGGCATCTTCCACGAGTACTACACGGTGGCGCTCGCCCCGTACATCGCGGCACTCGTCGGCATGGGCACCACCGTGCTGTGGGAGGAGCGTGCGCACCCGGCGGCCCGTGCGGTGCTGGCGGGTGCGGTCGCGGTGACGGCCGTCTGGGCCTGGGTCCTGCTCGGCCGCACTCCGGACTTCGTGCCGTGGCTGCGCTGGACGGTGCTGGTCGGCGGGCTCGCGGCCGCACTGGGGCTGCTGTTCGCCGGACGGCTCGGGCGCGGGCTCGCGCTGGGCGCGGCGGGCCTCGGGCTCGCGGCGTCGCTGGCCGGCCCCGTGGCGTACACCTTGACCACGGTGGGCACCGGGCACCAGGGCTCACTGGTGGTCGCCGGGCCCGCGTCCGCGCGTGGCGGGCCCGGTGGCGGCCCCGGCCCCCGCGGCGACGGCGGTCCCGCGGCGGAGGGCGGTCTCGCGGCGGGCGGCGGCGGGATGATGCCGCCCGGTGCGGGGGACGGCCAGGGCCAGGGGCCGGGGCAGGGCCAGGGTGCGGGTCAGGGTCAGGGACCCAGGCAGGGTATGGGCCAGGGCCAGGGCCAGGGCCAAGGCCAGGGCATGGGACCGGGTCAGGGTCAGGGCGGGCAGCCCGGCGGTGGCCAGGGCCGTCTGACAGGGGGCGAGGGCCCGGCCGGCGCCGGCCGGGCAGGGGGGCTGCTCGACGGTCCGGAGGTGGGTTCCGCCGTCGTCTCCCGGCTGACCGAGAACGCCTCCGCCTACACCTGGGTGGCCGCGGCCGTCGGCTCCCAGAACGCCGCCTCCTACCAACTCGCCACGGAGCTGCCCGTCATGCCGATCGGCGGATTCAACGGCAGCGACCCGTCCCCGACGCTCGCCCGCTTCCAGCAGTACGTGGCCGACGGGGAGATCCACTGGTTCATCGACGGCGGGGAGGGCGGCGGCCGGGGCCGGGGCCCCGGTGGTGGAAGCTCCGAGGAGATCCGGGAGTGGGTCACGGCGAACTTCACCCAGGTCACCGTGGGGGGTACCACCCTGTACGACCTCACCTCGCCGCAGTAGCGCCGTACGGAGCACCCCGGCGGTCCCACCGGGAGGCCGCCCATGGCGACCGCTTCACCGCAGGACGCGGAAGCCGGCTGCCGGACCGCAGGCCGGCGGCGGTGGCGGGCGGAGCGGGAGCCATCGGCCGGGGCGGGCGCCGGTCGCGCGAGCGGAAGCCGCAGGCCGGAACCGGAGCCGCTCGAAGGGGGCGGCGGGCCGTCCCCTGCCCGCCGCCCCGGCCCGGGCGCCGCCTCCGCTGGGAGCGCCGCCCGGGGGTCCGGTCACTCGTCCGCGTGGACGAGTGCGATGTCGTGGCCGTGCACACCGCCGCCGGTCACGGTGAGCGTGCCCGCCACCGGTGGGTAGCCGGTCGCGATGACCGTGTACGCGCCTGCGTCGAGGTCGGTGAAGGCGTACCCGCCGTCGTCGCCGGTGGCCGCGGTCGCGACCGTGTTCCCCGCCGCGTCGACGAGCGTCACCCGGGCGTCGGCCAGCGGGCTCCCGGCGTCCCCGGCCCGGACGGTGCCGCGGACCACGGCGCCGGTGCGCAGGGCCACCTCGAGCCGGGTGACGCCCCCGCCGATCTCCGCGGGGAGGGCCAGCGGCCGGAAGCCGGGGGCGCTCACGGTGACGGTCACCCCGCCGGGCGCCAGCCCAGTGAAGGCGAAGCCCCCGTCCGGGCCGGAGGTGCCGGTGGCCGGCACGTCCCCGCGTACATCGGTGACGACGACCATCGCGCCCTCGACCGCCGCGCCGTCCTCCGCCGCGACCACGGTGCCGTTCAGCCCGCTCGTACCGGCGAGGAGGATGTCGCGGTTCAGGGGCTCGTCCCCGACGACCACCGTGGACGCCTGCGGCTGCAGGCCGTCGGCCGAGGCGATCAGGACGTACGGGCCCGAGCCCGGCGTGTCCAGGGTGTACGAGCCGTCCGTCCGCGCCACCGCGTGGGCCGGTTCCCGGCCCTCGGGCGAGATCAGGGTGACGGCGGCCCGTCCGACGGGCGCTCCCTGCGAGCCGCGCACCACACCGCGCACGGCGGTCCCGCCGGCCATGGCGACCGGTGTCCCCGCAGGGGCGGTGCCACCGGATTCCGGTGAGGGCGCGGCTGGGGCGACTGCTGGGGCGACGGCCGGGGCGACGGCCGGAGCAGCGGACGAAGGGGTGGAGGGAGCAGCGGCCGGGGCGGCGGACGGGTTCGCGGGGGCGCCCTTGAGCGCGCTCCTGAGCGGCACCTCCCTGATGAACAGGGTCACCAGGAACGCCAGCAGCGCGAACGGGGCCGAGTACAGGAACACGTCCGCGACCCCGTGCCCGTACGCGCTCTCGATCACGGTGCGGACCGGGGCGGGCAGCGCGTCCAGGTCGGGGATGCCTCCGCCGCCGGTGCCGCCGTGGCCCATCGACGCGCCGCGCGGCCCGAGTTCGGCGAGGCCGTCCTCGACGTAGCGGGTGACGCGGTCGGCGAGCACCGCGCCCAGGGCGGAGACGCCCACGGCGCCGCCCAGCGACCGGAAGAAGGTGACGACCGACGAGGCGGCGCCCAGGTCCCGCGAGGCCACCTGGTTCTGGGTGCAGAGCACCAGGTTCTGCATCATCATCCCGAGGCCGAGACCCATGACGGCCATGGAGACGGCGATGCGCCAGTACTCGGTGTCGTAGCGGATCGTGCCCAGCAGTCCGAGTCCACCGGTGACCAGGACACCGCCGCTGACCAGCCATGCCTTCCACTTGCCGGTCTTGGTGATGACCAGGCCGCTGACCGTCGAGGAGACGAACAGCCCCGCGATCATGGGGATGGTCATGACGCCGGACATCGTGGGCGACTCACCCCGGGCCAGCTGGAAGTACTGGCTGAAGAAGACCGTGCCGGCGAACATCGCGACACCCACGAAGAGCGAGGCCAGCGAGGCCAGCGTGATGGTCCGGTTGCGGAACAGCCGCAGCGGGATGAGCGGCTCGCTCGCCCGGGACTCGACGATCAGGAAGACCAGGCCCAGGGCCACCGCCCCGCCGGTCATGGCGTACGTCTGCCAGGACAGCCAGGGGTACTTGTCACCCGCGAAGGTGACCCAGATCAGCAGCAGCGAGACCGCGGCACTGATGAACAGGGCGCCCGCCCAGTCGACCTTGACCTCGCGCTTCACCACGGGCAGCTTCAGGGTCTTCTGCAGCACGAGCAGCGCGATCAGCGCGAACGGCACACCGGCGTAGAAGCACCAGCGCCAGCCGAGCCACTCGGTGTCGGTGATGACGCCGCCCAGCAGCGGGCCGCCGACCGTGGCGACGGCGAACGTCGCCCCCAGGTAGCCGCTGTAGCGGCCGCGCTCCCGCGGGGAGATCATCGCCGCCATGATCACCTGCGCCAGGGCGGTGAGGCCGCCGACGCCGATGCCCTGCACCACGCGGCAGGCGATGAGCGTGCCGGTGTCCTGCGCGAGCCCGGCCACCACCGAACCCGCGACGTAGATGAGCAGGGCCGTCTGCACCAGCAGCTTCTTGCTGAAGAGGTCGGCGAGCTTGCCCCAGAGCGGGGTGGTCGCGGTCATCGCCAGCAGGGCCGCCGTGACCACCCAGGTGTAGGCGGACTGGCCGCCGCCCAGGTCGGAGATGATCTCGGGCAGGGCGTTGGAGACGATGGTCGAGGACAGGATGGCGACGAACATGCCGAGCAGCAGCCCGGACAGCGCCTCCATGATCTGCCGGTGCGTCATCGGCGCGCCGCCCTCGGAGGCGGAGGTCCTCTCGTGCTCGGCGTGGCCGCCCCGCACACCGGCCGGTGTGGTCGTAGCCATGTACGTCGTCGTCTCCTTGTCTCCTAGGCGGGCGTGCGGGAGGTCCGGCAGTCCCCGACCGATGCGCGGAGGCGGGCCAGCAGCGCGTTGAGCCGTGCGACGTCTTCGTCGGACCAGTCCTCGAGGTGGTGGGCGAACAGGTCGGTCGTGCGCCGGCGGAGTTCGTCGAGCTGGGCCAGCCCCGCGGGGGTGAGCCGCAGGATGCGCGAGCGTCCGTCGTCCGGGTCGGGGGAGCGCTCTATCCAGCCGCACCGGGCGACGTGCGCCACATGACGGCTGGTGACGGACATGTCGACCGCCAGAAGCTCCGCGAGCCGGCTGATCCGCATCTCCCCGTGTCGGTCCAGGAGCGCCAGCACGGCGGCGGAACCGGACGGGCACTCTGCGGGCAGCAGGCGCGCGATGCTCCTCCTCACGGCACCCATGGCGCTGATCTGGCGGGCCAGCTCCTCGTACCGACTCCGTTCGGCCATGCACACCCCCCCCGTCTTGTTGCTTAGGGCAACCATAGAAGCAGTTGGTTGCTACAGGCAAACGAAAGCGGGTGCGTGCGGGGTAAAGAAACCTCCAAGGCTGTGCGTGCGCGACGTCATGATCCGGCCGCGCCGGCGGGGGAAGTAGGACATCGTGCGGGCATGTCGCGGGTGCGGCCGACCGGGACTTGGGCGGCTCACCCGGGTTCGCTAGGGTCCTGACCCATGGCACACAACCCCCAAGCGCCCCAGGGCCCCGAGGGCCACGACCCCGCGGGCAGCACGCAGATGTTCCGCGCCTTCGTCGACGAGGGCGGCCCCCAGCACGGAGGCCGCGGCGCCGCGGCGCCCGCGCCGGCCGGACCCCGGGTCGGGCTGATGGTCGGGATCGTGGCGGCCGTCGCGATCCTCGGCACGGTCGTCTGGCTCGCCCTCGGCTGACCCTCCGGAACCGGCCGCGCGAGGTCCGTCCGGCCGGGACGGGGGCGCGCGGTCCGGCCGGGACGGGTGCTCCGCGCGGCGGTTGCGGTCACGGGTACTCCGTCCGGCGTCCGGCCGGGACGGGGGCGCGCGGTCCGGCCGGGACGGGTGCTCCGCGCGGCGGTTGCGGTCACGGGTACTCCGTCCGGCGTCCGGCCGGGACGGGTGCTCCGCGCGGCGGCTACCGCTACGGGTGCTCCGCGCGCACGTCCCGCGTCTCGACGCGCATGCCCAGCGGCACGCGCCAGGAGTCCACGCACACCCGGTAGGCCGTCGTCCTCGCCGCACCCGCGGCGATGGGCGACGGGAGCTTCCGGGTGGAATCGATCGTCGCCCAGTCGGTGCCGAGCACGCCGATGATGTGCGTGCCGAACACCACGGTGCCCGAACGCACCGCTGTGCCACCGTCGTTGCGGAACTCCACGGTGACGTTCTCGCACCACCGCTCGTCCGCGGGTGACCTCCTCACCTCCGCGACCACCAGCACGGCGGGGCCGGGCGCCGGTTGCGGCGATGGTTTCGGCGGCTGATCCGGTGGCGGATCCGGTGCGGGGGGCGTCGGCCGGCTCGTGCCGGGCGGTGCGCTCCCCCCTCCCGGCGGCCCCGGCTCCGGCCCGCCGCCCGTTCCCCCTCCGGGCCTCAACGCGCCAGGGATCCCGGGCGCGTTGGGGACCCCCGAGCTCTCCGTCCCGGTCCCCGCGCCCGGCGTGCCCGGGCCGGTGCCGGCCCTGCCGGCCGCCGGACCGCCGGGAGGCGGCGCCGAACCGGACGGCCGATCGGATGTGTCGTCGTCGAGGGGCACGAGCACGACGTCCCCGGACGGCGGCACGGCGCCCTCCGGCCCGTGCCCGCCGGCTCCTATCGCCGCGTACCCGTCGCCCCGGTCGTCGGATCCGGAGGCCGAGAGCACCCCGCCGAGGCAGAGTGCGACCCCCGCCAGCCCGTAGCCGACCCGTCGCCGTGGCCGTGGCCGTCGCCGCCGTCGCATCGGCACAGTCTGTCCGACGCCCGGGCGGAGCGGAACCCCGCCACGGGAAGCGGTGGTCGACCGCGCGGCCGGCGGCACGCCCGCGGGGGCGCGCCGCCCCACGGGCGGCGCGTCAGTCGGCGATCAGGCCCTCGCGCAGCTGCGCCAGCGTCCGGGTGAGCAGCCGGGAGACGTGCATCTGGGAGATGCCGACCTCCTCGCCGATCTGCGACTGCGTCATGTTGGCGAAGAAGCGCAGCATGATGATCTGGCGTTCGCGCGGGGGGAGTTTGGCCAGCAGCGGCTTCAGGGACTCGCGGTACTCGACGCCTTCCAGCGCGCCGTCCTCGTAGCCCAGGCGGTCCGCGAGGGAGCCCTCGCCGCCGTCGTCCTCGGGTGACGGGGAGTCCAGCGAGGACGCCGTGTACGCGTTGCCCACGGCGAGGCCGTCGACCACGTCCTCCTCCGACACGCCCAGTACCGCGGCGAGTTCGGGCACCGTCGGGGAGCGGTCCAGCTTCTGGGCCAGGTCGTCGCTGGCCTTCGTCAGCGCGAGCCGCAGCTCCTGGAGCCGGCGCGGAACGCGCACCGACCAACTGGTGTCCCGGAAGAAGCGCTTGATCTCGCCGACCACGGTCGGCATGGCGAACGTCGGGAACTCCACGCCGCGTTCGCAGTCGAAGCGGTCGATCGCCTTGATGAGGCCGATCGTGCCGACCTGGACGATGTCCTCCATCGGCTCGTTGCGGCTGCGGAAGCGTGCCGCCGCGTAGCGCACCAGAGGCAGGTTGAGCTCGATCAGCGTGTCGCGTACATACGTACGCTCGGGGCTGTCCTCGTCGAGGGCGGCCAGCCGCAGGAAGAGCGAGCGCGACAGGGTGCGGGTGTCGAGGGCCCCGGTGGCTTCCGTGGCCTCGGCGGCCTCGGCCGGCAGATCCATGGACACGTCCATGGACGCGGGCGCGGACATGTCCATGGACACGTCCACGGGCGTGGGCGCGGGCATCGGTTCGGGCGCCGGGAGCGCGTCGGTCGAGGGAGCGCTCTGCGTGAGCGTGAGCACCTTCGAGCTGCCCTGTTCTGCGGACATGCCACCCCCTGGAGGTCGCGGACGGTCGCG
The DNA here is from genome assembly GCF_003097515.1 of Streptomyces tirandamycinicus. Classification (NCBI taxonomy): domain Bacteria; kingdom Bacillati; phylum Actinomycetota; class Actinomycetes; order Kitasatosporales; family Streptomycetaceae; genus Streptomyces; species Streptomyces tirandamycinicus. The sequence goes on along the minus strand of NZ_CP029188.1, from coordinate 3,264,892 downwards.
TCGGCCGCGACCATCGGAGGAACGCAGCCTCCACCTGAATACCGGAGGCGGGGCCGCGGCAAACGCGGTTCCGGCAGAATGTCACATGTCGGCAACACGCTGTAGTGACATGTCGACAACGGAGCGTCAGATCAGCGCAGGAAAAAGGGGGTATACGGCATTCGTCCCCCTCGAAATGGGCTGAAAGGGGTCTACCCGATTCGGTTACGCCTCGATCCTGTTTGCGGATCTCAGTCGTGCGAAGCTGCGGGCGAGGAGCCTTGACACATGCATCTGCGAGACTCCGAGCTCGGCGCTGATCTGGGACTGCGTCAGATTGCTGTAGTAGCGCAGCAGCAGGATCCGCTGTTCGCGCTCGGGCAGTTGTACGAGGAGATGGCGTACGAGGTCGCGGTGCTCGACCCCGGCGAGCGCGGGATCCTCGTAGCCCAGCCGGTCCAGCAGGCCGGGGAGGCCGTCGCCCTCCTGTGCGGCCTCCAGTGACGTCGCGTGGTACGACCGGCCCGCCTCGATGCAGGCGAGGACCTCGTCCTCGGAGATCTTGAGCCGCTCGGCGATCTCGGCCGTCGTGGGGGACCGCCCGTGCGCCGTGGTCAGGTCCTCCGTCGCGCCGTTGACCTGCACCCACAGCTCGTGCAGCCGACGCGGCACGTGCACGGTCCGGACGTTGTCGCGGAAGTACCGCTTGATCTCGCCGACCACGGTCGGCATGGCGAACGTCGGGAACTGCACGCCCCGCTCGGGGTCGAAGCGGTCGATCGCGTTGATGAGGCCGATCGTGCCGACCTGGACCACGTCCTCCATCGGCTCGTTGCGGCTGCGGAAACGTGCCGCCGCGTACCGGACCAGCGGCAGGTTGGCCTCGATCAGCGCGGCCCGGACGCGGGTGTGCTCGGGTGTGCCCGGTTCCAGGTCCTTCATCTGGGCGAAGAGCACCTGGGTCAGTGCCCTGGTGTCCGCGCCCCGGCTCTGCTTGGTCCGGCCCTCGCTCTCGTTCTGGGGCGGCACTTGAGGCGCAGTACTGGCCGGCACGGTCACGCCACCCCTTCACGGGTCGAACGGCGTCAACCCCAAGGGTCAACGCCGGGTCAACTCATCCATCAAAAGCGGTCATAGCATCACAACACAGGTCCACTGTGTTCAAGCACCCCATAACGTCGTGTTGGGAGCAAGTTGGTGCATAAGTGAAAAAGCCCCGCACCTCTACGGTGGGGGCTGAAAGGCCTCAGGGAGGGGGCGGCTCGGTGGCCGCGCGGGGTGATCACCCGGGTGGTGACGTCCCGCACCGCCGACCGGCGGCGTCCGGGTGGGGCACGGGGAGGCCGCCGGATCGGCGGTGCCGTACCCGGAACCACCGGAACTAGTTGACGAGCTCCGACATGAACTCCCCGACGCCCTGCGCGGCGCTCGATATGCCCTCGAAGCCCACCCCGACGAGTTCGGCCGCCCGGTCCGGGGAGGTGATGATCGTGTACAGCACGAAGACGACGACCACATAGAGAGCGATCTTCTTCGCTTGCACCACTAGTCCCTGCCTCCCCTGCGGTACCTCCGCGGACGCGTGAGTCTAACCGAGCGATCAGAAGCGGAGGACCCCTCTGCCGGGGTCGTCCGTACGGCCGTGAGGGGCGCCCTCACCAGCGGTGGCGGGGCAGGGCCGGCGGTCTTGCCGGAACCTCGCAATCCCGGACGCCGGTGTCTGCCGGGAGGGGCACTCCTCCGGCGACGCCCCAAGGGCCAGGCTTCTGGCATCCGGCGAGAGGGGGGTGCGTGCCTGTGCCGACCGGCTACAAGGTCCATGTGGGGGTGTCCCTGTTCCTGGCGGGGCCGGCCGCGACCGCGGTGGTGCTGACCCTGCTGCCAGGAAGGCCGGTGGTGCCCGAGGCCGCCGCCTTCACCCTGTTCGGGCTGATGTTCCCGTTGTTCTGGGGCGCGGTGCTGCGCTGCCACCGCGTGGGCCTGCCCACCCGGGGCCCGGACTTCCTCCTCGCGCTGTGGCTCACCCCCCGGTGGCTGCGGGCTGCGGCGGGAGCCCTCGTCGCCGTCGTCGTGCTGTGCGTCGCCATCGGTGGAGCTCCGGCCGCCGGGCAGCCGGAGCGCACCGCGGAGGGCTACTACCTCACCCATCGCGGCGGCCGGGAGCCGGTGAGCCGAGCCGTGTACGAGTCCGCACTCAAGTCGGGTGTGCGATGGTTCGACGCCGGAGCGACCTTCTTCCTCGCCGTGTCCGCCGTGACGGTCGCCGCTGCCCATCGGGCCGAGGAGGAGACCCTGGCCGGCCGGCGGGGGGCTCGGGGCGACGCGTGAGACCGCCGGAGGGCGGCGGAAACGAGACGCAAGATCACGAAAGGGCGGCCCCATCGGGACCGCCCTCTCGTCTGTGAGCGGTAGCGGAGGGATTTGAACCCTCGGTGACTTGCGCCACACTCGCTTTCGAGGCGAGCTCCTTCGGCCGCTCGGACACGCTACCGGGAGAGAGCTTAGCCCAAGGTGTGCCGTGCTCTGAAATCGGTATCGGTCAGCGCCCCGGAAGGCCGTTGCCCAGCCCCTCTCCGGAGGCCTGAGAGCCGGAGGTCTCCGAACCGGGGGCCTGAGAGCCCGGCGTCTGCGGGTCTGGTGTCCGCGGGCCGGGGGCCTGAGAGCCCGGCGCCTGCGGGTCTGGCGTCTGCGGGCCGGTGGTCTCCGCGGCACCCCCGCGCGCGCCCCGGAAGAACGCCGTGAGCTGCCGCGCGCACTCGGCCTCCAGCACTCCGTGAATCACCTCCGGGCGGTGGTTGAGGCGCCGGTCCCGCACCACGTCCCAGAGCGAGCCCGCCGCGCCCGCCTTCTCGTCGCGGGCGCCGTAGACCACCCGGTCCACCCGGGACAGCACCAGCGCACCCGCGCACATCGTGCACGGCTCCAGCGTGACGACGAGGGTGCAGCCGGTCAGCCGCCAGCTGCCGAGCGCGGCGGCCGCCCGCCGGAGCGCGAGGACCTCCGCGTGACCGGTGGGGTCACCGGTGAGCTCGCGCTCGTTGTGGCCGGTCGCCAGGACCGCGCCGTCCTCGGCCAGCACGACGGCGCCGACCGGGACGTCCCCGGTCAGCGGCGCGCGTGCGGCCTCCTCGAGCGCGAGCCGCATCGGCGCCTCCCACGGCGCCCGCACGGGGTCCGTCACTAGCGGACGGCCTCCAGGATCTCGGAGGCGCCGAGGGTGTCGGCGATCTCGGTCAGCGCCTCGGAGCTGAGCGCGCAGAGCTCCTTCGCGGACATCCCGAGGTCGGCGAGCAGATCCGAGTCGCCGAGCGGCCCGGCCGGGACCGTCTCGGAGTCCTCGGACGGCTCCTCCTCGCTCTCCGGTTCGCCGTCCTCCGTGCCGTCGAGGTCGAGCGATTCCAGCTCGTCATCCTCCTCGTCCTTGCCGAGCAGCTCGTCCGTGAGCATCGCCCCGTAGGAGGAGCGTGCTGCCGAGGCGGCGTCCGAGACGAAGACACGAGGATCGTCCTCGCCGTCCACCCGGACGATGCCGAACCATGTGTCTTCCTGCTCGATGAAGGCGAGCACCGTGTCCTCGTTCACCGAGGCATCGCGGGCCAAGTCGGCCAGATCCGACAGGGACTCCACATCGTCGAGCTCTGTGTCGCTCGCTACCCACCCGTCTTCGGTGCGCGCGAGCAGTGCGGCGAAGTACACCGTGACTCTCCCACTGATCAGAGTAGTGACGACCGACGGAGCGCTGCTCGTGCCCCGCCCACTCGGAATCGTGGCAGAAACAGCGGCTTCGCGAGAGGTCTTCCGGCCTTGCGTCGTGCACGCGTTCAGTGAGAGGGCCCACCGAACGGCGCCGTACGGGTCCGTCCAGGGGACACCGAGGCTCACCAGCGGAAGGAGCGCATGCGCATCGCCTGGCGCATCCGGGCCGCGCGGGCGCGCCGGGGCTGGACGCGGTCACGCAGGGCCTTCGCCTCGTGCAGTTCGCGGAGGAACTGGGCGCGCCGCCGCCTTCGCTCGGCGTCGGACTCCTCCTGCTCCTGCCGCGGTTCCCGCCGCTGCTCCCGGTCCTGCTGATCCCGCTCCGGCATCGGCCACACCACCTCGGCGCTGGAAGGCTACGTCCCACCTTCCCTCCGGAGGCCGCGCCCACGCCAGCCCCGGATACTGTTGGATCCATGCGGATCCACGTCGTCGACCACCCTCTGGTGGCGCACAAGCTCACCACCCTGCGCGACCGGCGCACCGACTCCCCCACCTTCCGGCGCCTCGCCGACGAGCTGGTGACCCTGCTCGCGTACGAGGCCACGCGTGATGTGCGCACCGAGCAGATCGACATCCGGACGCCGGTGGCGGCGACCACGGGCGTGAAGCTCTCCCGCCCCCGGCCCTTGGTGGTGCCGATCCTGCGGGCCGGCCTCGGCATGCTCGACGGGATGGTCCGGCTGCTGCCGACCGCCGAGGTGGGCTTCCTCGGCATGATCCGCAACGAGGAGACCCTGGAGGCGTCGACGTACGCGACGCGTATGCCGGAGGACCTCTCGGGCCGCCAGGTGTACGTGCTCGACCCGATGCTCGCCACCGGCGGCACGCTGGTCGCTGCGATCCAGGAGCTGATCAAGCGCGGCGCCGACGATGTGACGGCGGTCGTGCTGCTGGCGGCGCCGGAGGGCGTCGAGGTGATGGAGCGCGAGCTCGCGGGCACTCCGGTGACCGTGGTGACGGCCTCCGTCGACGAGCGGCTCAACGAGCAGGGCTACATCGTTCCCGGCCTGGGTGACGCGGGGGACCGGATGTACGGCGCGGCCGAGTAGGGCAGTCCGGGGGGTACGCGGCCGGGAGTCGCCCGGCCGTACCCGCCGTACCCGCCGTGCCCGGGGCGCGCTCCACTCGGGCCCCGGACGTCGGGCCCCGGACGTCGGGCCCGCCTGCCGTCCGGTTCAGCCGCACTCGCCCGGCGCGGGCGAGGGCTCGGTCAGCGCGGCCATCGCCTTGTCCGCGACCGGCTTGGTGTTCAGTGCCTTGAAGGCCGTGCCGATGATCAGATCGACGTCGGCCGAGGTGCGGGCGTCGGCCTTGACCTGGGCGCCGGTGAGCTGGGTGCCCAGCACGCTGAACGGCCCCTCGTACGCCCCCGGCGCACCCAGCAGCAGCCCGGCGCCGGGGACCTTCTTGTCGTACTCCGGCGAGGCGTTGCCCACCTTGCCGATGTTGAAGCCGCGCTTCTGCAACTCGTCGGCGGTGGCCTTGGCCAGTCCGCTGCGCGGGGTGGCGTTGTAGACGTTGACGGTGATCTGGGCGGGCCTCGGCGGCGCCGGCGCGGCGGACGGTGCGGACCTGGGCTTGCACGCCGCAGCCCGGCTCTTGGCGGCGGCCTTCCCGGTATCGCCCGAGAAGGCGTCGATGAGCTGCAGCGTTCCCCACCCGCCGAGGCCGAGGACGGCCACGGCTGCGACGGCTGCGAGCACGACCTTGCGGCGGCGACGAGGGCGGCGCATACGCGGATACGCATTGCCCGTGATGCGGTACTTTCCGCCCATGCCTGGGGGAGTGAGCATGCTCATGGGCGCAGCGTAATGCGGTCCGGTGGCTATGCCTACTTAACGATCATCCGCTTGCGTCCGTATGGACGTGAAGCTGCGCCTTACGGGTCGCGGGGGCTGCGCCTTACGGGGGCTCAGGGGCCCGAACGGGTCGCCCGCGGCGGCCGGTCCGGGTCAGTCCAGCTCCAGTACGCGGGCGTGCAGCACCTGCCGCTGCTGGAGTGCCGCGCGCACGGCGCGGTGCAGCCCGTCCTCGAGGTAGAGGTCGCCCTGCCACTTCACGACATGGGCGAAGAGGTCGCCGTAGAAGGTCGAGTCCTCGGCGAGGAGGGTCTCGAGGTCCAGCTGGCCCTTGGTGGTCACGAGCTGATCGAGGCGGACCGGGCGCGGCGCGACATCCGCCCACTGCCGGGTGCTTTCCCGGCCGTGGTCGGGATACGGCCGCCCGTTGCCGATGCGCTTGAAGATCACACGGAAAGCCTACCGGGCAAGCGGCGGTCGGCGCAGCCAGGCCGTGCCGGTGGGATGCTGGGCAAAACCCCGCAAAAGCCTCGCAAACCCGGAAGATGGGGGCCGTGTCATGACTGAGCCCGAGCAGCCGACCCCGCCCGCGGGCCCGGCCGGGGCGGCGGATCTCACCGACGAGACGCGGAAGATCGCCTCCGGTTACGCCTTCCCCGGGCCCGCCCTCGAGCTGGGTGCCCTGCTCCACGACGGCCGCTGCCTGCCCGGGGCGCCGGTCAGGATCCCGCTCGGCATGCTCAACCGCCACGGTCTGGTCGCCGGTGCGACCGGCACGGGCAAGACCAAGACGCTCCAGCTGCTCGCGGAGCAGCTGTCGGCGAACGGCGTCCCCGTCTTCCTCGCCGACATGAAGGGCGACCTCTCGGGGATCGCCGCGCCCGGCCGGGGCGGGGAGAAGGTGGTGGAGCGAGCCGCGCAGGTGGGCCAGGAGTGGCGCGCCGGAGGATTCCCCGCGGAGTTCTACGCGCTGGGCGGCATCGGCCGCGGCGTCCCGGTCCGCGCGACCGTCACGGACTTCGGGCCGGTGCTGCTCTCCAAGGTGCTCCAGCTCAACCGGACGCAGGAGCAGTCCCTCGGCCTGATCTTCCACTACGCCGATGCCAAGGGCCTCGAACTGGTGGACCTGAAGGATCTGCGGGCCGTGGTCGCGTTCCTGGTGTCGGACACCGGGAAGCCGGAGCTGAAGGGCATCGGCGGGCTGTCCACCGCCACCGCCGGAGTGATCCTCCGGGCCATCACGCTCTTCGAGCAGCAGGGGGCGAGCGACTTCTTCGGCGAGCCGGAGTTCGACACGGGCGAGCTGCTGCGGACGGCGCCCGACGGGCGCGGGGTGGTGTCCGTACTGGAACTCCCGGGGGTGCAGGACAGGCCGCAGCTCTTCTCGACGTTCCTGATGTGGCTGCTCGCGGATCTGTACGCGGATCTGCCGGAGGTCGGCGACCTCGGCAGGCCGAAGCTGGTGTTCTTCTTCGACGAGGCGCACCTGCTGTTCGACGGTGCCTCCAAGGCCTTCCTGGAGGCGGTCACCCGGACGGTGCGCCTGATCCGCTCGAAGGGCGTGGGGATCTTCTTCGTGACGCAGACCCCCGATGACGTGCCCGGCGAGGTGCTGGGGCAGCTCGGCAACCGGGTGCAGCACGCACTGCGGGCGTTCACCCCGGACGACGCCAAGGCGCTGAAGGCGACGGTGCGGACCTTTCCGGACTCCGCATACGACCTGGAGGAGGTCCTCACCTCGCTGGGCACGGGAGAGGCCGTCGTCACGGTGCTGAACGAGTCGGGCGCGCCGACCCCCGTCGCGGTCACACGGCTGCGGGCGCCGCAGTCGCTGATGGGTCCGCTCGGCGACGCCGGGCTGGACGCGGCGGCGAGGGCCTCCGCGCTGTACGCGCGCTACGCACAGGCCGTGGACCGGGAGTCGGCGTACGAGAAGCTGACGGCGGAGCAGCGGGCGGCCGAGGAGTCGGCGTTGCGTGCGGCGCGGGAGGCGGAGGCGGCGCGGGAGGCGCGGGAGGCGGAGGATGCGGCCCGCCGTGCGGAACCCGAGGCCCGCGCCCCGGGGCGGGACGGGTCCCCGGCCGGACAGGGGATGGGCAGCGGACTGTTCACGTCCCTGGCCCGCTCGGTCGGCACCCAGCTGGGGCGGGAGATCTCCCGCTCCCTGTTCGGCACGGCCCGCAGGCGTCGCCGGTAGCGCGGAGCGGGGGCGGACGGGCCGGGGGCCCGAGGAAGCCGGACGGGGGCCGGACGCGGGCGGACGAGCGCCGGCCGGAGGAGGCCGCACGGGGGTCGGGCGAGCGGGTGGCGGCCCTCGGGCGGCCGGGACGGCGTGGTGCCGGTGGAGGAGCGGCCCGGCGCCGGCGGGGCTCGGTGGAGCCGCGCCGGCGGCGGGAGCGAGGGCCCGCCCCGCAGGTGGTGCGGGGCGGGTCCGGGGACGGAGTCCCACTGCGTGCGGTGCCGCTACGCGGTGACCGCTACGCGGTGACCGCTACTCGGTGACCTCGTGGTCGTGGCCGTCGTGCAGACCGCCACCGCTGCCCGTGTCGCCGTCCGTGGGGACGGTGACGACCGGCTTGCGCAGCGAGCTCAGGTCGTGCGCGTAGGTGCCGGTGGCGTTGGCGATGACGTCGATGTTGACGTCGAACGCCTTCATGTTGACGTTCTTGATGTCGTCGCACTTGGCGTGGTAGCAAGCGTCGTAGGCGACGCCCGCCGTGCCGCCGAACTTCTCGACCTGCGCGGCGGACTTGATGCCCTCGGCGCCGGTGAACGTGCCGCCGGACGGGATACCGGCCTCGACGAACGGGCCGTAGTCGGAGCGGCCCGTGAAGTCCGTGCCCTCGTGGGGTGCGCCGACGCGGTCCATGAACTCGTTGATGTCGCGCTCCAGCTGGGCCGAGCCCTCCGGACCGGCCGGCGCGCCGACGCCGTCGGAGTTGTCGCCGTCGTAGACGAACAGCCCGTAGTTCGGCGACGCGATCATGTCGAAGTTCAGGTAGAGCTTGATCTCCTTCTTGCCCAGGTCGCTCAGGTTCGCGACGTAGTGCTCGGAGCCCAGCAGACCGTTCTCCTCGGCGCCCCACCAGGCGAACCGCACCTTGTTCGCGGGCCGCTTCTCCGCCTTGGCGAACTCCAGGGCGACCTCGAGCAGACCGGCCGAGCCGGAGCCGTTGTCGTTGATGCCGGGGCCGGCCGTCACGGAGTCGAGGTGGGCGCCCAGCATCACGGTGTTGGCGGCGTTTCCGCGCCGCGTCTCCGCGATGACGTTGCGCGTGGTGCGCTTCTCCTGGAGCTGACGGATCTCGAAGTCGATGCTCACCGGGCCCTTGGCCAGGTCCTCGGCCAGCTTGGCGCCCTCGTCCTGGGTGATGCCGCCGGTCGGGATCTTTCCGGCCTCGGGACCGCCGAGGGTGCCGGCGAGTGATCCCGCGGTGTTGTTGTAGATGATCGCGCCGATCGCGCCCGCCTCGGCCGCGTTCTGCTGCTTGAGGGCGAATGTGCAGCCACCACGCCGGATCAGCGCCACCTTGCCGGTGAAGGTGCCGGAGGCGAAGTCCGCGGGCTCGCAGCCCGTGGTGCCGTCGGCGTCCACGGGGACGGCGGCGAGATCCGCCCGGACACCGCCCACGGGTGTCGACTTGGTGTACGTCATCGCCGATATCGCGATGTCGCGCGGCGCGGGGGAGACCACCGACAGCTTCTCGGCCTGGGTCTCGGTGTAGATGAAGTCGAAGTTCTGGTACGAGACGTCGTACCCGGCCTTCTTCAGCTGCTGGTACACGTACGCGGCGGAGGCGTCGTACCCCAGCGAACCGGCGGCACGGTGACCGCCGGTGCTGTCGGCTATCTGCTGGAACTTCTGCAGGTGCTTGAAGGCGTCCTTGGCGGACGACTCGCGGACCAGCTTCTTGGAGAGCTTGGCCGCTTGCTTGGCCGCTTGCCTGGCGGGGTCGTGCCGGTCGGCGGTTGCGGGCGAGGCGGATGCCAGCAGGAGCGGGGTCGCGAGTGCGGCTGCGGCCACGGTGGCCACTGCTCTGCGATGGGTTGCGTTCACAGAGGTCCTTCCCGGTGCGAACGAGGTTGAGGGGAAGCTAGCGATCTCTGAGTGTTCTGTGAACACATGTGCCGCAACTCACGCGAGATTTAGCGCCAATGACGGCAACTCGTACGTCTTCGGGCGTACTTGTGCGTCATTTGGCCGCCTTCGCCGCGCGCTTCAGCTCCTGCTTGTGCGCACGGACCTTGGCCAGCGACTCCGGGCCCGTGATGTCCGCGGCCGAACGGTGGGCGTCCTCCTCGCCGTACGCCCCCGCGGCCTCCCGCCACCCCTGGGGTGTCACACCGTACTGCTTGCCCAGCAGGGCGAGGAAGATCTGGGCCTTCTGCTTGCCGAAGCCGGGCAGGGCGTGCAGCCGGCCGAGTACCTCCTTGCCCGACGGCGCGTCCTTCCACAGCGCCGTCGGGTCGCCGTCGTACTCGTCCACCAGGTACTGGCACAGCTGATGGATCCGCTTCGCCATCGACCCCGGATAGCGGTGCACGGCGGGCTTCTGCGACAGCAGGGCGGCGAACCCCTCGGGGTCCAGCGCGGCGATCTCATGGGCGTCCAGGTCGTTCTTTCCGAGGCGCTCGGCGATCGTGAAGGGGCCAGTGAAGGCCCATTCCATCGGGACCTGCTGGTCCAGCAGCATGCCGATCATGAGGGCGAGCGGGCTGCGCCCGAGGAGCTCGTCGGCCTCGGGCTGCTGGGCGAGATGGATCTCGGGACTCATCCCCCGATGATCCCTCCCGTCGGGGCGTGCCGCACCTCCGCGGTGGCCCCGCGGGGCTTCCGCGGAGGCGCCCGAGGGGGCCGGAGAGCACCCGGCGGGGCACTTCGCCCAGGGGGCCTGAGTGTGTCCAAGGGCGGCCGAGTGTGTCCAAGGGCGGCCGAGTGTCCAAGGGGGGCCGAGGGAGCCCGGCAGGGCACTTCGCGAGGGGCCCGGCGGGCGGCTCAGCCGGGCTTGCGGGCCTCGATCAGGAAGCGGGTCGTACGGGCGACGAAGGGGCCTTCCGTCTCGATCCGGTCGTGCAGCTCACGGAGCCGGTCGCGGTGCCGGGCCACGGTGAAGCCCGGCACCAGCCACACCACCTTCCGCAGGAAGTAGATCACCGCTCCGATGTCGAAGAACTCGGTCCGCAGCGTCTCCGCACGCAGGTCGACGACCTCCAGCCCGGCCGCCTCGGCGGCCTCACGGGCGTCGTCGGGACGGCGGGCCCGGCGCACCTCCTCCGGCTGGGGCCCGAGGAAGTACTCGACCAGCTCGAAGACACTGGCCGGACCGACCTGCTGCGAGAGGTACGTGCCACCGGGCCGCAGGACCCGCGCGATCTCCTCCCACCAGACCCGCACCGGATGCCGGCTGACGACCAGGTCGAAGGCTTCGGCGCCGAAGGGCAGCGGGGGCTCGTCGCGGTCCGCCACGACCGCCGCCCCCAGCGGATGGAGCAGCCGGGTGGCCTGCTCCACGTTCGGCGGCCAGCCCTCGGTCGCCACCGTCAGCGGCGGCAGCTTCGGCGCGCCGGCGAGCACCTCCCCGCCGCCGGTCTGGATGTCGAGGGCGGCCGACGCCCGTGCCAGCCGGTCGCTCATCAGCCGCTGGTAGCCCCAGGACGGGCGCTGCTCCGTCGCCCGCCCGTCGAGCCAGGAGAAGTCCCAGCCCGCCACGGACACGGATTCGGCCTCCGCCACCAGATGGTCGAACGTGCGGGTCATGAACCGATGGTGCCGCCCTCCCCGGGGAGCCGCCACTCCTTTGGCCGGGGCCTGCCGGGGGCCGCTCGGGGCAGGCGGCCGCCGGAACAGGGTCCCGTGGCCCGCGAACCGGGGGCGAGTCGAGCCGGGGCGAGTCGAGCCGAGCGGCCCGGCCGAACCCGGGGCTGCCCCGAATCCAGGGCCTGGCCGGATCCGGGGCCTGGTCGAATCCGGGGCCTGGCCGATCCAGGAGCCGAACCCGGGGCCGGAGGGGCACCGTCCTGCCGCCGCACCCATGTGCCCGTCTTCCGGTCCCCGCGCCCCCGCCCGTGCCCCTCGCCTGGCCCCCCTGCCGCCGCCCGTGCCCTGCCGGCGGGCCTGGCGCACCCTGCTGAGCCCGTCGGACCCGGCCCGGTTCCGGGACTACTCCCGCACGGCCGTCCGGGACGATTCCCGCGCGGCCGAGGGCCCCGTCCAGTCGGCCGCCACCTTGCCGAGCCGCACGCGCTGGGGATGGTCGCCGACCGGCACGCTCGCCACCTTCCGGCCGGTGGCGAAGTCGATCGCGGTGACCGAGTCCGATCCGCTCTCGGAGACCACGCAGGACCTGCCGTCCCCGCTCACCGTGGCCCAGTACGGCTTCGACGCCGGGACCAGCGGACCCTCCTCGAGGGTCGCGCGGTCGACCACCGTCGCGTAGTCGTCCATCGTTCCCGCGACGCAGATCTTGTCGCCCCCTGGGCTCATCGAGATGCCGTGGTGGCGGGAGTCGTTGACCCAGGTCGTACGGTCCTCGCTGGTCGCCGGATTCTTCGGGAGGGTCTTCGCGCGGGTGATCCGGTCGGCGGCCACGTCGTACTCCAGGAAGCCGTTGAAGAAGGACACCTGGAAGTAGAGCGTGGACTCGTCGGGGGTGAAGGCCACGGGCCGCACCGCGTCCGAGAGGTCCTTGCGGCCGAAGGCGTCCAGCCGCTGACGCATGTCGATGACCTTGACGGTGCGGTACGTCTTCGCGTCGGCGACGGTGATCTTGCGGTCGCCCTTGGTGAAGTCCCAGAAGGGGTCGTCCAGCGCCGTGTTGACCTCGCCGATGGCACTGTTCCAGATCCGTTTGCCGCCGTCGGTGAAGACGTTCTCGTGCGGCTTGTCGCCGGTGGTGAACGAACCCGTCTCCCGGCCGGTCCGGATGTCCAGGACGTGCACCCGGTTGGACGTCGACGCGGAGACCGCGACGCGGGTCCCGTCCGGGGAGACCGCCATGTGATCGGAGCGGTAACCCGACACCGGGAAACGCCAGTTGAGCCGTCCGGTGGCCACGTCGACGGAGACGACGTCGGCGAAACTCGGACGGGACACCACGACGGCCGATCCGTCCGGTGTCGAGTACATGTCGTCGACGAACTGGTCGTGGCCCTCGCCGACCGACCACCGGATGCCGAGGAAGTAGGCGAGCTTCAGCGGGTTGAGGTGGATCTCCAGCATCCGCTGGTCCTTGTCCGGGATCACGTTGATCCGGCCGATCCTGGCGAGGGAGCCGGAGGGCTCCAGGACGTCGGTGGTGCCGTCCCAGTTGTTGCCGACGAACAGCACCTCGCGCAGAGCGGACGAGCCGGGAGCGGCGGTGGCCGCGGTCGGCGCCGGCGCGGGCGGCGGCGCGGGTGCCGCGGACGCCGGGACGGCGGCGGTGATCGAGAGGGCGACGGCGACACCGGCAAGGGTCGGGGGAAGTGCTGTCTTCACGGCGCGCTCCTGGGGTGTGGGGCAGGAGGGAGACAGGGTCTTACCGGCGGTAAGGTACTGGTGGGTCACATGGACGGCCAGAGGTCCGGCAGGACTTTCCCCGGCGCTTCGGGTGCTCGCCGGTGCCGGCGGAGGTCCTCCCGCCCGGGTCGCCCGTCTCCCGGGCCGTCGCCGGCCGTCACCTCCCCCGCGACCAGTGCGCCGCCCTCGCGCGGCCGGGCGGCCGTCCGCATCCCAGGTCGCGCCGGTCTCAGCAGCACGGAGGGTGCGGTACGTGCGAGGGCTCGCCGGTAGGCATCGGGGCCGGACGCCCTGTGCGCGTCGCGCCGTGCTCCTCCTGCCGTCCGCGGTCCGCGGTGCTCCTCCCGCCGTCCGCCGCCGGCCCGCGCCGCCGTCGTACCCCGGGCCCCCGCAGCGGCCCGGGGGCCGGACACGGCGAAGGCCCCGGCCGAGCGGCTTGGGTTCTGACGGTCCTCGCAACACCCGCGATCTGTGGGAGTTGCGAGGACCGTGGCCGTTGGACGCGATGATCTTGCGGGGTTGAGGGAGCGTTTCCTTGCGCGGCTGGATGCCGTGGGGAACGTGACCGTGGTGGCGCGTGAGCTGGGGGTGAACCGGAACACCGCCTTCGGCTGGGCCCGGAAAGCCGGATGGAACTCGGTGCGCCTGCCGCGGCGGCACCCCGGGCGCGACAAGTACGAGCGGCTTCGGGCCGCCGGTGTCGCACGCCGGGTCGCGGCCCGGCAGGTCGGTGTGAACGAGCGCACGGCCAAGGACTGGGACTGGGGCGTCAAGAAGACCGCCACGACGCGCACCTATGCCGACGGGCGGCGTGTCGACTACACGGCGGGGACCGTCACGATGTGCGGTGTGACCACGCCACCGGTGGGCCTGACGGCCCTGGAGAAGCAGCTCAACCCGCGATTCTTGACGCTCGCCGAGCGCGAGAAGATCCGCGATCTGCGCGCGGCGGGTCAGTCGCTGCGGGCGATCGGGCGTGCTCTGGGACGGCCGGCGAGCACGGTCAAGCGGGAGATCGACGCGAACTCGGGCCGCGAGGGCTACCAGCCCTACGCGGCCCACCGGGCGGCGGCAGCGCGCAGGCCCCGGCCCAAGGATCGCAAGCTGCTGCGCGAGGGACGGCTGCGCCGCTTCGTCCAGGACCACCTGCGCAGGCGGTGGTCACCGGAACAGATCTGCCACGCTCTGGTAAAGGAACATCCCGACGACGAGAGCATGCGGGTGAGCGTGGAAACGATCTACCAGGCGCTGTATTTCCAGGCCCGCGGCGGCCTGAAACGGGAAGTGCAGGCAGCCATCCGCTCCGGCCGGACCCGCCGCAAACCACGCCGGGACCCCGAGCGGCGCACTCCCCGGTTCATCGACCCGATGGTGATGATCAGCGACCGGCCCGCCGCCGTCGAGGACCGGGCCGTGCCCGGGCACTGGGAAGGCGACCTGATCATCGGCGCAGGCGGGCGCTCCGCGATCGCCACCCTGGTCGAACGGAGCACCCGTTACACCATGCTGGTCCACCTGTCGGGCGGAGCCCACGACGCCGAGACCGTCCGTGACGGGCTCGTCCGCACCATCCAGACCCTGCCCGCCCACCTGCGCGGCTCTCTCACCTGGGACCAGGGCAGCGAGATGGCACGCCACAAGCAGTTCACCATGGCCACCGACATGCCCGTCTACTTCTGCGACCCGGCCTCGCCCTGGCAACGCGGCTCGAACGAGAACACCAACGGGCTGCTGCGGCAGTACTTCCCGAAAGGCACCGACCTGAGCCTGCACAGTCCCGAAGACCTCGAACACGTCGCCCAGGAACTCAACGGCCGCCCACGCAAGACGCTCGGCTGGGATACCCCAGCCGAGCGTCTACGTGATCTACTCACCACCTGAAACCAAGTGGTGTTGCGACGACCCCTTGAACCCAAGACGCGCCGGGGCCTTCGAAGGCCGCGGTGGGGGTCCGTTCGCGGGAGGGGCGAACGGCCGCGGGCGTGGTCAGCGAGCGGTGCCGAAGTTCTGGGTCCAGTAGTTCCCCGGCTGGGCGAGACCGACGCCGATCTCCTTGAACTCGCAGTTCAGGATGTTCTTCTTGTGACCCGGGCTGGACATCCAGCCCGCCATGACCTTCTCGGGGGTCTCGTAGCCGTAGGCGACGTTCTCGCCGTACGTGCTCCAGTTGTAACCGGCGCGGGTGATCCGGGTGCCCGGGTTCGAGCCGTCGGACCCCGTGTGGGACATGTTGCGGTGGGCGGCCATGTCCTTGCTGTGGTCCTGGGCGGCCTTGGTCAGCTTGGCGTTGACACTCACGGGAGAGCAACCGGCCTTGCCGCGCTCGCTGTTGACGAGCTGCACGACGCGCGCGACGGCGCCGGAGGCGGGAGCGGAGGACGCGGGTGCGCTCGGGGAGGCCGCGGGCTTGGGTGCGGCCGGCTTCGGCGCGGGGGCGGCGGGCTTCGGCGCGGCCGGCGCGGGGGCGGCGGGGGCGGGGGCCTGCGGTGCCGGCGGGGCGGGTTCCGAGCCGCCGGGCTCTGCTGCACCCGGTGCCGAACCGGGCTGCTCGCCGCCGGGCTCACCGCCGTGCTTCTTCTTCCAGTCCCAGCCGCCCCGCTGCCAGGGAGACTCGTCCGAGGCGTTCTGCCACTCCCCCCAGGACCGGCCGTCACGGCTCTCCAGGCGCTTTTGGCCTTCCTGCGGGTCCAGACAGGCCATGGCTACGGAGGGCACAGCCACGGCGCCCAGGGCGACCGCGGCGATCGTTATCTTCCGGTAGTGCGTCTTCCTGCGGTGCTTCCTCATGCATGACCTCACTCGGTTCTCGCGGAGCGCCCCCGGGGAACGGTCGACCCGGCACTGGTCCTGTGCTGAGCTGCGGAGACGCCTTTGCGCGCCGCCATTCTTAGAAGCGCCGTGCGGCCGGAGCAACGGGCGCCGTTACTATCCCGGCTCGTAGGGCGGAAGGCCTCTTGAAATGCGCTTGCGGGCGTGCTCGCCGCAATTCCGGAACTCCGCGTTCCTCTGTTGACCCGTCAGAAACCGCTGGATCGGACGCAGGCGGGCGGAACCGGCGAGCCGGTCGAATACCCCCACGGCTCGCGAGGGACATGTCTCTCTCAAAGTGGACAAGTCCCATTTGTCCAGCCCCTGGCTTTCTACTAATCGGGCTCCCTAGTGCCCGATTCGCCGTGACGGATGTCACGGAATAGCCCGATCGTTCCTGGAACCGCGGCGCCCCCGGCCGAGTCGCGGGGTGGGCGGGGTTCCCGGTGCGAGCGCCCCGCGGGCCGGTTCCCGGCGTGCGGACGACGGCCGGACCGGCAGGCGGATCGACGGGGTGATCGACGGGGTGATCGACGGGCGGCCGGTCCGTGCCGGCGTCGGGCGGCCCTGCCCGTAAAGCCGCTGCCGGTAAAGCCCCTGCTGCCTGTCAATCCGCCGTCTGTCAAGCCACGAAATCGAGCGGCATGACGTGAATGTGACGATCGGGCTTTCCTGGGGACAGGAGCCGGTGCCCAGAACGCCGGTCTCTCGCAATGGGCGTGCCGTTCGCGCCGCCGTCCGGGCGCCGCAGCGGGCAACTCCCGAGATCCACCCTTACCGCATCAGAAGCCCATAATGGGATGAGGAGGGCGAATGATGATCAGCATCATTTCCCCGACGTCCCCGAATCTGGGGAGACTGCCGTGACGTCAGAGCTTCCTCCGTCCGAGCGCCCCACACGACCGACGGGCCCCCCGTCCGGCCCGCTGACCGGTCGGCCGTCCGACGAGCTGGAACAACCCCAGCCGCCCGGATCGCCGCCGCCCGGCGCCCCGCCCCCGCCCGGTCCTCCGAGTGGTCCGCCCGCGGCGGGCGGACCCGACGAGCCGGGCCCGGGCCGCGGAAAGCCGCCGATCTGGCGGCGGGGCCGGCGTCGGCTGACCCTGGTGAGCGCCGGCGCGGCCGTCGTGGTGGCCATGGCGGTGATCCTCTCGATCTCCCTCATCGGAGGCGGATCCCGGGGAGGCGGGGAGATCTTTCTCCAGACCGCCGCGGCGGCCGGCCGTGACCCGTTCACCCCCTCGGCGGCCACGGACACCAGGAGCGCCGCGGCCCCGTCCGGCCCCAGCGCGTCGAGGATCGGGTCACGCACCGTGGCCGTCAGCGGTGCGCATCCCGGTCTGTACGGGGGTACGAAGAACGTCGCGAGCTGCGATGTGGAGAAGCAGATCACGTATCTCACGGAGAACGAGAGCAAGGGAAGCGCGTTCGCGGGTGCCCTGCGCATCCCGCAGGCCGAAGTGCCCGCGTACCTGAGGTCGCTGACCCCGGTTCGGCTGGTCTGGGACACCCGGGTCACCAATCACGGGTACCGGGACGGCAGGGCGACCGCGTACCAGGCAGTCCTCCAGGCCGGCACGGCGGTCCTCGTCGATGGCCGCGGCGTCCCGCGTGTGCGCTGCGCCTGCGGCAACCCGCTGGCCCCCGCCGTCGCGGTCCAGGGGGAGCAGAAGTACAAGGGCGAGAAGTGGACGGCGTTCCGCTCGTCCACCATCGTCGCGGTGGTCCCGGCGCCCAAGCCGATGAAGGCCGTCACGATGTTCGACCCGGAGAGCAAGGCGTGGTTCGAGCGCCCGAACGGAGACATCCAGGGTCGGAGCGATCACCCGATTCCCCCTCCCAAGGGCCAGCAGCCGAACGCGGCCTTCCCCGTACTGCCTGATCCTTCCACCGACTCCGCGGACGAGTTCCCGGAGGGGGATGACCGGGATACGCAGGACGATCGGACGGACGAGGAAGAGGAACACGGCGACGAGGAGCAGAAGAAGGACGAGGACGAGAAGCACAAGGACGACGACCAGAAGAAGGACGAGGACGAGAAGCACAAGGACGACGACCAGAAGAAGGACGACGAGCAGAAGAAGGACGAGGACGAGAAGCACAAGGACGACGACCAGAAGAAGGACGACGAGCAGAAGAAGGAGGAAGACGAGAAGCGGAAGGAGCACGAAGAGCAGGAGGAGCAGAAGAAGAAGGACGAGAAGCAGAAGGAGCAGGAGGAGCAGAAGAAGAAGGAGCAGGAGGAGCAGAAGAAGAAGGACGAGAAGCAGAAGGAGCAGGAGGAGCAGAAGAAGAAGGACGAGAAGGACGAGAAGGACGAGAAGCAGAAGGACCAGCCGGTGGCGCCCGACCCGGACCAGCCGCCATCGCCGGTGGAGCCCGAGAAGCCGGTGGAGCCCCAGCAGGATGAGAAGCAGCCGGTCGAACCCGAGCCTCAGCGGCCGCAGCCCCCCAAGACCGAGGAACCGGCCGAGCCGCAGCCCCCGGAGCAGCCCCCGGAACAGCCACAGGAACAGCCACAGGAACAGCCACAGGAACAGCCACAGGAACAGCCACAGGAGCAGCCGCAGGAGCCTGCGCCGGAGCAGCCCCAGCAGAAGCTGCGGAACCCGTAGCGTGCGCCCCTGACACCGCGGCCGACCCTGGACGCAGGGACGTGCGAGGCAGTTCCCGAACCACACACTGGGTCCCGCGAAGGAAGCCGGACCGATCCGGAAGGCGGATGCCACCATGGACACACCCCCGGTCGTCTCGCCGCAGGAATGGGAGTCCGCGCGGCAGCGATTGCTCGTCGAGGAGAAGCGGTTGACCC
This sequence comes from Streptomyces tirandamycinicus, assembly GCF_003097515.1. Classification (NCBI taxonomy): domain Bacteria; kingdom Bacillati; phylum Actinomycetota; class Actinomycetes; order Kitasatosporales; family Streptomycetaceae; genus Streptomyces; species Streptomyces tirandamycinicus. The sequence continues at coordinate 3,246,237 of NZ_CP029188.1, read as the reverse complement.
GCGCCCGTGACGAACTGGCCGCCAGGCGACGACGAATGCCGTGGCTGCCGGTGGAGAAGCGGTACGAGTTCGAGGGCCCCGACGGCAAGGTGAGCTTGCTCGACCTGTTCCAGGGGCGCCGGCAGCTGGTCGTCTACCGTGCCTTCTTCGAGCCCGGTGTGTTCGGCTGGCCCGATCACGCCTGCCGGGGGTGCTCCATGGTGGCCGACCATGTGGGCCACCTCGCTCATCTGAACGCTCGCGACACCACTCTCGTCTTCGTCTCGCGCGCGCCGCAGCCGGACATCGAGCGGGTGAAGACGCGGATGGGCTGGACCATGCCCTGGTACACCATCGCCGGAGACTTCGACGCCGACTTCGGTGTGGACGAGTGGCACGGTACGAACGCCTTCATCCGCGAGGGCGACCGCGTGTTCCGCACCTACTTCGTCAACAACCGCGGCGACGAGGCGCTGGGAAGCACCTGGAGCTATCTCGACATGACCGCTCTCGGGCGGCAGGAGACGTGGGAGGACTCGCCCGAGGGCTATCCCCAGACCCCGCCGTACGCGTGGTGGAACTGGCACGACGAGTACGGCGACGCCGCCGAGCCGGCGCCCGAGTGGGTGGCCAGGACCCGCCGGGCCGAGTGAGGGGCGCCGGCCGGGACCCCGCGGGTCTCGTCGACCCCGTGGGCCTCGTCCCCTGTGGTCCTCATCGCCCCCGCCGGTCTCATCGCCTCCCCGCGGGTGTCGTCCTGCCCGGGCGCGGCGCGGGCCTCGGTTCCCGTCGCCCTACCCGTCGCCGAGCGGGAGACCACGTGCCATGTGCCACCGCGCCCCACCGGCGGGTCCGGCCGGACCGCGACGCGGCGTTCAGGCGGCCGTGGCAGGGCGGGGGCCGTCGCGGAAGACCTGCTTGGCGTGCCAGGAACGGTGCGCCTCCGCGACGGGACGGGCACCCGGCCGAGGTCCGATGAGCGGACGGCCGGCGAGGGCTGTGACGTGCTCGCGGGCGGCAGGGCTGCGTCCGACGAAGCGCTCCGAGACCAGGACGTCGTGGCTGTCGCCGATACCGAGGACACCCTTGTCGAAGAGCCTGTGGTGCAGCGAGCACAGGCACAGCCCGTTGTCGACGTCGTCCGGGCCGTCGAAGGCCCACCAGCGCACATGCGCGGCTTCGAGCCCGACCGGCACCGCCCCGAGGCTGCCGTCGTAGCCGCAGAAGGCGCACTGGTACTCGTAGGCCGTCAGGACCCGCTCACGCATCGACGGATCCCGCTGCCTGCGGATGGGCGAGAGCAGCACGGTGTCCGCGGGCTCGAGCTCCAGCCCGACGGACTCGCACAGTTCGGTGTGGAGAGAGGGCGGAAAGCTCAGGTCGAGCAGGATCCGTGCCAACCGCCCGAGCAGCGCCGGGTCACGCCGCAGCGCCGCCCGCAGGTCCGGCGCCAGCCGCCCCGCGGCCCCCGTCGCCCGCAGCTCGCGCACCGCACTGCCGGGGCTGCCCGGTCCGCGGTCGGTGCGCACCTCCCACACCCCGTCGCTCTCCAGATGGTGGAACGGGTAGGCGGGGGTGGTCCTGTTGGGCGGACCGTACTCGGCCAGCAGCCCCTTCAGGTCCTGCTCCACAGCGCTGTACCGCAGCTCGCCGTCGGCATCCCGCTGGTACCGGCCGAGGGCGTAGAGGAACAGCAAGGGCTTGTGCGGTGCGCGCGTCCCGTTCCTGTTCCACTGCCTCAGCTTCGCGGCGCGCTCGAGCCAGTCCATGACCGGCGATCGTAGTGGCGTCGCGCCGGTCCGGGACGGGCCCGGGAGGCATCGGCTCGGGCGGCTTCGCCGTCCGTCGCCCCCGGCAGCTCCCACAGGGGTGGTGGGGTGCAGGGCTGTGTGCGGGGCGTTCACCTGCGTTCACGTGCGTTCACCGGCGTTCCTGGGCGGCCGGCCGGTCGGCGCGGGGAAGACTTCGATCCCGCCTGAACGGCCGTGAACGCCGGTGAATGAGACGGCGTATGAGACGGCGTATGAGGCGGTGAATGAGACGGGGAGTGAGGCGGTGAATGAGACGGGGAGTGAGGCGGGGAGCGAGGCGGCGGGACTGCGTCGGCAGATCCGCGGGCGATGCTCCTCGATCCACGTCCGGCGCGTGCCCTCCGGTCGGGCCGGCGTGCCTGGTGGAAGCTGCCCTGTTGATCCTTGCTTCTCGCTGCTTGTTGTTTCGGGATGCCCCACGGTCCCGTTGCCGGGCACTACAGTCGTTCGTTGTGCCGTACGTCACATGGTAGCGGCGCGGGGTGCGGGCCTGGCTGGGGGCAGCCGAGTGCCCGAGTTGCGAGTTCTGGGGGGTTCATGCACGAGATGATCAAAGGCTCGAACGTGGCGCTGGCGGCCCTGAGTGAGAACACCGGCTCGGTGATCGCGAGTTTGAGCTGGGTCAGCCCGACCGGTGAAGGCGATGCGGACGTGTCCGTCCTGCTGCTGGATGGGAACGGCAAGGTACGCAGCGACGACGACTTCTACTTCTACAACAACCCGGTTGCCGCTGACGGGAGTGTGCAACTACTGGGGAAGACACCGACGGAGAGCGGCGACGAGGACCGGATCAGCTTCGACCTGACCGCGGTCCCGTCCGTCATCGACCGGATCGTCGTGGCGGCGAGCCGCTACGAGGGGGCTGGTTTCGGAGAGCTGGAAGATCTGAAGGTGACCTTGGCCGACGGGGGCGGTGAGAGTCTCCTCGGGTTCGCGATCGATGACGCCGGCACGGAGAGCGCATTCATCTTCGGTGAGTTGTACCGGCGTGGGGCAGAGTGGAAGTTCCGTGCTGTCGGTCAGGGTTACGACACCGGCCTGGCCGGTCTGGCCTCGGACTTCGGCGTCGACATCGAGGACGACGCGGGCGCAGAGCAAGCGCTGAGCGGCACGGAGGGTGGCGACCAGGCTGATACGGCGGTTCCGGCTCCGGCCGCTGAGCGGGAACCGCAGGTGACGCCAGGCCTCGTTCCGTCTCCCCGCCCGCCCGCCGACGAGGGCGGGTCGAGGAAGGCGGCACGGCCTCGTACAGCGAAGAAGAAGGTCACCGTGCCCAGGGTGGCCAGGAAGTCTCTGGCGGACAATGAGTCCTGGAAGCAGGCCAGGCTCTTTCCGGTTTCGGTGCTCAAGAGCGACCGGGACCGGGAAATGCGCGCGACGTCGGTACTCCTGTCGGTGATGGCGCAGGTGCCGGAGTTCGGCCGGAGACTCACGGCGGCGTTCGGAGCACCGTCAGGCCGTATGGAGACGTTCACCGAGGTCTCCCTGCCGCACGGCGACACACCGCGACGCCCCGACGGGGTCATCCGTGTCGAGCGGGCCGGCAAGCTGTGGACCGCGCTGGTGGAGACCAAGACCAACGGCAACAGCCTCAAGCCCGAGCAGGTGAAGGCATACGCGGACATCGCCGCACGCCGTGGCTACGAGGCCGTGATCACGCTGTCGAACGACGTCGCGCTGGAGGGCAGCCCGCTCGTCGACGTCAAGATCGACGGCCGGCGCAAGCACAAGGTGGCTCTCCGGCACCTGTCCTGGGCCGAAGTCACCCACCAGGCACAGATGCTGATCCGGCACGAGGGCGTCGGGGACAAGGCACATGCCTGGCTGCTCCAGGAACTGCTGTACTACCTGCGGCACGAGAACTCCGGCTGTCACGGTTTCCAGAACATGGGGGCGGCCTGGGTACCGGTACGCAACGGAATCGACGACGAAACCCTGTGCCAGGGCGATCCGCGTGCCCTGGACGTGGTCGAGAGCTGGGAACGGCTCATCCGTCAGATCTGCCTCAGCCTCGGCGGCGAACTCGGGCAGAAGGTCCTGCCCGTCCAGCGCGCCAAGCGTGGAGCCGATCCGAAAGCACGCCGCGGCCGCCTGGCCGACCAGCTCTGCCTCGACGGCAGACTTCACGCGGAGCTCAGGATCGAGGGCGCACCCGGAATCCTGGTGATCAGCGCCGACCTGCGCACCGGCAAGCTCCGCACCTCCATCGAGATCCCCGCACCCGAGCAGGGCTATCCGTTGAGCTGGGCCAAACGCCTCATCCGCCGCCTGGCCGAGGCGCCGGCGGACCTCCACATCGAGACCCTGGTCGAAGGAGAAGCAGGGGGGCCGCGGGGCACGCTGGAACGGCTCCGCCCGGAGCCGGCGGACATGCTGCCGAAGAACAACGACACCCCCGTCACCGGCTTCCGCCTCTCCCTGTTCAAAGGCATGGGAAGCAGCCGCGGGAACGCCGAATCGGGCTTCATCCGTAGCGTCGACGACGCCGTGCACCGCTTCTACACCGCCGTGGTAGTCCACCTGGACCGCCCGGCACCCCGGCAGGTCTCTGCTCGGTACGCGCCGAACTGAGCGTGGCTGACAGCTCGTTCCGGCACGGTGGTGGCACGGGCCGACCCTCTCGCGATTCAGCGGGTGATGGGGCCATGTCCTCGGGGCGGTGGCGGAGACCGGGGCGACGGTCGTCCCGCTCGCGCTGACGCCGGGGGTGAGATGTTCGATCCGTTACCGGGATCCCTACAACGATCCGTACATGCGTCCGGTCGTACTCATGTGATCAATTCTGCTTCGCGTATCGCTTCCGCCCTCGTCGTCGCCTCACTGCTGCTGACCGCCTGCAGCGGGAGCGACGGCGAGGGTGCTGCGCCGCCCGCCGAGCACCCCGTGTTCTCTCTGCCGGTGGACGAACAGCCGTACCAGACCATGCGAGTGACCCAGCAATCCGGCAGTGCCGCCTTCCACCAGACACTGACGTTCACTGCGAAGCAGGGCGACGCCGTCCTCACCACCGCCGGGCGGCTCGACTTCAGTGGCGGCCGGGCGGACGGCACGCACACCTGGACGATTCCTCACGGTCTCCCCGCGACGACCAAGGACATCCTCCAGGGCGCCACATGGGGCGAGGGCAGCGCCTCCGCGCGTGTTGCGCTCACCCCGGAGTCCGTCCTTCACCGGTCGGGCGAGGGCGACTACTGGCTGCGCTACGACCCCGACCGGTTGATCGACGAGACCGACTCGATCTCCCGGTTCCACGGCATGGAGTCGCCCTTCGGAGGCACACTGCTCGAAGTGATCACGGCTCTGCACCGCATCAAGGGGCAGCCGGTGACCGGAGGCGGCCGCCGCTTCACCGCCCACATCGTGCCGCGCAGCGCCACGGAGAGCCTGCTGCCCGGCGACCTGCACCGCCGCATGCGGGCGGTGGGACCCGCGGAGTCCGCCGGAACACCTGTGCCGCTGACCCTGACCACGGACGCGAAGGGCCTGATCACTCAGGTCGAAGCCGATCTCTCCGCCCTGCTGAAGGGGGGTGACGGCGGGCTGCCGGGTGTGACCGCGCTGCGGGTCCGGCTCGTCCTCACAGGGCACGGGCGGACGACCCCGGCCCTGCCACCCGGGTCCGACGTCGTCCTCGACGCGGACAAGGCCGTGCTGCCCCGCTATTCCGCGGCGGCCGGTGACTGTGTGGACTTCAGCACCGGTACGCGCCGCGCCGCCCTGGTCGTCAAGGTTTCCTGCACCGGACCTCACGACGCGCGCATCTACGCGCAGGTCAAGCTGAAGGGGGCGTACACCGGTGAGAGGGACGCGAAGAGACGGGCGATGGAGGCCTGCGGGAGCGCCTACCGGAGTGCTCGGTCCGCGTGGACCTCGGACTCCGTGGACCCCGGCGAGTACTGGGGCGTCTGGCCGAAGGAGGAGCACTGGGACAGCCCCCGCGAGCGGGTCGCGACCTGCTATGTCCTGTCCCGCTAGCACGGCCGCGGCCGGGTGGCTCGATCATTCACGACCGTGCGGCTCCTGAGCACGAGCCGTTCGGCCCGGTGCGAACGAGTGCATCCTGAGCTGCGGCGGAGCCGCGCGGATGCCTCCGTGTGAACGGGCCCGGACGGAGGAGAATGCAATCAGAGCAGCAACCACGGGAGTCCAGCCGCTGATCACGCCCTGCGCCAGGCGCCGATCAGTTCTCCGGGTCCGTATGCCGCCTGGAGCCCGGAACAGGTGCTCCCGCTGCGCGAGACCGCTACGAGCGGTACCGGCTCGCCGGTGATCGCGGCCCGGTGCTTCTGCAGCGCGGCCAGGTCGTCGTCGAACGCGGAGCCCTCCAGCCAATTGACCGACCCGAGGAAGAGCAGTTCCTTGGAGCGGCATGTATGCGGGCCCGGTACATGCACGTGACCGGGACGCTGCTGCGGAAGGTCGCCCAGCAAGTCGGCGATGCGCTCTGGGAGCTGCCGAAGTCCAACTGAGACGGAAACTGAGACGGACAACGTCGAAGGGCCCCACCGCGAACGGTGGGGCCCTTCGACATCGTGCCCGGTGAGGCACTGGCGGAGGATACGAGATTCGAACTCGTGAGGGGTTGCCCCCAACACGCTTTCCAAGCGTGCGCCCTAGGCCTCTAGGCGAATCCTCCGCCGGAAACATTACATGACGCGAAGGAGTGCTCGCGAACTCGTTCCCCGCCCCCACCATCGGGTAGTCTGTGCGCAGCCCCTCACGTGGCGCTATCTGACTGAACTCCCCCAGGGCCGGAAGGCAGCAAGGGTAGGTCGGCTCTGGCGGGTGCGTGGGGGGCGCTTTGCGTTCCGTGTGCGGCGGCGGTCGCCGTGGGGTACGAACGCCGATCCCGGCCGGTGCCCGAGGCTCCGCGCCCGGCCCCGTGGCCCCGCAACCGCCGGACCGGCGGTTCCCCGGTGGCCGCCGTGGTTGTCGGTGGGCCCCGATAACCTCGTATGCGTGTCGTCCCTCGCGCTGTACCGCCGCTACCGTCCCGAGACCTTCGCCGAGGTCATCGGGCAGGAGCATGTCACCGACCCGCTGCAGCAGGCGCTGCGGAACAACCGGGTCAATCACGCGTACCTGTTCAGCGGGCCCCGCGGATGCGGAAAGACGACCAGTGCCCGGATCCTCGCGCGCTGCCTGAACTGTGAGCAGGGCCCCACCCCCACCCCTTGCGGGGAGTGCCCGTCCTGCCGGGACCTGGCGCGCAACGGACCGGGGTCGATCGACGTCATCGAGATCGACGCCGCGTCGCACGGTGGCGTGGACGACGCCCGTGAGCTGCGGGAGAAGGCGTTCTTCGGCCCCGCGTCGAGCCGGTACAAGATCTACATCATCGACGAGGCGCACATGGTCACCCCGGCGGGCTTCAACGCCCTGCTGAAGGTGGTCGAGGAGCCGCCGGAGCACCTCAAGTTCATCTTCGCGACGACCGAGCCCGAGAAGGTCATCGGAACGATCCGGTCCCGTACGCACCACTACCCGTTCCGCCTCGTGCCGCCCGGAACCCTGCGGGAGTACCTGGGCGAGGTGTGCGGCAAGGAGCGGATCCCCGTCGAGGACGGGGTCCTTCCGCTGGTCGTGCGGGCCGGCGCCGGTTCGGTGCGTGACTCGATGTCGGTCATGGACCAGCTGCTGGCGGGTGCGGCCGAGGACGGTGTGACGTACGCCATGGCGACGGCCCTGCTGGGGTACACCGACGGATCGCTGCTGGACTCGGTGGTGGACGCCTTCGCCTCGGGCGACGGCGCCGCGGCGTTCGAGGTCGTGGACCGGGTCATCGAGGGCGGCAACGACCCGCGTCGTTTCGTCGCGGATCTGCTGGAGCGGCTGCGGGACCTGGTGATCCTCGCCGCGGTGCCGGACGCCGCCGAGAAGGGGCTCATCGACGGGCCCGCGGACGTGGTCGAGCGGATGCAGGCCCAGGCGCAGGTGTTCGGCGCCGCCGAGCTCAGCCGCGCCGCGGACCTCGTCAACTCCGGCCTGACGGAGATGCGCGGCGCCACCTCGCCCCGCCTGCAGCTGGAGCTGATCTGCGCCCGGGTGCTGCTGCCCGCGGCCTTCGACGACGAGCGGTCCCTGCAGGCCAGGCTCGACCGGCTGGAGCGTGGCGCGGCCGCGGCGTTCACCGCGCAGGGGTCCGGGCCGGCGATGGGCTACGTGCCCGGGCCGGGGGCTCATGCGCCGATGGTTCCGGGTGGTGGGCCCGCCGCCGCGCGTGCGGCCGTACGGGGCGGGGGAGCGTCCGGCGCCGAGCCGCAGCCGGGCCAGCCCGTCCCGTCCCAGTCCACGCGACCCCAGCCCGCACAGACTCCCCGGCAGACCGCCGAGGCGGAGCCCGCGCCGACCGAGGCCCCGCGATCCCCGGCTCCGTCCGCGGAACCCGCCCAGGAGGCCACCGCACCGCGGCCCGGCGCCTGGCCGGGAGCGGCGGCCCCCGGGTCCGGTGCCCAGGCCGCCGCCCGGCCGGGTGCCTGGCCCTCGGCCGCCGCCGCCGTTGTCCAGGGTGTCCAGGACGTACGGGCCGAAGCGGTCCGTGGTCAGCCACTCCCAGGGGTACAGCTTGAAGCAGCTGCGGATGAAGCGGAGCCGTTCGTCGACGAAGCGGCCCGACAGCCGGTCCCAGCCGATCTGCTCCACGGACAGCGCCTCGGTGGTGAGACCCGCCTGCTGGGCGGTCTCGCGCAGATAGGCGACCGTCATCAGGTCCTCGCCCAGCTCGTCGCCGTCGGAGTGCACGAAGTGTTCGGCGACGCGGATCAGCAGCAGTGCGAGCCAGCACAGCAGCACGTGGGCGCGGATGCGGTGTTCGAGACGGTGAAAGACCGGTCGTAGTTCCAGCACCGTTTTCAGATCACGAAATCCGCGCTCGGCTTCCAGGAGAGCCTTGTAGCCGACCGCGATCTCCTCGGCACTCAGGTGCGGATCGGAGCTGGTCAGCAGGTACTTGCCGTCGAGACGCTCCTCGGCCTTGACCTTGGCGCGGTCGATGGCCAGCCGTCCGTTCTTGGACGTTCTCAACCACCGCTTCAGGGTGGGGTGTTCGATCAGCGCGCACTCGGCGCGCACGTGGGCGGCCTCCGCCCGCTCCCGCGCCTTGGCTGTGGTCGCGCGCTTGGCGTCACGTTCACGCTGGGACCGGATCCGCTCCAGTTCGGCCTCGATCCGCTTGATGGCCTCCTCGCGATGGCGACGGTCGCGTTCCTCCTGGCAGGGTTGTGGCAGATGACGAAGCGCCGGCCCGGGGCCTGGTCGAGCTTGACTTCCTTGACGCGCAGGTTGTCGCGGACGCTCTGGTAGCGGCCCTGCCGGGCGAGCGCGGCCTCGGCCAGGTCGCCTCCGTCACGCATGCGCATCCCGGCGATGTAGTGGCCGCCGGCGCGGGTGAGGTAGGCGAGATTGTCCCGGAGGAGAAGCCGCGGTCGACCACGGTGATCACGCGCCAGCTTCCAGTCGCGCATGTCGTCCTGACCTGCGGCAGGATCGCTGGTCGCTGGGCCGCCGGCCAGCACCAACACGGACCGGGACGCCCTCTTTGTGACAGCAGTCGATGGTGATCTGCGGCAGGTCGTCGCGGTGGTCCTTGCTCTTGCCGTAGGCGCGAACGGGGTTTCGCCCTCGTCGGGTTCGTCGCGTTCGAAGTAGGTATTGGTGGAGGGTCGAAAGAACAGCAGTCGACTTCGAGGTTGAGGAGGTTGGCGACCGCGAAGAACACCGCTTCCTGCACTTCAGCCTGGGCGTCGGCCTCCACCAGCAGGTCCATGGCCCGGTATGCCTGGTTCTCGTCCATGGCCTCCAGGCCGGGTATCACCGCGTCGCGGCCGGCCACTCGGCCGCGACAGCTTGGAGGCCGGGGCGATGGCCGGTTGGCGGCCATGCGAACAGCACGCGCTCGACGTCGGTGCGGAACCGGCGCGCGCCGAGGATCTTCTTCAGGGCGGCGTCGATCTCCAACTGCCGCCACAGGCCCTGCAGAAGCCAGACCGCCCCGAGCGGGCGCGCGAGCCGGTCACCTGCAGGCCGCGCCGGCCGCCGGAGCGGCCGCGTCAGCGCCGTCCTCGCCCAGGTAGCGGTTGATCGAGGCGACCAGACGGCGCAGGCCGTCGGTGTCGAGCTGGTCCTCGCGGCCGAAATTGTGCACCACCTCGGCCTGCGTAGTGCCGCCCACCCGCCGGTTGTGCGCGAGCTGAACATAGCGAACCGTCGTGCCGTTCTTGTTCTTCCGCTGGGTGGTCCGCAAGTACATGCCCACAGCATCAACGATCACAGCAAGAAGATCAATACCTCATGACTAGGCGTGTGCCCACGCGATTCACGCGACGCGCATGCACCGAAACACCGTGACCTGCGCAGACACTGATCGACAGACCCGTATGTGCCTACGAACTGCGGAACTCAGGTAGTGGGATAGACGTCGGCGTCCGGGTAGGCGGCGCTGATCTGGAACCCCAGCCAGGTGGCAGCGGAGGTAGGAGGACGACGACACGTCCTCGAGCGGTGACAAACACACCGCCATTGCCGTCCGGGACCACCTCGACCGGATGACCGGCGAACTGGGCCCGGATGGCCTCGACCGCTCGGTGATCGCCGAAGGAGGCGCTCACGAGTTGTCGTCCGGGGGCACGGCCAGGAACTCCTGGTTCGGGTGAACCGGATCTGCTCGTCGTCGTCGACGACCTCGTAGCGCCCGTTCCCCTGCTTGACCGACAGCTGGAAGCCAGTGTCGACGGTAGCCCTGGGCGATCGCTGCTGCTTGATCCCCAGGCCAGTGAATCACGGCCGGGCGGATCACGGGCTGGTTGTTCACGGTGATCGTGACCTCGACGGGGCGGCGCTTGTCCTGGCCGACCGTCGGCTCGATGGCGGTGTCCGTGTCCATCGGCGTTCCTCTTTTCTGGTGGTACGATGCCGCCTGGCTCAGGCGGCACGCCTGCGTTTCGAGATCTTCACATCGTTTTGAGATGTCGAACACTCGTGATCACGCTAACACGGAGGTGTTTGAGATGTCGAACACTGATAGAAAGGAGGCACACCCCACACCAAGAGGAGGAGGGCGATGGCCAGGACCCGCGTGAACGTGGCCGCTCTGTACGCGGCCCTCGACGCCGCGCGGACCACGAGAGGACTCTCGTGGGCGACAGTTGCTGGAGAGGTGGGCGTCAGCCCTTCGACCATGACCCGGCTAGCCAATGGCCACCGACCGGACGTGGACGCCTTCGCCGCCCTCGTGCAGTGGCTCTCCCTGCCGGCCGAGAACTTCATGATCGATCCGGGCACCGACGTCGAGGGCAAGCCCACCGCCGAGCCGGAGCTGCTGGTGCAACTCGCCCCGCTCCTGCGCGCCCGAAGCGACCTGGGTGAAGAAGACGTGCGGTACCTGGAAGAGGTGATCGAGCGGCAATGCGTCGGTTCTCCTCCGACCGCGACTCCCCTGTGGGTGAGCATGGGATCTCGGTGGGCCAAGAAGGCGCTCGAAGAACTGGCACTCGAGGAACGTCGACGGATCGGAGTCGACTCCACGAGCCCCTAGACCTCACGCGCCTGACCGACGAGTGGGGTATCCGCGTGTACGCCTGAGCGACCTCGCCGCTCATGGTTCTCACAGGCGGCGCTGGAGTACTTCGGTTCCGCCGGTGCAGGAAAGTGGTCCGCTGCCCTGGTCCCGGCAGGGACAGGCTGCTTCATCCTCGTGAACTCCTCGCATACACCGCAGCGGCGCCGATCGAACATCGCGCACGAGATGGGCACTCCTTCTTGAGCACGAGTTCAGTGTGTTCTGTCAGCGATGGCGGGTGCCGCAACTGGACCCGGCGATGAAGGTGAAGGAGCAGGAAGACACACGACCTCTCGCGGAGCTCCTGATCCCAAGTCCGCCGCAATCAGGCCGCGTTCGACAACCTTGCCGATGACGAAGTCGCTCAGCGCTTCGATGTGAGCATCGAGTTCGCACGAATGCGCCTGAACGCCTCGGGTGCCAGGAAGATCGCAACACGGTCCAGAGCCAAACGCCGGTAGGTGGGCCCACGCTGCATCTCGAACCGGACGCCTCGGTCTCACTAGCTGTTCTTCAACCGATCAGGTGTCTGAGCTGCATGTTTGCGGTTTGTGATCTTCGTGGGCGGGTGTGCAGGGTGGTGGTGTCTTCGTTGCCGAGCCCGGAGGTTCTGCTGTGCCCACGCCCGCCGCTGTCATGACGCGCCGACTGCGCGCCTTCGAAGCCCGTGCGTCGAGCTCCGGCAGCGGATCACCGCTCTGGAGGAGGAAGCGGCCCAGTGGACAGGGAGATCGCCCGCTGGCGTATCGCAGCGAGATCGGGACGAGGTCGAACAGGAACTGCGGGTGATGCCGGTGTGGCTGCTGTTTCCTGCAGCCCGTCCGACAACAGGGAGGCGCCGGCCGACGCGGAGGTAGGGAGCCCTGCCGGCGCAGGTCCCGGCCTGGAACCGGAGCCGGAGGTGAGTCGGTATGTGCCGCAAACGGCAGGAGGACTGCCGATCCCAGCAGGCTGCCCGCCTCTACTCGAAGATCGTCGAGTTCGTGAGGGAAGCGCAGGAACCGGTGCGGGCTCGGGAGGTGGCCCAGGATTGTTCGGTGAGGGGGCCGGTCGCAGTCGCAGGAGGGTGTGCGCTGTCAGCTCAAGCGCTCGTCCAGCGGGACTGGCTGACCAGCGCCGACGGCCGGGAGTCACCGCGGCAGGATGACGGGCGCTCACACCGCCGGGCCCGTCCGCGCGGCCTCGTGGTCCGCGCGGCCAGGCGGCGGGTCATGAGGTGACCATGGCCCACTTCACGTAGCTCTCGTGGCGGCGGCGGTGCGCTCGTAATCACGCACCAGGCGACGGCAGTTCACCAGCCAGGCGAACGTGCGCTCGACCACCCAACGTCTCGGGATCACCACGAAGCCGGCTCTGTCGTCGCCGGGCGGGACACCTCGACCTTCATGCCGAGGGCGTGCAGGGCCCAATCACCAGGGCGCCCGCATAGCCGCTGTCGGCCCACACCAGACGCACCCGCGTGAACAGGGAACGCACCCGTTCCAGGAGGGCCACACCCGCGTCGCGGTCCTGCAGGTCCGCGGCGGTGACCATCACCACCAGCAGCAGACCCAGACAGTCCACGGCGAGTGACGCTTGGAACCCGACACATTCTTCGCCCGTCGTACCCGCGCGCTCCCCGGTCAGGGTGGAGGCGCCGCGCAGGGACTGGGAATCGACGATCGCCGCACTCGCTCGGGATCGTCCGCCCTCCACGATGCGTACCTGCTCCCGCAGCCTCTCGTGCAGCACGTCCAGGAGCTCGTCCGTGTGCCAGCGATGCTGGAATGCGTAGACGGCCGACCAGGGCGGGAAGTCGGGCGGCATCGCCCTCCACTCGATGCCGTTGTCGACGAAGTACCGCACCGCATCGATCATTTCGCGGTGGCAGAAACCCCCGGGTTGCCCCGCGGCCACACAGCCAGCCCGGCACAGGCATCCCCGCCGGACGATCTGCCATTCCTCGTCCGTCAGATCGTCGCGTAGACGCGGCCGCAGCGGCCGGTCACCGGCATTGCGTACAAGTGAGCGAGACAGTCACACTCCGCGGCGAACCGCAGGTCGGGCAACGGACGATCGGACAGGACGACGGTAGCGTTCTGCATGACGGGGCTTTGTTCCTCGCGTGGCTGGCTTAGACAACCGACACGCTATGAACAGGGCCCCGTTCCCATGCCCACTCCCGCACTCCGTCACCTTATCCAGGACAACCGTACGGGACGTCATCGAACGCCCGACGGTAAGAAACAGCTAGTGACTACCAGTGGTGTGGCCCAAGCATGTCAGAGGGCGCCGTCAGATCGGCCGGATCAGCGGCCCTCGGTCGAGGTCCCAGCACGGGTGGCTATCCGTGGCGGCGGGCGGTCAGCGCGACACAACCTGCACCCTGCTGCTCCACCTGACCGGACTACGAAACCCGGTCCCGGTGTGGCACACGAGCTGGGCGACGACCCTTCGGGTTTCCACGATTTCGCAGGCCCGCTCGGTGCCCGAGCGCTTGTCCGACCTTGCGGTCCGGTATCCGGCAGGTTCCCTGACTGAGACCAAAACTGAGACCACGGAACGACGAAGGTCCCGGCCGCAGTGCGGTCGGGACCTTCGTTTCGGCTGGTCAGCCGTGGGGAGGATACGAGATTCGAACTCGTGAGGGGTTGCCCCAACACGCTTTCCAAGCGTGCGCCCTAGGCCTCTAGGCGAATCCTCCGCCGGAAACATTACATGACGCGGAGGAGTGGTCGCGAACTCGTTCCCCGCCCTCACCATCAGGTAGTCTGTGCGCAGCCCCTCACGTGCGCTATCTGACTGAACTCCCCCAGGGCCGGAAGGCAGCAAGGGTAGGTCGGCTCTGGCGGGTGCGTGGGGGCGCTTGCGTTCCGGTGCGGTGGTCGCCGCGCCGTCGTCGTACTTCCGGACGTTCCGGACGCCGAATCCGGGCCGGCCCGCACGCAGCTCCGGGCCGGTGCCTGCCCCGCGACCGGCCCGGGGAGGAGTACGACCCTGGAGTTCGGGGCGGCTGTCTGCGGCTCCCGGGCCCGTGGCCACGTCGCTAGCGGACCGGTGGTTCCCGGTGGCCGCCGTGGTTGTCGGCGGGCCCCGATAACCTCGTATGCGTGTCGTCCCTCGCGCTTGTACGCCGCTACCGTCCCGAGTCCTTCGCCGAGGTCAGCGGGCAGGAGCATGTCACCGACCCGCTGCAGCAGGCGCTGCGGAACAACCGGGTCAATCACGCGTATCTGTTCAGCGGGCCCCGCGGATGCGGGAAGACGACCAGCGCCCGCATCCTCGCTCGCTGCCTCAACTGTGAGCAGGGCCCCACTCCCACCCCTGCGGCGAGTGCCTGTCCTGTCGGGACCTGGCGCGCACGGGCCGGGTTCGATCGACGTCATCGAGATCGACGCCGCGTCGCACGGTGGTGTGGACGACGCCCGTGAGCTGCGGGAGAAGGCGTTCTTCGGTCCCGCGTCGAGCCGGTACAAGATCTACATCATCGACGAGGCGCACATGGTCACCTCGGCGGGCTTCAACGCCCTGCTGAAGGTGGTCGAGGAGCCGCCGGAGCACCTCAAGTTCATCTTCGCGACGACCGAACCCGAGAAGGTCATCGGACGATCCGGTCGCGTACGCACCACTATCCGTTCCGCCTCGTGCCCCGGGCACTCTCCGGGAGTACTGGCGAGGTGTGCGGCAAGGAGCGGATCCCGGTCGAGGACGGGGTCCTTCCGCTGGTCGTGCGGGCCGGCGCGGGTTCGGTGCGTGACTCCATGTCGGTCATGGACCAGCTGCTGGCCGGTGCGGCGGACGACGGTGTGACGTACGCCATGGCGACCGGCCCTGCTCGGGTACACCGACGGATCGCTGCTGGACTCGGTCGTGGACGCCTTCGCCTCGGGCGACGGCGCCGCGCGTTCGAGGTCGTGGACCGGGTCGTCGAGGGCGGCAACGACCCTCGTCGTTTCGTCGCGGACCTGCTGGAGCGCTGCGTGACCTGGTGATCCTCGCCGCGGTGCCGGACGCGGCAGGGAAGGGCTCATCGACGGGCCCGCCGACGTGGTGGAGCGGATGCAGGCCAGGCCAGGCATTCGGCGCCGCCGAACTCAGCCGCGCCGCGGACCTCGTCAACACCGGTCTGACGGAGATGCGGCGGCGCCACCTCGCCCCGGCTGCAACTGGGCTGATCTGCGCCCGGGTGCTGCTGCCCGCGGCCTTCGACGACGAGCGGGTCCCTGCAGGCCCGCTCGATCGGCTGGAGCGCGGTGCGGCCGCGGCGTTCACGGCGCAGGGTTCCGGGCCGGCGATGGGCTATGTGCCCGGGCCGGAGGCTCATGCGCGATGGTTCCGGGCGGCGGGCCCGCCGCCGCGCGTGCGGCAGTGCGGGTGGGGAAGCGCCCGGCGCCGAGCCTTCAGCCCGTCCGACCGGAGCCGGGCCAGCCGTCCGCCGCAGTCCGCGCCGCCGCAGTCCGCGCAGGCTTCCCGGCAGACCGCGAGGCGGGGCCCGCCCCGGCGAGACCCCGCGATCTCCGTCTCCGGCCCCCGCGCAGGAGGCCACCGCCCCTCGGCCCGGCGCATGGCCGGGAGCGGCGGCCCCCGGCTCGGGTGCCCCGCCGCCCGGCGGGAGCCTGGCCCTCGGCTGCCGCGCCCGGCCAGGGCGCCGCCCTCAGCGGCGCCCGCGGGCCCGGCCCCGCGCCCGCGGACCGGCTCCCGCCGCCCAGCCCCAGGCCGTCGCCCCGCCGCGGCCCAGGGAGCCGCCCAGGTGCGCACCATGTGGCCCCAGATCCTGGACGCGGTCAAGAACCGCCGTCGCTTCACCTGGATCCTGCTCAGCCAGAACGCCCAGGTGGCGGGCTTCGACGGCACCACCCTCCAGCTCGGCTTCATCAACGCCGGAGCGAGGGACAACTTCGCGAGCAGCGGCAGCGAGGACGTACTGCGGCAGGCGCTCGCCGAGCAGTTCAACGTGCAGTGGAAGATCGAGGCGATCATCGATCCGTCGGGCGGTGCCGGTCAGCCCCCGTCCGGTCCGGGCGGATCGTCCGGCGGCTACGGCGGCGGCCAAGGAGGGTACGGCGGCGGCCAGGGAGGGTTCGGCGGCCGGCCCGCCCAGTCCCCTCCCGTCCCCGCATCGTCCGCACCCCGGACCTCGCCGGCTCCGCAGCAGTCCCCGCACCCGGCGACCCCTTCCTCCCCGCCCCCGGCGGGCGGGGACGGCGGTGGGGCCCCGCAGCAGAGCCCGTCCGCCGCGGACTCCGCCGGGGCCGGCGCCCGGCAGGCCCCGCCGTCGCCGCCCCCCGTGGCGCTCGAGGACGACATCCCGGAGGAGGACGATCCGGACCTGGTCGACTCGGCGCTGTCCGGTCACGACCTGATCGTGCGGGAGCTCGGCGCGACCGTTGTGGAGGAATACACAAACGAGTAGGAGGGCCCGTCTCGGTGGCCCGCACAAGGCCACCGTGAGCGAGCGGGCTACCCTGGCTGCCGTGAAGGTCCTCGTCATCGGCGGCGGCGCCCGCGAACACGCCCTGTGCCGCGCTCTCTCCCTCGACCCCGACGTCTCCGCGCTGCACTGCGCCCCCGGCAACGCCGGCATCGCGGATGCCGCCGAGCTGCACCCGGTGGACGCCCTCGACGGCGACGCCGTGGCCGCGCTCGCCGGCAGGCTGGAGGCCGATCTGGTCGTCGTCGGCCCCGAGGCGCCGCTCGTCGCCGGTGTCGCCGACGCCGTACGGGCCGCCGGCATCCCCTGCTTCGGCCCCTCCCGTGAAGCGGCCCGGCTCGAGGGCTCCAAGGCCTTCGCCAAGGAGGTGATGGCCGCGGCGAACGTCCCCACGGCGCGCAGCTACGTCTGCACCACCCCGGAGGAGGTCGACGAGGCCCTGGACGCGTTCGGCGCGCCGTACGTGGTCAAGGACGACGGGCTCGCCGCGGGCAAGGGCGTCGTCGTGACCGCCGACCTGGAGCAGGCCCGGGAGCACGCGCTGGCCTGCGGCCGTGTGGTGATCGAGGAGTACCTGGACGGCCCCGAGGTCTCGCTCTTCGCCATCACCGACGGCGAGACGGTGCTGCCGCTCCAGCCGGCACAGGACTTCAAGCGCGCGCTGGACGGCGACGAGGGGCCGAACACGGGGGGCATGGGGGCGTACTCACCGCTTCCGTGGGCCGACCCCAAGCTGGTCGACGAGGTCATGGACACGGTGCTCCAGCCCACCGTGGACGAGCTCCGCCGCCGGGGTACGCCCTTCGCGGGCCTGCTGTACGCGGGTCTGGCGATCACCAGCCGCGGTGTACGCGTGATCGAGTTCAACGCCCGTTTCGGCGACCCCGAGACCCAGGTGGTGCTCGCCAGGCTCAAGACCCCGCTCGCGAGCGTCCTGCTGAACGCGGCGAAAGGCACCCTCGCCGACGAGCCCCCGCTGAACTGGCGCGGCGACTCCGCCGTGACCGTGGTCATCGCGTCCCGCGACTATCCGGCCACCCCCCGCACCGGCGACCCGATCGGCGGACTCGACGAGGTGGCCGCGCAGGACGCGCCGCACGCGTACGTCCTGCACGCCGGGACCAGGCGGGAAGGCGACGCGATCGTCAGCGCGGGCGGCCGGGTGCTCTCGGTGACCGCGACCGGTGAGGACCTGACCCAGGCCCGCGACCGCGCCTACGCCGCGGTGGGCCGCATTCGGCTGGACGGCTCGCACCACCGCACGGACATCGCCGCGAAGGCCGCCGGCCACCCCTGACGGCGGCACTGCGCCGCCCCGCCCGCCCGGGGCACGGGTGGGCGGAGTCGCGGTCCGTGGCCGCGGGCGGCAGCCGCCGAACCGGCCGGACCCCTCCGCGGCCCGCGCTCCTCCGCGGCCCGGCAGCCGTCACGGTCCTGGCGTCGGGTCCCGGTGTCGGTCCTGGTGTAGCGGTCGCGCCGTCCGGTGCCGCCGCACCGTCCCGCCGTCCGCGCTCACCCGCCCCCGGCCGCCCCCGGCCGCCCGGGGCGTGGCGGGGCCGACCCGTCCGGCGTACCGCCTCCTCGCGGCCCGTTCGTCCGACCGCCGCGCGGCCGTCCCCCATCGGGCGGTGCCCGGGCCCCTGCCCGGTCCCACCCCGCCCGTTCGGTGAGGTCCGGGGCTCTGCAAGCCCTCGGCCCGTGATGTCAGCAGCTTTACCCAAAGGCATTCCATCGAGTGACCGATGCCCCATCCGGATGACGGCTGCGAAAGCCCCAACTAGGGTGCGGCGCAAGCGTTCCGGCACTTGGCCCACCGGCATTGCGATGTCTGCGGCGGGTGCCACAGTGGGGGAGTGAGCAACGCCGCCGCAGGGCAGAGGGGGTGAGTCCGGACGTGTCCGGAACCGTCGTCGGTGAGGAGGCGGGCGCGCTGGCCGCGCGTTCCCGTGCCCTCGCCGTGCTGCGGGTGCGCAGCAGGGCACTGGCCCTGGTGCTGCTGCCCGCCGCCGTCGCCGTCGTGCTGCTCGTCGGCGAGGTCACCGGCCGCATCGGCGGTGGCCTCTGGGACGTCGCGCGCTGGGCGGTGACCTCGGCCGCCGTGGTCGTGCTGCTCGCGGGCGCCGCGGTGGCCGCCGTCATAGCCCGCGCCAAGCCCGCCGTCAGCCCCACGGTGCCGCTGGCCCTGGCCGCGGCTCCCGACCTGTACCGGCTGGTGGAGGAGCTGGCCGACCGCATGGACGTACCGGCGCCATCGGCCATAGCCCTCACCCCCGACTGCGACAGCTGGCTGGAGGACCGCACCCACCGTGCGCACGGCCCGCGCCGCAGCCCCCGCACCAGCACGCGGGACGGCGCACCCGTCCTGGTCATCGGCTCGCCGTTCCTGTGGTGGATGCGGGTCGCCGAGCTGCGTGCCGTGCTCGCGCCGGTCGTCGCCGGTACGGGCCCCTCGGCGCATCCCGACATAGCCGCGGCCCGCCGTTTCGTGCGCGGACTGGACGCCGCCGCCGGCCTGGCGGCCCGTCCCGGGCCCGGCCCGCTGAGAGGGCTGGCGTACGGGGCCGTGGGCGGCGTCGCCCGGGTTCTGCTGCGCAGCTGCCGCGGCCATGCCGCGGAGATGGAGCGAGGGGTCGCCGCGGCCGCCTCCGAACGTGCGCAGACCGTGGACTACGGGCTGCGGATCGTGGCGCAGGAGCAGGTCGGCCTCGCCTACGCGGGCTGGGACCGCCTGCTGACCCGGGTGGCGCTGCCCGCCTGGCGGATGGGGCGGTGGCCCAGCCGGCTCGACGCGGGGGTGGTCTCGGCTCTCACCGAGCTGTCCCGCCGCGACCGGCTGGCGGAGGGCTTCGCCTCCCGGCTCGGGGAGCGTCCGGCCTGCGATCTGCTGGAGGAGCCGGGGGCCGTGGACGAGGCGGCGTCGCTGCTGGCGGCCCGGCTGTTCCACGGCGGACCGGCCGCGGTCGGGCCGGACTGGTCGCCGGTGGACTGGCAGCACTACCCGGAGGAGGTCGTCGACCGGAAGTGGCGCACGGAGGCCGCTCGGCTGCACCGGGTCCTGGACGCGATGGGCGTGCGGCCGTCCGCGGGCGTTCCGGCCGGTCCGACCCTGGCCCGTGTGATGGAGCATCTCGCCGATGGCCCGGGGGCCGCGCCGGGGCTGCCGGCCGACGACGACGACGCGAAGGTCCCGCCCGTTCCCGGGGCACCCGGGACCGACGGGCCCGGCGCCGCTCTCGCCGCCGGGATCAGCGCCGACGTGGCCCGTGAGGAGGCCGCCCGGGAGCGCTCGGCCGCGCCGCACAGGGCCGCGGACCGCGCGGGCGACGACACGGACCTCTGGGGCACCGACCCGCTGCCCCTCGTCCCTCTCCAGCCACCGCGTACCGCACGGGAGCTGCTGGCCGACCATGTGACCGCCATGGTGTGCTGTGCGGCCGTGGACACCGCGGGTGCGGCGCCCGGTATGGACTGGCTCGACGGCCCCGCCCTGCTCATCAACGGTGAGCGCCGGGCGGACCTGGGCGCCAGGGTGCTCAGCCTGGTCGAGGACGGAGACCCGGAGCCGCTGCGGACCTGGCTCGCGACGGCCGGCGTCCGGCCCGAGAAGCCCGTCCGGCTGGTGTGAGACGACAGGGCCGGTCGCTTCCCGCCGTCCAGGCCGGAACATTGCGTTCCACTCACATCGATTCACGACGAACGGTGACGGCCCGCGTGCGTTATGTGATGTGCTGGGACCGGCGCTGAACGGTCAGCGTGCCAGGACCGGTACTCGGGGGACGAGGGAGGGGCGCACGATGGAGGCGGAGGACGTCCGTCGCAAGGAGCCGATCCGTCGCAGGGAGCCGATCCGGCGCTGGGAGTCGGGTGCCCTCGCCCACGCCGTCACGGACCCGTTCGGCCAGGGCCCGCTGCCCTGGCTGCGCGGCAGCGAGCACTACTTCGACGACACCGGCCAGGTCGTGCCCTGGTACGCGGACCCGGACGCGGCGGCGGGCCGGGGCGGGCGCTCCCGGGGCCTCCGTACCGCCGACGACGTGCATCGCCAGATCAAGGGCTTCGCGTCCAACGGCGCGGTCGCGCCCGGCGAGGCCATCGACTTCCACGTCACGGTCGACCCGCCCCAGCGGTTCTCGGTCGACGTGTACCGCATCGGCCACTACGGCGGCGACGGCGCTGCGAAGATCACCACCAGTCCCCGTCTCGCCGGCATCGTCCAGCCGCCGCCCCTCACCGCCGACCGCACGGTCTCCTGCCACCACTGGTGGCTCTCCTGGCGGCTGCAGGTGCCGTCCTACTGGTCCGTCGGGGCCTACGTGGCGGTCCTCACCACCGAGGACGGCTACCGCTCGCACATCCCCTTCACGGTCCGCGACGGCCGTCCGGCCGATCTGCTGCTGCTCCTGCCCGACATCACCTGGCAGGCGTACAACCTCTACCCGGAGGACGGGCGGACCGGCGCCAGCCTCTACCACGCCTGGGACGAGCACGGCCGGCTGCTCGGCGAGGACGACGCCGCGATCACGGTCTCCTTCGACCGCCCGTACGCCGGGGCGGGCCTCCCGCTGCACGTGGGGCACGCGTACGACTTCATCCGCTGGGCCGAGCGGTACGGCTACGACCTCGGCTACGCCGACACGCGTGACCTGCACGCCGGACGGGTCGACCCGACCCGCTACCGCGGTCTGGTGTTCCCCGGCCACGACGAGTACTGGTCGGCGCCGATGCGCAGGACCGCGGAGCTGGCCCGCGAGCAGGGCACGTCCCTGGTGTTCCTCTCGGCCAACACCATGTACTGGCAGGTGGAACTCGGCCCTTCGCCGTCCGGCGTCGCCGACCGGCTGCTGACCTGCCGCAAGCGACGCGGCCCAGGCCGGTCGTCCCTCTGGCGCGAGATCGACCGCGCCGAGCAGCAGCTCCTCGGCATCCAGTACGCGGGCCGGGTGCCCGAGCCCCATCCGATGGTGGTGCGCAACGCGGACCACTGGCTGTGGGAGGCGACCGGCGCCGGGGACGGCGACGAGATCCCCGGCCTGGTGGCGGGTGAGGCCGACCGCTACTTCCCCCGCACGCCGCTCCCCGGGCACGAGAGCCGGATCCTGCTGGCCCACTCCCCGTACACCGACGGCGATGGCGCGACCCGACACCAGGAGACCTCGCT
Source organism: Streptomyces tirandamycinicus (assembly GCF_003097515.1). Lineage (NCBI taxonomy): Bacteria > Bacillati > Actinomycetota > Actinomycetes > Kitasatosporales > Streptomycetaceae > Streptomyces > Streptomyces tirandamycinicus. The sequence continues at coordinate 3,224,323 of NZ_CP029188.1, read as the reverse complement.
CTACCGGGCTCCGTCCGGCTCACTCGTCTTCGCGTCCGGCACGTTCGCCTGGTCCCCGGCACTCGACCGTCCGGGCCATGTGGACGAGCGGATCCAGCGCGCGACCGCCAATCTCCTCGACCGGATCTGCAAACGCGACTGAGGGTCCCTCCGGAGGAGACGCCTTCCCGGCCGAAGGCGGACGCGGGCCCGGTCTCCGCATGGAGCCGGCCTGCGCATGGGCCCGGCCTCCGCAGGACCCGCCCTCCGCAGGGACTCGGCCTGCGGACTGGAGCCGGTCTGCGGCCCGGCCCGCCCTCCGTCCCGGACCCACCCTCCGTCCCGGGTCGACCTCCGCCCGGTCCGCCAGGCCGCCCGGCCCACCCTCAGTCCCGGGCCCGCCGTCCGGGCCGGATCGACCCTGCGCCCCGCCGCGGTCGCGGGTGCGAGAGAATCGGAAGCGCTCCTGGATCAACCTACGCGGAGGAACCGTGTCCGGATTCGTAGAAAAGCCCGAGCCGATTCAGGTTCCGGGCCTCACCCACCTCCACACGGGCAAGGTGCGCGATCTCTACGAGAACGAGGCGGGAGACCTCGTGATGGTGGCGAGCGACCGCATCTCCGCGTACGACTGGGTGCTGCCCACCGAGATTCCGGACAAGGGCCGGGTGCTCACCCGGCTCTCCCTCTGGTGGTTCGACCGCCTGGCGGACCTCGTCCCCCACCATGTGGTCTCCACCGACCTCCCGGCCGGTGCGCCTGCCGACTGGGAGGGCCGCACCCTCGTCTGCAGGTCTCTCGACATGGTCCCGGTCGAGTGCGTCGCCCGCGGCTACCTCACCGGCTCCGGCCTCGCGGAGTACGACACGAGCCGTACGGTCTGCGGGCTGGCACTGCCCGAGGGGCTCGTGGACGGCTCCGAGCTGCCCGCCCCGATCTTCACCCCGGCCACCAAGGCCGCCGTCGGCGACCACGACGAGAACGTGTCCTTCGAGGAGGTCGCCCGCCAGGTGGGCGCGGAGACGGCCGCGCTGCTGCGCCGGACGACGCTGGACGTCTACGCCCGCGCCCGGGACATCGCACGTGAGCGCGGCATCATCCTCGCCGACACCAAGTTCGAGTTCGGCTTCGACGGCGAACGGCTGGTCATCGCGGACGAGGTGCTGACCCCGGACTCCTCGCGCTTCTGGCCCGCCGACCAGTGGCAGCCGGGGCGCCCCCAGCCGTCGTACGACAAGCAGTACGTGCGGGACTGGCTGACCTCGCCGGCGTCCGGCTGGGACCGCCGGAGCGAGCAGCCCCCGCCGGCCCTTCCGCAGGACGTCGTGGACGCGACCCGCGCCCGGTACCTGGAGGCGTACGAGCTGCTGACCGGCGCCGCCTGGTCATGACGCGGAGAAGCCCCGGCCTTCGGGCCGGGGCTTCTCGACTGGAGCGGACGACGAGGCTCGAACTCGCGACCTCAACCTTGGCAAGGTTGCGCTCTACCAACTGAGCTACGTCCGCATGCGCCGTGGCGCGGAGCCCACTATACCCAACCTCGCTCCCGTGCGAGGCGCACCGCGGTGTGCCGGTTCTCCGCGCCCAGTTTCGCCGCCGCCGCCGACAGGTAGTTGCGGACCGTGCCCGGCGACAGTGACGCCCGCTCGGCGATCTCCGCGATCGGCGCCCCGTCCCCGGCGAGCTCCAGCACCTCGGTCTCGCGTGCGGTGAGCGGGGAGTCCCCTGCGGAGATCGCGTCGGCGGCCAATTCGGGGTCGACGTAACGGTTTCCGCCGTGCACGGTTCGGATGATCTCGGCGAGCCGCCGGGCGCTGACCGTCTTCGGCACGAAGCCGCGCACCCCGGCGGCGAGCGCGCGTTTGAGATGGCCGGGACGGCCGTGACCGGTCACGATCATCGTCCGGCAGGCGGGCAACTCGGCCCTCAGCGATGTGGCGACCTTCACACCGTCCCCGCCCGGCATCTGGAGATCCAGGACGGCCACGTCCGGCCGGTGCGAGCGGGCCATCGCCAGCGCCTCCGCACCGGAGGCGGCCTCGGCGACGACGAGCAGGTCGTCCTCGAGCGCGAGCAGTGCCGCGAGCGCGCCGCGGATCAGATGCTCGTCGTCGGCCAGCAGCACCCGTACACGATCCGGCGTCACGCCGGTCCTCCCTCTCACCCGTGGTCGTTCTGGTCGTCGGTGGGATCGGCGGGCCCCGGGACGCCGGTTGCGGCCGTCACGTCGACGCCGTCCGGATGGCCGGAGCGGCCCGGCTCCCGGCCCGGGACGTCCGGCGCACCCCCCGCCGGCAGCGGCACCCGTGCCGTGAGGCGGAAGCGGGCGTCCGGGGCGGGGCCCGCCTCCAGCGTGCCGCCCAGGGCGGCCAGCCGCTCCCGCAGTCCGGTGAGGCCGCTGCCGGGAGCGCCGACGGCGGTTCGGCCTGGTACGCCGTCGTTCTCCACGGTCAGGGCCGCCGTGCCGGTCCCCGTGGTGAGTGCGATGGCGCAGTGCGCGGCGTCCCCGTGACGCAGCACGTTCGTCGTGGCCTCGCGGACGACCCAGGCGAGCGCGGACTGGATCTCCACCGGCAGGGCGCCGACCGGCGGCCCGTCCCCCGGGGACTCGATCGTGCAGTCGATTCCCGCCGCGCCCAGCACCCCCCGGGCGCCGTCCAGTTCGGTCCGGAGGTCCGCGCCCCGGTAGCCGCGTACCACGTCCCGGACCTCGCGCTGGGACTCCCGGGCGATCCGCTGCACCTCGGCCATCTGCTCCAGCGCCCGGCGTTCGGCACCGCGCCGCGCGAGCTGCACGGCCAGTTCGCTCTTCAGCGCGATCACCGCGAGATTGCGGCCCAGCACATCGTGCAGATCGCGGCCGAACCGCAGCCGCTCCTCCGCGACGGCGAGCCGCGCCTGCACGTCGCGGGCCTCGCGCAGCTCCCACATCACCGCCAGGACCCACATGGAGACCCGGGCGGTGAAGGCGAGCCAGCCGATCGAGAAGGCGACGGTCCCGAGAGTGAACAGGGTCTCCTCGGTGCTCCGGCCGGTCAGCGGCACCAGCACGCCCAGCAGGGCCAGCAGGCCCGCGTGGATCAGTACGGTCGTCCGCCGCCGCACGATCAGGCAGTGTGCCGTCAGGAAGGGGACCAGCGCCGTCGACAGCGCCATGGGCAGCGTCCCCTCCATGCCCACCGTCGCCCCCAGCCACAGCGCCGTGCCGGCCGTCAGGGCGGTGATGACCGCCGCCCCGCCGGCCAGCCGCGGCGGGACCCGGCCCTGCCCCAGGTAGGCGTCCATGGCGCGCCGGGCCAGCAGGGTGGACGCCACGCCGTTCGCCACCGCCAGCAGCGGGGCGCCGACCGCCACGAAGGGGTGCGCACCGAGGCGGACGGGCCGGGTCAGCATGAGCAGCGTCAGCGCGAGCAGGGCCGTCCAGACGAGGAGGTACACGGTGCCGCGTGTGTAGAGGTCCACCTTGGCGAGCCCGCTGCGCCCGCTCCAGCCCCGTACCCGCATCCCGGACACCCCCCGGTCCTCCCGCCGTCAGCGCCGCGGCTCCCAGCGGAACCACCGTCGCACAGCAAACACCGAGATCACGGTCCAGGCCAGCGCCCCGAGCGCCGCACCGGTGAGCCGTCCGGCGTCCGCGCCACCGCCCACACCTGCCTCCACGAGGCGCATCACGCCGGTCATCGGCAGCAGTTCGCACACCGACGCGACCCGGTCCGGCAGCAGGTCGAGTGGGATGAACAGCCCGGAGCCGCCCGCCGAGACCATGAACAGCGGCAGGGTGGTGATCTGCGCGCTCTCCACGGTCCGGGTGATCGCGGATGTCGCGGCGGCCAGGGCCGCCATCACGACGGTTCCCAGCAGCGTTCCGGCGACGAGGAGTTCGGGTCGCCGGGGGGCGTCGGCGCCGAGCAGCGCGACCCCGGCCGCCACCACCAGGGCGCTCTGCGCGAGCGCCAGCGCGGCGGCCGGCAGCGCCGTCCCGGCGAGGATCTCCGTGTCGGACACCTCGCCCGTGCGCAGCCGCTTGAGTACGAGTTCCTCGCGCCGGGCGACCAGGGCCGAGGTGAGGTTGAGGTAGACGACGAGGATCAGCACCGTGCCGACGCCCCCGGTCATGAGGGCTTCCCCGAGGCTCAGACCGGCTTCCGAGAGGTCCATCCCGCCGAGCGTCCCGCGCAGGGCGCCCACCATCGCGACGGGCATCAGCAGCGCGACGAACAGCGCGGTCCGGTTCCGTACGAGGAGGGTCAGCTCGGCCCGGCCCAGCGCACCCAGCCGTCCGGCGGCCGTGGTCCGGGCTCTCGCTCCGGACACCGCCGCAACCGCGCTCGCCGTGCTCACCGTGCCTGCCGTGCTCGCCGTGCTCGCCGTGCTCGCCGTGCCTGCCGGGTTCGCCGTGATCGCCGGGTTCGCCGTGCTCGCCGGGTTCATCGGGTTCGCCGGGTTCGCCGGGGTCGTGTTCGCCGTATCGGTTTTCACAGGGCACCTGCCGCTTCCGTGTCCGTGCCCGGGCGGGCGATCTCCAGGAACGCCTCTTCGAGCGAGGCGGAGCGGGCGTCGAGGCGGTCGAGCCGTACGCCGGACTCGGCGGCCCAGCGGAGCAGTTCGCCGAGCGAGCGCTGCAGCTCGTGGGTGCGGATCTCGACGTGCTGTCCGTCCGCGGCGGCCCGCAGTGTGAGCGGCAGCCGCGCGGCGGGCGCCTCCCGCGGGAGGACGAAGCGGATGCGGGACGGCCGCGAGGCGGTCACCTCGTCCGGGGTGCCGGTGGCGACGATCCTCCCGCTGTGCATGATCGCCAGCCGGTCGGCGAGGCTCTCCGCCTCCTCCAGGTAGTGCGTGGTCAGCAGCACGGTGGTGCCGGCGTCCCGCAGTTCGCGGACCAACTCCCAGGTGTCGCGGCGTCCCTCGGCGTCGAGGCCGGTCGTCGGCTCGTCGAGGAAGAGGACCTCGGGCCGGCCGAGCAGGGCCAGCGCGAGGTCGAGCCTGCGCCGCTCGCCGCCGGACAGCTGCTTGACGCGTACGCCGGACCTGCGGGCGAGGCCCACGAGTTCCAGCGCCTCATCGGCGGGGCGGGCGCCGCTGGTGCACCCGGCCCACAGCCGGACGGTCTCGGCGGCCGTCAGGTCGGAGGGGAAGCCGCCTTCCTGGAGCATGACGCCGATCCGGGGCCGTACCGCCGCCCGTTCGCGGTACGGGTCGTGGCCGAGGACCCGCACGGTGCCCGCGGTCGGGGCGGCCAGGCCCTCCAGCAGTTCGACGGTGGAGGTCTTGCCGGCGCCGTTCGTCCCGAGCAGCGCGAACAACTCGCCGCGCCCCACGGTGAAGGTGATTCCGCTCACAGCCTCGAACCCGCCGCGGTAACCGCGGCGCAGACCGGCTGCCTCGATCACATGCCCATCGCTGTCCATGGCCCCAGCGTCCCGCCGGACCCGGGCCGTGGGCAGTGCGCGCTGTCATCACCACGCATGACAAATGTCAGCTCCGGCGGCCGGCATGCGGACGTGGGGCCGGTACGCGGACAACGTGCGGTCGGTATGCGGACGTGCGGGCGGGGTACGGACGTGGGGCCGGTACGCGGACGGGCGGGCGGGATACGGAAGAAGAGCACGAAACACGACGAAGGCCCCGGTCGATATGACCGGAGCCTTCGTACCCGAGCGGACGACGAGATTCGAACTCGCGACCCTCACCTTGGCAAGGTGATGCTCTACCAACTGAGCCACGTCCGCACTGCTGCCGCTCGGCTTTCACTGGCGGCGCGTTCACCACTCTACCCGATCCACCGTGGTGGTCGGTACGCGGTGCGGAGCGGGTGACAGGAATTGCACACTGCGCCTTCCCTCTGGAAGAGGGCTGTTCTACTACTGAACTACACCCGCACGCTCCGTGGGATCCGGCCTTCCGGCCTCGCCCCTCGGCGTGATCCAAACTGTAGCCCACCAGCGGGGGTGTAGCGCAACTCGGTTCTCGCCGAGGCCTCTGAGCGGGGTCTTCTCCCGCTGTGCGAGGGGGTGTTCAGCGCGAGTCCCGGAAGGCCTCGTAGACGCGCTTGGGGATCCGGCCGCGCGCCGGCACGTCCATCTTGTTGGACTGCGCCCAGGCGCGGACGGCGGCCGGGTCGGGTGCGAGGTCGGTGCGCCGGTACTCCCTGCGCGACCGGCCCCCGTGCTTGGCGGCCTTGCGTCCCGCCGCCACGTAGGGCGCGAGGGCCGTGCGCAGTTTCTTGGCATTGGCGGGATTCAGGTCGATCTCGTACGACTTCCCGTCCAGCCCGAACGAAACCGTTTCCGCCGCCTCTCCGCCGTCGATGTCGTCGGAGAGCGTCACCACTACGCGCTGCGCCACGGATATCGTCCTTTCCTGCGGTTTGCCGGCCGGGTCAGTACAGGTCAGTGCTGACCCGGGGCGAAACCGGTATTCCGGCTGTCGCGGGGCGATGCTGCATTCCGCTGTATTCCTTTGTACAGCGGGCGGCATCGTATTGGGAAGCCCAGTCAATTGCATCCGCGTGTCCTCCACAATGAGGCTGCGCGGCTTTTCCCTGGATTTTCCCCAGACGCTCTCCGGATATCTATGCGCGTAGATTTTTCGGGCGGGTACGCTGAGGGAACCGCCTTCAGCACCACACCACCGGGAGTGCCAGTGGCACGCGTCGTAGTCGACGTCATGCTCAAGCCGGAGATCCTCGACCCGCAGGGCCAGGCGGTGCAGCGCGCACTGCCCCGCCTGGGCTTCGAGGGGATCGCGGACGTACGTCAGGGAAAGCGCTTCGAACTCGAGGTCGACGGGCCGGTCGACGAGGCCGCTCTCGCCCGTATCCATGAGATGGCCGAGACGTTCCTCGCGAACACCGTCATCGAGGACTTCGTCGTAAAGGTGAAGTCGTGACGGCTCGTATCGGTGTCGTCACATTTCCTGGGACGCTCGACGACCAGGACGCACTGCGCGCCGTACGCCTCGCGGGCGCCGAGCCCGTTTCGCTGTGGCACCGCGACAAGGACCTCAAGCAGGTCGACGCGGTCGTCCTCGCGGGCGGCTTCTCCTACGGCGACTATCTCAGGGCGGGTGCCATCTCCCGCTTCTCGCCGGTGATGGAAACGGTCATCGACCAGGCGAGGTCCGGGATGCCGGTCCTCGGTATCTGCAACGGCTTCCAGATCCTCACCGAGGCCCATCTGCTGCCGGGAGCGATGCTCCGGAACAACCATCTGCACTTCATCTGCCGCGACCAGAAGCTGCGGGTGGAGAACGCGGAGACCGCCTGGACCGCCGACTACGAGCAGGGCCAGGAGATCTCCGTTCCGCTGAAGAACATGGACGGCCGCTATGTCGCCGACGAGCGCGTGCTCGACGAGCTCGAGGCCGAGGGCCGGGTCGCCTTCCGCTACCTGGACCTGAACCCCAACGGCTCGCTGCGCGACATCGCGGGCATCACCAACGCCGCGGGCAACGTCGTCGGCCTGATGCCCCACCCCGAGCACGCCGTGGAGCCCCTCATCGGCACCGGCGGCACGGACGGCCTGGGATTCTTCACCTCGATCCTCAAGAAGCTGGTCGCGGCATGAGCCTGGACACCGGAGCGGCCGAGGGAGCGAGTGTGCGTCCCGTCCGCGTCTGCAGCACCGATCACGCGCGAAGGAGCGACCGAGCGTGACCCTCGATACCGGAGCGGCCGAGGGAGCGAGTGTGCGTCCCGTCCGCGTCTGCAGCACCGATCACGCGCGAAGGAGCGACCGAGCGTGACCCTGGACACCGGAGCGGCCGAGGGAGCGAGTGTGCGTCCCGTCCGCGTCTGCAGCACCGATCACGCGCGAAGGAGCGACCGAGCGTGACCCTCGACACCGGAGCGGCCGAGGGAGCGAGTGTGCGTCCCGTCCGCGTCTGCAGCACCGATCACGCGCGAAGGAGCGACCGAGCGTGACCCTCGATACCGGAGCGGCCGAGGGAGCGAGTGTGCGTCCCGTCCGCGTCTGCAGCACCGATCACGCGCGAAGGAGCGACCGAGCGTGACCCTGGACACCGTGAAGCACGCAGCCGGGACTCCCGAGACCGAGCTGCCCTGGAAGGAGCTCGGACTCAAGGAGGACGAGTACGCGCGCATCCGTGAGATCCTCGGCCGCCGCCCGACCGGCGCCGAGCTCGCGATGTACTCCGTCATGTGGTCCGAGCACTGCTCGTACAAGAGCAGCAAGGTCCATCTGAAGCAGTTCGGCGAGAAGGCCCCGGAGAACGACGCGCTGCTCGTCGGCATCGGCGAGAACGCGGGCGTCGTGGACGTCGGCCAGGGGTACGCGGTCACCTTCAAGGTCGAGTCGCACAACCACCCCAGCTACATCGAGCCCTACCAGGGCGCGGCCACCGGCGTCGGCGGCATCGTCCGCGACATCCTCGCCATGGGTGCCCGGCCGGTCGCGGTCATGGACCCGCTGCGGTTCGGCGCCGCGGACCACCCCGACACCAAGCGCGTGCTGCCCGGTGTCGTGGCCGGCATCGGCGGTTACGGCAACTGCCTGGGTCTGCCCAACATCGGCGGCGAGGTCGTCTTCGACTCCTGCTACCAGGGCAACCCGCTGGTCAACGCGCTGTGCGTGGGCGTCATGAAGCACGAGGACATCCATCTGGCCAAGGCGTCCGGCGCGGGCAACAAGGTCATCCTGTACGGGGCCCGTACCGGCGGCGACGGCATCGGCGGCGTGTCCGTGCTCGCCTCCGAGACCTTCGACGACACCAAGCCCACCAAGCGCCCCGCCGTGCAGGTCGGCGACCCGTTCCAGGAGAAGCTCCTCATCGAGTGCACCCTGGAGGTCTTCCGGGAAAAGCTGGTCGCCGGCATCCAGGACCTCGGCGGCGCCGGACTCTCCTGCGCCACCTCCGAGCTGGCCTCCGCGGGCTCCGGCGGTATGCGCGTGGAGCTCGACACCGTGCCGCTGCGCGACGCGACCCTCTCGCCCGAGGAGATCCTCATGAGCGAGTCGCAGGAGCGCATGTGCGCGATCGTCGAGCCGCGGCACGTCGACCGCTTCATGGAGATCTGCGAGAAGTGGGACGTCATCGCCACCGTGATCGGCGAGGTGACGGAGGGTGAGCGGCTGGAGATCTTCTGGCACGGCGAGCAGATCGTGGACGTGCCGCCGGGCACGGTCGCGCACGAGGGCCCGACGTACCACCGCCCGTACGCCCGCCCCGAGTGGCAGGACGCACTGCAGGCGGACGACGCGGGCGGGCTGCCCCGTCCGGCCACGTCCGGGGAGCTGCGCGAGCAGGTCCTGAAGCTGGTCGGGTCCCCGAACCAGGCCGCCAAGTCCTGGATCACGGACCAGTACGACCGTTTCGTGCAGGGCAACACCGTGCTCGCCCAGCCCGAGGACGCCGGCATGGTCCGCATCGACCCGGACACCAACCTCGGTGTGGCGGTCGCGACGGACGGCAACGGCCGGTACGCGAAGCTCGACCCGTACGCGGGCGCGCAGCTCGCGCTGGCCGAGGCGTACCGCAACGTCGCCGCCTCGGGCGCCAGGCCGCTCGCCGTCTCCGACTGCCTGAACTTCGGCTCGCCCGAGGACCCGGCCGTCATGTGGCAGTTCGCCGAGGCCACCCGTGGTCTGGCGGACGGCTGCCAGCGGCTCGGCACCCCGGTGACCGGCGGCAACGTCTCGCTCTACAACCAGACGGGCGACACGGCGATCCACCCGACGCCGGTGGTGGCCGTGCTCGGCGTGATCGACGACGTGACCCGCCGTACGCCGATCGCGTTCGCGGAGGAGGGCCAGCTGCTGTACCTGCTGGGCGACACGCGCGAGGAGTTCGGCGGGTCGGCCTGGTCGCAGGTGGTCCACGACCACCTGGGCGGTCTGCCGCCGAAGGTTGACCTGGACCGGGAGAAGCTGCTCGCCGAGATCCTGATCTCGGGCTCCCGCGACGGGATGATCGACGCCGCGCACGACCTCAGTGACGGCGGTCTGGTCCAGGCGGTCACCGAGTCCTGCCTGCGCGGCGGGAAGGGCGCCCGGCTGGTCGTCCCGGACGGCCTCGACGCCTTCACGTTCCTCTTCTCCGAGTCCGCGGGCCGCGCCGTCGTCGCGGTGCCGCGCAGCGAGGAGCTCCGCTTCACCGACATGTGCGGGGCGCGGGGCCTGCCGGCCACCCGGATCGGTGTGGTCGACGGGGACGCGGTGGAGGTCCAGGGCGAGTTCACCCTCCCGCTGGGTGAGCTGCGTACCGCGCACGAGGAGACCGTGCCGGCGTTGTTCGCCTGAGACGCCCACCCGCACCGGCACGACGGAGCCCGCCACCGGACCATGTCCGATGGCGGGCTCCGTCGTGCCGCTCCGTCGTTCGGCGCCCCGCTGTACGCGGTCGCGGACGCCACCGTGGTCCGTGCCATCGACCGTCGGCGCGACCACATGAGCCGCAACTCGGTGCCCGGGCTGCTCTGGCTCCTCGTGGAGGGCGTAGTGCGGATGCTCGGAGGCACGGGCCCGATCCTCGGCAACCACCTCGTGCTCGACCTCGGTGACGGCGTCCACGCGCTCTACGCCCATCTGCGGCGGGGCTCGATCGCCGTGCGCGAGGGCGAGCGCCGACCAGCTCCTCGCCCGCTGCGGGAACTCGGGCAACTCCACCGAGCCTCATCTGCACTTCCAGCTGCTGGACGGCCCGACCCCGAGGCGGCGCACGGCGTCCTCTTCACCTGGCGCGGCATCGGCGTTCCGCGCATTAGGGAGACGTTCACCGCTCAGCCGGCGGCGCCCCAGAACGCGTCCGCCTCGTCGATGTCCTGAACGCACTCGTCGATGTCGGAGATCTTGCCGCCGACGATGGTGAACCAGAATCCGCCGGGCATCTCGATCCCGCGGTCGCCGCGGTCGGCGTAGTACGTGTGGACGGCCATCACGTGCCCGCGGCCGTCGGGGTAGGCGCCCCTGAGCTCAATCCGCAGGGTGCCGCCCGTGAGCTCACCGAGCTCCCGGTACAGGTCCAGGATGTTGTCCTGGCCCTTGTAGTGCCCCGACACCCGGCTGCCGCCGGGCACGTGGTGCACGCAGTCCGCCGTCAGCAGCGACCGGAGGGTCTCCCGGTCGCCCTTGCCGAACGCCTCGTAGCCCCGGCGTACCAGGGCGCTGTGCGGGTGCTCGGACATGTCCGCCACACTCCTTCCTCGCCGTGCGGGGCCTTCGCCGTGCCTTCGCCGGTACGGCCCGCTCCCCCTCCCCGCCGGTACGGCCCGCTCCGCCTGCCGGTGCGGCCCGCTCCCCCCCCCGCCGCTACGGCCCCCTCCATCGTCCGCCGGGCAGCGGACGGCCGCCAGCAGCGGAGGCGTCCCCGGGCAGTGTCCGAGGGGCGGGTTAGTCTCGGCCGCATGCCACCGGCCAGGAAGCGCACCCGCAGCTACGACCCCGTCAGGGTCCGCACCGCCGTCCTCGCCCAGTTCGGGCACATCCGGGACACGGTCGGGACGCTGACCGCGGAACAACTGGCACTGCCGACCCGGCTTGGTGACTGGACCGTCCGCGAGCTCGCGGAGCACATCGCGCTGGCCTTCGGCTCCGTCGCCGGGGCCCTCGACCACCCGGAGCCGGCGAAGGCGGACGTCACGCTGCTGGACTGGCCCTTCGCCACAGCCGGCTGCGCGGCGGACCCGGAGGAGAGGGCGCGCCTCGCGGCCGGCGTCTCCCCGGACCTCCCGGCCCTGTACGGGCGGACCGCCGAGACGGTCGGAGCCGCGCTGGCGGGCAGCTCGGGGGAGCGGCCGGTCCGGACCCGGTCCGGTGGCATGCGGCTGGCGGACCATCTCGTCACCCTCGCCGTCGAACTGGTCGTCCACACCGACGACCTGGCGGAGGCGACCGGGCTCGACCTCCCGTACGAACGGCAGGCGCTCGCCGCGTCCGTGCGCCTGCTCGCGGACGCGCTCGCCGTGAAGGCCCCCGGCGGCTCGGTGGAGCTGAGGATTCCGCCGTACGCCGTGGTGCAGTGCGTCGAGGGGCCCCGGCACACCCGCGGCACCCCTCCGAACGTCGTCGAGACCGACCCGCTGACCTGGCTGCGGCTGGCCACGGGACGCGAGGGCTGGGCGGCGGCGCGGGAGGCGGCGAGGGTGAGTGCGAGCGGCGAGCGTTCCGACCTGTCGGCGCTGCTCCCCGTGATGGCCTGACGGCTCCCGCGGAACCGGAGCCACGCCTGTCCCGTCGGATCGGTATGCGTACTCAACTGATCGTTCCCGCGGCTGCCGCCCTGGCGGCCGCCATCACGCTCACGGCCTGCGGCTCCGAGAAGGGCCCGGGCCAGGGTGCGGGGGACGACGCGGGCGGCTCCGTGCAGCCCGTGGCCCCTGTCACCGGTGTGCACTGGACCGTCCGGGATGTCACGGTCGACGGCAGGACGACCGCGGCACCGGCTGGAGCGCACGTCGAGTTCACCGCCGGCACGGCGGGCAAGGACGGCGCGAAGGGCCGCGCCGAGGGCAACTACGGCTGCAATCGCTTCGGTGCCGATGTGACGATCAAGGGCGACACCATCACGGTCGGGCCCGGGGAGGCGACCGAGATGGGCTGCCCGCCGGGCGTCGCCGGCTTCGAGGAGGCCCTGCGCGCGGCCTTCTCCGGCGAGCTGAAGGCGAAGGTCTCGGAGAAGAACCTGACCCTGGCAGGCGCCGGGGGCGACTCGATCGCGCTGACCGCTCAGCCCGCCGCCCCGCTGGTGGGCACCAAGTGGACCGTCACCTCCCTGCTCCAGGGGGAGACGGCCGCCTCCCTGCCGGCCGGTACCGAGGGCAGGGCGCACTTCGTGATCGGTGAGGACGGCTCCCTGAGCGGCAACCTCGGCTGCAACGACTTCCGGGCCGAGGTGAAGACGTCCGGCTCGACGCTCACCGTCGGCCGGCTGTCCAGCACCCGCAAGATGTGTGCCGGCACCGCGGGAATGGTGGAGCAGGCAGTGACCGAAGCCCTCACGGGCACGGTGTCGTACGAGCTGGACCACCGCAGTCTGACCCTCACCTCCGAGGACAGCGGTAAGGGACTGGTGGCGGCCGCCGGCTGAGGACGCCGGTCCGCGGGGTGACGTGGGCGCTCAGGGTCCGCAGGGTCGGCAAGGTCATGCGGGCCCGCGAGGAGCCGTCAGCCGTCAGCCGTCAGCCGGCGGCCGCCCGGCGCCCTCGCCCTCCGCTCCGTACGCCTCCCGCCCGGCGCGCCTCCACTCGGTACGCCGCTCCGTACGCCACTCCGTACGCCGCCCCCCGCCCGGCGGTCCCCGTCCCGCCCTCGCGCCGTCACCGCCGGTAGCCGTCCGGTACCCGCTCAGGAGCCCCCCGGTACTCGCCCGGCACCCGCCCGGCACTCGCTCAGGACCCGCTCCGGCAGTGCGGAGAGTGATGTGCGGCACGCCCCTCCCCGCCCCCTACCGGCCCGTAGGACCCCCCAAAGGCTTCATTACGCGGCTTTTGTGGGAACCTCCGATCGCGTCGGGGCGGTTCTGCGCCGTATCCCCAATTCGGACCAGTGGTCGATCTCGCCTACACTCGGTGCCGTGCCACGTGGTGACGGACGACTCAGCCACGACCTGCTCCCCGGCGAGAAGGGCCCCCAGGACGCTTGCGGCGTCTTCGGTGTCTGGGCTCCGGGTGAAGAGGTCGCCAAGCTCACGTACTTCGGGCTCTACGCCCTTCAACACCGGGGCCAGGAATCCGCGGGCATCGCGGTCAGCAACGGCTCCCAGATCCTCGTCTTCAAGGACATGGGCCTGGTGTCCCAGGTCTTCGACGAGACCTCCCTCGGCTCCCTCCAGGGCCACATCGCGGTCGGTCACGCCCGCTACTCGACCACGGGCGCCTCCGTGTGGGAGAACGCCCAGCCGACCTTCCGGGCGACCGCCCACGGCTCCATCGCGCTCGGCCACAACGGCAACCTGGTCAACACGGCCCAGCTCGCCGAGATGGTCGCCGGCCTGCCCCGCCAGGACGGCCGCGCCACCCAGGTCGCCGCCACCAACGACACCGACCTCGTCACCGCGCTGCTCGCCGGGCAGACCGACGACGACGGCAAGCCCCTCACCGTCGAGGAGGCTGCAGCCAAGGTCCTCCCCGACGTCCGGGGCGCCTTCTCCCTCGTCTTCATGGACGAGGACACCCTCTACGCCGCCCGCGACCCGCAGGGCATCCGCCCGCTGGTCCTCGGCCGGCTGGAACGCGGTTGGGTGATCGCCTCCGAGTCGGCCGCCCTGGACATCTGCGGGGCGAGCCTGGTGCGCGAGATCGAGCCGGGTGAGCTCATCGCGATCGACGAGAACGGCATCCGCACCTCCCGCTTCGCAGAAGCGAAGCCCAAGGGCTGTGTCTTCGAGTACGTCTACCTCGCCCGCCCCGACACCGACATCGCCGGCCGGAACGTGTACCTCTCCCGCGTGGAGATGGGCCGCCGCCTGGCGAAGGAGGCGCCGGTCGAGGCCGATCTCGTCATAGCGACGCCGGAGTCCGGCACCCCCGCGGCCATCGGCTACGCGGAGGCCTCGGGCATCCCCTACGGCTCGGGCCTGGTCAAGAACGCCTATGTGGGCCGGACGTTCATCCAGCCGTCCCAGACGATCCGCCAGCTGGGCATCCGCCTCAAGCTGAACCCCCTCAAGGAAGTCATCAAGGGCAAGCGGCTCGTGGTGGTCGACGACTCGATCGTCCGCGGCAACACCCAGCGCGCCCTGGTGAGGATGCTCCGCGAGGCCGGAGCCGCCGAGGTCCACATCAGGATCTCGTCGCCGCCCGTCAAGTGGCCGTGCTTCTTCGGCATCGACTTCGCGACCCGCGCCGAGCTGATCGCCAACGGCATGACGATCGACGAGATCGGCACCTCGCTGGGCGCCGACTCGCTGGCGTACATCTCCATCGACGGCATGATCGAGGCCACCACCATCGACAAGCCGAACCTGTGCCGCGCCTGCTTCGACGGCGAGTACCCGATGGAACTGCCCGACCCCGAGCTGCTCGGCAAGCAGCTGCTGGAGACCGAGCTTGCGGGCGGCGCCGACGCCGCCGACGCGCTCCGTCGTCCGTGATCAGGTCCCCTCATCCCAACCGAAAGATCCCAGGCAATGTCTGAGACAGGTGCTTCCTACGCCGCGGCGGGCGTCGACATCGAGGCGGGCGACCGCGCCGTCGAGCTGATGAAGGAGTGGGTGAAGAAGACCCGCCGCCCCGAGGTCCTCGGCGGCATCGGCGGCTTCGCCGGGCTCTTCGACGCCTCAGCCCTCAAGCGCTACCAGCGCCCGCTGCTCGCGTCCGCCACCGACGGCGTGGGCACCAAGGTCGACCTCGCCCGCCGGATGGGCGTGTACGACACCATCGGCCACGACCTGGTCGGAATGGTCATGGACGACATCGTCGTCTGCGGCGCGGAGCCGCTCTTCATGACCGACTACATCTGCGTCGGCAAGGTCCACCCCGAGCGGGTGGCCGCCGTCGTCAAGGGCATCGCCGAGGGCTGCGTGCTCGCCGGCTGCGCCCTGGTCGGCGGCGAGACCGCCGAACACCCCGGTCTGCTGGGCCCGGACGACTTCGACGTCGCCGGGGCCGGTACGGGCGTCGTGGAGGCCGACCGGCTGCTGGGCGCCGAGCGCATCCGCACGGGCGACGTGGTGATCGCGATGGCCTCCTCGGGCCTTCACTCGAACGGGTACTCCCTCGTGCGGCACGTGGTCTTCGACCGGGCGGGCTGGACGCTCGACCGGGAGGTCCCGGAGTTCGGCCGCACCCTCGGCGAGGAACTGCTCGAGCCGACCAGGATCTACTCGCTGGACTGCCTGGCGCTGACCCGTACCACCGAGGTGCACGCCTTCAGCCACATCACCGGCGGCGGACTCGCGGCCAACCTGGCGCGCGTGGTCCCCGACGGGCTGCACGCGGTCGTCGACCGGTCCACGTGGACGCCGGGGGCGGTCTTCGGCCTCGTCGGCGCCGCCGGCCGGGTCGAGCGCGCGGAGCTGGAGAAGACCCTCAACATGGGCGTCGGCATGATGGCCGTCGTTCCGCAGGAGTCGGTCGACGTCGCCCTGACGACGCTCGCCGACCGCGGCCTGGACGCCTGGGTCGCCGGTGAGATCACCGAGCGCGGCGAGCGCCCCACCGGCGCCGGGATGGTCGGCGACTACGCGAGCTGAACAGCACAGAACCCGGTCCGGGGCGGGGCCCCGGACCGGGTCTGAAGGATGCGGGCGTCAAGCGCCGCGACGCTGCGACGAGGGACCGGACTCCTCGTCCTCGTCCTCCTCGTCGTTGTACATCTCCGCGTAGCGGGCGTACGGGTCGTCGTCCTCGTCGTCCTCGAACGGCTCCGCGTTCGGCGGTTGACTCGAAGTCGATGCGCCCAGCTCGCTGGCCAGACGTGAGAGATCCGTCCCACCGCTGTTGTACTTCAGCTGGCGGGCGACCTTCGTCTGCTTGGCCTTGGCCCGGCCGCGCCCCATGGCTCGACCCCCTCGGTGACGGGGCTCGACGGCCCCAGAGTCTTGACACGCGTTCATGGTTCGGAGCGGGCTCTCCGTGGAGAGACCGGTCCGTAGGGCTTCAACGGTACCTGCTTCCGCGGCCATACGGTACGCCGCCCGCATCACGCGCCACCTCGCAGGACCCGCGAGGCGCCCCGTCCTCGCTGGTCAACCGCGATTTTAACCTCTTCTCGGCGGGCGGCTCGCCGACCGGCAGTGAGTCTTGTCTCCCCCGGTCGGCGAGGAGCACCCGCGGGATGCTATCGGCGGCGCGCCTCCGCGATCCGCTGCTCCGCGATACGGTCCGCGGCCGCGGCCGGCGGAATACCGTCTTCCTTCGCACGTGCGAATATCGCCAGCGTGGTGTCGAAGATCCTCGACGCCTTCGCCTTGCAGCGGTCGAAGTCGAACCCGTGCAGCTCGTCGGCGACCTGGATCACCCCACCCGCGTTCACCACGTAGTCGGGGGCGTAGAGGATGCGGCGGTCGGCGAGGTCCTTCTCGACGCCCGGGTGGGCGAGCTGGTTGTTGGCCGCGCCGCACACGATCCGGGCGGTCAGCACGGGCACGGTCTCGTCGTCCAGCGCGCCGCCGAGGGCACAGGGGGCGTAGATGTCCAGCCCCTCGGTGCGGATGAGCTCGTCGGTGTCCCGGGCCACCCGCACCTGCGGGAACCTGTCGGTGATCCGCCGCACCGACTCCTCGCGCACATCGGTGACCACGACCTCGGCGCCGTCCTCCAGCAGGTGCTCGACCAGGTAGTGGCCGACCTTGCCGACACCCGCGACACCGACCGTGCGGCCGTGCAGTGTGGGGTCGCCCCACTCGGCTTGCGCGGAGGCACGCATGCCCTGGAACACGCCGTAGGCGGTGAGGACGGAGGAGTCGCCGGCGCCGCCGTTCTCGGGGGAGCGGCCGGTGGTCCAGCGGCACTCGCGGGCCACCACGTCCATGTCGGCCACGTACGTGCCGACGTCGCAGGCCGTGACGTAACGGCCGCCGAGGGACGCCACGAACCGGCCGTAGGCCAGCAGCAGCTCCTCGGACTTGATCCGCTCGGGATCCCCGATGATCACGGCCTTGCCGCCGCCGTGGTCGAGGCCGGCCATGGCGTTCTTGTACGACATCCCCCGGGAGAGGTTCAGCGCGTCGGCGACGGCCGCTTCCTCGGAGGCGTACGGGTAGAAGCGGGTGCCGCCGAGGGCGGGGCCCAGAGCGGTCGAGTGGATGGCGATGACGGCCTTCAAACCACTGGCGCGGTCCTGGCAGAGCACGACTTGCTCATGTCCGCCCTGGTCCGAGTGGAACAGGGTGTGCAGGACGCCGTCGGTCACATCGGTCACGGTGGTGACTCCCAAGTACGAAGCGGCGATTGTCGGCCCTCCTGCGGGTGGGGAGGGACCTGATGGGCAAGAGAGTAAGTCCTACGCGGGGGTAGATCGGTGCCAGTGCTCAGGATCACCCTCTCCCGGAGTATCTGCGTGGAAGGATCGGTGACATGCCGGCCGTCACTTCAGTGCTCGTCCCGTACGCGTCCTACCTGCGGGTGTACGAGCCGCTGGCGGCGTTCCCGGAGCCCGAGCGGAGTCACTGGTCCCGTTATGCCCGGTCCGGCCGGGCCCCCACCGCCCAGGACGAGCTCCGGCGGTCCCTGGTGGACCTGCTGCCCACGCCCCCCGTGCCGGTGCCGGTCCACGAGAGCGCCGACGCCTTCGTCACCGAGGACGACGGGGTCGTCCGGGTCTGCCCCTGGCGGACCCGGCTGCGCGGCTGGCTGGCCCTGGAGGAGCTGACCGGGCTGTTCCCGCCCCCGGTGCTCGACGCGGTGCTGCCGCCGGTGGTGCGGGGCCAGGCCACCGCCGACTACGAGGCGTGGCGGGACCGCAACCCCGACGCCCGCCCGTGGATCAGGACCGCGGTGTGGCAGGTCCCGGTGCGCTGGTTCGTGCTGTTCGCGGACGACGAGCGCGAGTACGAGCCGGGCGAGGTGCCCGGGGTGCCGCCGGTGCTGCGCTACCGCACACCGATGGTGCAGGCCAGGCGCAGGCTGGCGCGGGCCCTGAGGACCCTGCGGGACACGATCGAGGAGGGTCCGCTCACGGAGGGGCTGGTGGACGTGGGGCGCTGGCTGGAGGACTTCCATCCGCGCTCCCTGGTCGAACTCGACTACGGCGGGCTGGTCCACGCCCTGCCCCCGGACCTGCTGGCCGGGGACCGGTCGGCCGCCGATGTGGCGGCGGGTATCGCGGCGCTTCGGGACGGTGACGGCGAGGGCGCGGGTGCGGCCTACGGCCGGCTCACGGACCGCTGGCGGGCGGTCCGGGACCGTCAGTTCGCGAACTGACGGTCGGGCGTCGCGTACGCTTCCCGCAACCGAACCGGGCATGAACCGGGCATGTAGGGGACGTACATCCCGATCCGGGCCTTTGGTTCAAGCGTGATGGACGGCACTAAGTCGCCGCTTGCAACCCTCGCCCACCCTCATGCCAAAATAGGACAAGGAGTCCGGGGAGGGTTCCTTCCGCCTACCTAAGGGCGGAAATCTCAGCATTGCACTCTATGGGGGGTCTGATGGCTCCTGATCGCTCTGTGACTGATCGTCACTGTGACGTGACTGTCCGTTATGGCATGAACCACCGGCTTCCGCCGCTGATGAACACCTGAGAGGGCAATTCCATCGGTTTGGCCGACGTGGCTGGACAGATGGTGTAGTTGTAGTGCCGAGGACAAGCCGTTCGTCCTATAACCGACTCGGCCTGCGTCCGCCATTTCGGGCAACGCGGGTCAAGGTGCAGAATTTAGAGGAAAGAACCGAGAAGGTTCGGTTCTCCCGAGGAGGCCGCTCATGACCGCTCGCACCCCTGATGCCGAGCCGCTGCTGACCCCGGCTGAGGTTGCCACCATGTTCCGCGTGGACCCGAAGACGGTCACGCGCTGGGCCAAGGCAGGCAAGCTCACGTCCATCCGTACCCTCGGTGGACACCGCCGGTACCGCGAGGCTGAGGTCCGTGCACTGCTGGCGGGTATCCCGCAGCAGCGCAGCGAGGCCTGACACCCCGATCAAGGGCGTTCCGGACCCCCAATCCGGGTAGCCCTGCACTGAGCTCGACACGGCGGGCGCCTGCCCCAACAGGTTTCGTCGTCGATCGCGCTGGACTCCGCCGGGTCCAGCGCGATCTTTTTGTGTGCCGGGGTTCCCGCAGGTGGCGTGGCCGGCCGGGGAGACATGGGCGGTTCGGGGGAAGGGGCCGGTGTCCCGTAGGGGGTCTCCGGGACCCCTGCGGTGTGGTGCCGGGCTGCTCAGACCGGTGTGCAATTGTACGTATTTGATTTTTCTCCTGCGAGGAGTGCGGGAAGCCGCCCGCTCCTCGAACTGATCCGGTGACTCACGTCACATACCGAAGGTCTTGCCGAGGATGGGCCATCCCTCCTCCGTGGCAGGCGTGCCACTCGACCGCCGGGGGCGGCGCGGCGCCATCGGTCATGGACGGACGGGGTCTTCGGCCCCGGAGCCGGCACGGTGCCCGGCTTCCGCCGCGCCCGGTTCCGCCGTGCCCGCCGCCGTCGCCGCGGTGCCGGGTTCCGCCGCCGTCGCCGTGGCGCCCGGTTCCGTCCTGCCCGCCGCCGTCGCGGTGCCCGCCGCGACCGACGTTCCCGTCGTGTCCGCCCGGCTCTGCCGGCTCTCCCGGTCTTCCTGGCTCTCCCGGCTCCCCAGGGCCTGCGTGACGAAAGGCGTCTGACGGCCCCCCAGGGCCGCGGCGGACGGCGGAGCGGGCTCTTCCGGCACGGCCTCCGCCGGGTCCATGGCGAGGCGCAGCAGCCGATGGCAGACCGGGCACTGCCGGGTGAGGTGCCGGTAGCCGGAGAAGGCCGCCAGATGGGCGCGCAGCAGCGCCCTGGTCTCGTGTCTCGCTGTGGATGCCGCCATCGCGCCACCTCCGCGGATCCGGGGGCCCCGCAACCCCTGTTCTGACTGGGTACCGGCGGCGGAAGCCCCAGTCAATACGCCAAAAGGCCCGCACCACTTGGCGCGGGCCTTCCGTTGAGCTGCGGTCCTGACGGGATTTGAACCCGCGGCCTCCACCTTGACAGGGTGGCGAGCACTCCAAACTGCTCCACAGGACCAGGTTTCGCAGCCGGTCTTCCGTTGGCTGCGAGAGAGACTGTACAGCAGGTCAGAGGGTCCGGTCGAACTCACTCAAGGCTACGGCCGCGTCACGGCGCAGCGGCGTCGATCGCCTTGACGATGCGCTTGTCGGAGACCGGGTACGCGGTGCCCAGCGCATGGGCGAAGTAGCTCACCCGCAGTTCCTCGATCATCCAGCGGATGTCCCGGACCTCCTGCGGCACCGGCCGGCCCGCGGGCAGCTGCTCCAGCAGCCAGGCGTACTCGTTTTGCATCTCCCGGACCTTCTCCATGCGCGTCGTGTCGCGCTGGACGGAGGTCGGCATCTGCTGCAGCCGGCGGTCCACCGCGACCAGGTAGCGCATCAGGTCGGGCAGCCGCCGAAGGCCGGTCCGGGTCACGAATCCGGGCGGCACCAGCCAGGCGAGCTGCTCGCGGACATCCTCGACGTTGCCGGCGAGCGCCGGGCTGGTGGTGCTCTTGAGGCGGCGCTCACAGGCCTGCCACGCGGCCAGGATCTGCCCCACCCGGTCGACGGTCCGCACGGTCGCGTCCACCAGGTCCGCACGGACCCGGTCGTAGAGCTTGCGGAACGACTCCTCGTCCCAGGCGGGTCCGCCGTGGTCCGCGATCAGCTTGTCGGCGGCGGCCGTCGCGCAGTCCTCGAAGAGCGCCTGGACCGAGCCGTGCGGGTTGGCGGACAGCGCCAGCTTCTGCTGGTTGGACATCCGGTCGGAGGCGAACTTCGCCGGATTCACCGGGATGTTCAGCATGATCAGCCGGCGGGTGCCCCGCCACATCGCCTCCGCCTGCTCGGCCTCGGTGTCGAAGAGGCGCACCGAGACCGAGCCGCCGTCGTCCACCAGCGCGGGGTAGGCCTTGACCGGCTGGCCCGCCCGGCGGGTCTCGAAGACCCGCGACAGCGCCCCGATCGTCCAGTCCTTCAGCCCCGTCCGCTCGACGGCCTCGCCACCGGTCCGCCCGGCGGTGGCCGCGGCGGCCTCCGACAGCGCCTTGCGCGCCTTCGGCTTCAGCCGCAGGCGCAGCGCCTCCAGGTCCTTGTCCTCGGCCAGCTTGCGGCGCCGCTCGTCGACGATCCGGAAAGTGACCTTCAGATGGTCCGGGACCCTGGTCAGGTCGAAGTCGTCCGCCGTGACCGGCACCCCGACCATGCGCTGGAGTTCCCGTGCCAGCGTGACCGGCAGCGGCTCCTGCAGCGGGACGGCCCGTTCCAGGAAGGCCCTGGCGAAGTCCGGAGCGGGCACGTAGTTCCGGCGGATCGGCTTCGGCAGGGAGCGGATCAGCTCGGTGACGACCTCGGCGCGCAGCCCGGGGATCTGCCAGTCGAAGCCCTCCTCGGTGACCTGGTTGAGCACCTGGAGCGGGATGTGGACGGTCACACCGTCGGCGTCCGCGCCTGGCTCGAACTGGTACGTGACGCGGAACTTCAGCCGTCCCTGCCGCCACGAGTCCGGGTAGTCGTCCTTGGTGACCGCCCCGGCCTTCTCGTTGATGAGCATCTCGCGCTCGAAGTCGAGCAGCTCCGGCTGCTCGCGGCGCTTGTGCTTCCACCACGAGTCGAAGTGGGCGCCGGACACCACGTGCTCGGGCACCCGCTGGTCGTAGAAGTCGAACAGGGTCTCGTCGTCGACGAGGATGTCGCGGCGACGGGCCCGGTGCTCCAGCTCCTCCACCTCGGTGAGAAGCCTGCGGTTGTCCGCGAAGAACTTGTGGTGGGTCCGCCAGTCGCCTTCGACCAGGGCGTTGCGGATGAAAAGCTCACGGCTCGTTTCGGGGTCGATCCGGCCGTAGTTCACCTTGCGCTGGGCGACGATCGGCACCCCGTACAGGGTGACCTTCTCGTATGCCATCACCGCCGCCTGGTCCTTCTCCCAGTGCGGCTCGCTGTAGGTGCGCTTGACCAGGTGCCCGGCGAGCGGCTCGATCCACTCGGGCTCGATCCTCGCGTTGACCCGCGCCCACAGCCGGGACGTCTCGACCAGTTCGGCCGACATGATGAAGCGCGGCGGCTTCCGGAACAGCGCCGAGCCGGGGAAGACGGCGAACCGGGCGTTGCGGGCGCCCAGGTACTCGCCCTTCGCCGGGCCCTTCGCGCCCTCCCGCGTGGTGTCCTTCGCGTCCTTCATCCCGATGTGCGAGAGCAGGCCGGCGAGGAGGGAGACGTGGACGGACTGCTCGGGCGCGCCGGTGTCCGCCGTGGGCTCCTCGACGCGCAGCCCCATCTGCTTGGCGACCGTGCGCAGCTGCGAATAGATGTCCTGCCATTCGCGGATGCGCAGGAAGTTCAGGTACTCCTGCTTGCACATCCGGCGGAAGCTGGACGAGCCGCGCTCCTTCTGCTGCTCGCGGACGTAGCGCCAGAGGTTGAGGAAGGCGAGGAAGTCGCTCGTCTCGTCCTTGAAGCGGGCGTGCATCTGGTCGGCCTGGGCCTGCTTGTCGGCGGGGCGCTCCCGCGGGTCCTGGATGGACAGCGCGGCGGCGATGACCATGACCTCGCGGACGCAGCCGTTCCGGTCCGCCTCCAGGACCATCCGGGCCAGCCGGGGGTCGACGGGCAGCTGGGCGAGTCTGCGGCCCGTCTGCGTCAGCCGCTTCCTCGGGTCCTTCTGGGCGGGGTCGAGCGCCCCCAGCTCCTGCAGCAGCTGCACGCCGTCCCGGATGTTCCGGTGGTCCGGCGGGTCGATGAACGGGAACTTCTCGATGTCGCCGAGCCCGGCCGCGGTCATCTGGAGGATGACCGAGGCGAGGTTCGTACGGAGGATCTCGGCGTCCGTGAACTCCGGCCGGGACAGGAAGTCGTCCTCGCTGTAGAGCCGGATGCAGACGCCGTCGGAGGTGCGGCCGCAGCGGCCCTTGCGCTGGTTGGCGCTGGCCTGGCTGATCGCCTCGATGGGCAGGCGCTGCACCTTGGTGCGGTGGCTGTAGCGGGAGATGCGCGCGGTGCCGGGGTCGATGACGTACTTGATGCCCGGCACCGTCAGGGACGTCTCGGCCACGTTCGTCGCCAGGACGATCCGGCGGCCCGTGTGCGGCTGGAAGACGCGGTGCTGCTCGGCGTGCGACAGGCGGGCGTAGAGGGGGAGGACCTCGGTGTGGCGGAGGTTCTTCTTGTTCAGCGCGTCGGCGGTGTCCCGGATCTCCCGCTCGCCGGAGAGGAAGACCAGGATGTCGCCCGGCCCTTCCCGCTGGAGCTCGTCGACCGCGTCGCAGATCGCGGTGATCTGGTCGCGGTCGGAGTCGTCGCCCCCGCCACCCCCGCCACCCCCGCCACCCCCGTCTGCGTACGGCGCCGCCTCGTCGAGCAGTGGCCGGTAGCGCACCTCGACCGGATACGTACGCCCGCTCACCTCCACGATCGGCGCGTCGCCGAAGTGCCGGGAGAAGCGCTCGGGATCGATCGTCGCGGAAGTGATCACGACCTTGAGGTCCGGTCGCTTCGGCAGCAGCTGGGAGAGGTACCCGAGCAGGAAGTCGATGTTGAGGGACCGCTCGTGGGCCTCGTCGATGATGAGGGTGTCGTAGGCGTGCAGCTCGCGGTCCGTCTGGATCTCGGCGAGCAGGATGCCGTCCGTCATGAGCTTGACGAAGGTCGCGTCCTGGTTCACCTGGTCGGTGAACCGGACCTTCCAGCCGACCGCCTCGCCGAGTGGGGTGCGCAGCTCCTCGGCCACGCGCTCGGCGACCGTCCGGGCGGCGATCCGGCGCGGCTGGGTGTGCCCGATCATGCCGCGTACGCCGCGGCCGAGTTCCAGGCAGATCTTGGGGATCTGCGTCGTCTTGCCCGAGCCGGTCTCCCCCGCGACGATCACGACCTGGTGGTCCCGTATCGCCTCGAGGATCTCGTCCTTCTTCTGGCTCACCGGGAGCTGTTCCGGGTACGTGACCCGGGGCACCCGTGCCGCGCGCCCGGCGGTCCGCTCGGCGGCCTTGCCGGCCTCGGCCGCGATCTCGTCGAGCACGGCCTGCCGGGCCTCGGGCTTGCGGATGCGGCGGGTGCCCTCGAGGCGCCGCCCGAGCCGGTGCGCGTCGCGCAGCGAGATCTCGGCCAGCTGCTTCTGGAGATCGGCGAAGGAAGTAGACATACGGGATCCAGGATCGCACCCGCTCGAGCGGACTGGCGAACCCATTTCCGGTGTTCCGTGACACGGTTCGTCCGCCGGCCGCGGTGCCCGACTGCGGCCGGGGGCGGGCGGGGTGACCCCCCAAAGGTGCGGGCGAGGGCCCCGGACGGCCGGTGCGGGGCAGGGCGTACCGGCCCGTCGAGCGGCGGGCCCGTACGATTGCGGGCACATCGACTCCAGGAGCCCTCGTTCATGCCCAGCCCCCGCAGCCGCCGGCACCGCGCCCTCGCGGCGGTGGCGGCGCTCCTGGCGGTGCTGACGGGGGCGCTTCTGTGCGCGGGTACGAGTGCGGCCGCGGCCACCGCGGGCGCGCCCGAGGACGGGCGTGGTCCCCCGCGAGGACCGCCCCGGCGACACCCGGCTGGTCGGCTACTGCGCGGTGCACGACAGCCCCACTCCCGACGCGCATCACGAACTCGGCACCGCCATCAAGCAGTTCGCCGCGGAGAACCTTCCCGGCTACATGGTCCCCTCGGCCGTCGTCGTCCTGCCCGCCCTGCCCCTCAACGCCAACGGCAAGGTCGACCGGCAGGCGCTGCCCGCCCCCGAGACCGGTTCCGGGCCCGCCGGCCGCGCCCCGCGCGACGAGCGGGAGCGCGCCGCGTCAACGGCGCACGGGCCAGGCCGCCCGACCCGGCCGTGCCCGGACCGCCGGCCGCGCCCGGCCCGCCGAGCGGCCCGCCCCGGCCTGCTACGCGCCCTCGACCCGGGTCTCCGGCTGGAGCTCGTCCGCGTGCTCACCGGTGACCAGGTAGACGACGCGCTTGGCGACGGCGACCGCGTGGTCGGCGTACCGCTCGTAGTAGCGCCCGAGCAGGGTGACGTCGACCGCGGTCTCGATGCCGTGCTTCCACCGGTCGTCGATCAGGTGGGTGAAGAGCGTGCGGTGCAGCAGGTCCATCTCGTCGTCGTCGTTCTCCAGCTGGAGTGCCAGGTCGACGTCCTTGGTGATGATGACCTCCGCGGCCTTCGCCATCAGGCGCTGCGCGAGCTGCCCCATCTCCAGGATGGTCGCGTGCAGGTCCCGCGGGACCGCCGAGTCCGGAAAGCGCAGCCGGGCCAGCTTGGCCACGTGCTGGGCCAGGTCGCCGGAGCGCTCGAGGTCGGCGCTCATCCGCAGCGAGGTCACCACGATGCGCAGGTCCGTCGCGACCGGCTGCTGGCGGGCCAGCAGGGCTATCGCCCGGGCCTCCAGATCGTGCTGCAGATCGTCGACCTTCTGGTCCGCGGCGATCACACTCTCCGCGAGCTTGAGATCGGCGTCGAGCATGGCCGTGGTGGCGCGCCCGATCGCCGAGCCGACCAGCCTGGCCATCTCGACGAGACCCTCGCCGATCGAGTCCAGTTCCTCGTGGTACGCGTCCCGCATGGGGTTCCCTCTCTTGAATGCGTCAGGGGGTCCGGGTGGGGCTGAACCCCCACGCTCCCACGTTCCGTCCGCTACGCGTCCGGATCCACCTTCCCAAGTGAACCGATCCCTTCCCCTTGGTGAACTCTGAGCGACGACTGTTCGAGGTGCCACTCGGATGGCTGGGAGACCCACGGCGAGCGTGCATAACCTGGATGCATGGACGTGAACGCGGCGGTCGCCGCATTGGCCGCGATCGCCGGGGTGTGCACCGGCGTGATCGCCATGCTGGCGTTCCGCTGGAGCGAGCGCGACCAGGCGAGACCCACCCGCAGCTCCCTGCACACGGACGCCGTGCTGCCGCCCGGCGTCGACACCGTGCTCTCCGTGCTGCGCTCATCCGCGGTCGTCCTCGACGAGAGCGACTCCGTCGTCAAGGCCAGCTCGGCAGCGTATGCGCTCGGCCTGGTCAGAGGCGGGAAGCTGGCGGTGGAACCCATGCTGCACATGGCCCGCGACACCCGCCGTGACGGCGAGATACGGCAGGTCGAGCTCGACCTGCCGCGGCGCGGTACCGGACGCGGCGAGGCCCTCGCCGTCTCCGCCCGGGTCGCGCCGCTCGGCTCGCGCCTGGTGCTGCTCCTCGTCGAGGACCTCACCGAGGCCCGGCGCATAGAAGCGGTGCGGCGGGACTTCGTCGCCAATGTGAGTCATGAGCTCAAGACCCCGGTCGGCGCGCTCTCGCTGCTCTCCGAGGCCGTCATGGACGCCTCCGACGACCCCGACGCGGTTACCCGCTTCGCCGGCCGGATGCAGATCGAGGCGACCCGGCTCACCAACCTCGTACAGGAGCTGATCGACCTCTCCCGGGTGCAGAACGACGACCCGCTGGAGGACGCCGAGCCGGTACGTGTGGACGAGCTGGTGGCCGAGGCCATCGACCGGTCCCGCCACGCGGCGTCCACCAAGCAGATCATCATGGCCGTCGGGACCACGGCCACGGCCGACGGCACCGGCGGAGGCGCCGCCGGGCTGCATGTGTGGGGCCATCGCGGCCAGCTGGCGGCGGCCCTCGGCAATCTCGTCGAGAACGCCGTCAACTACTCCCCGGCCCGCACCCGCGTCGGCATCGCCGCGCGCCGCGTCACCGCACCCGGCGGGGACCAGATCGAGATCGCCGTGACCGACCAGGGCATCGGCATCTCGGAGAAGGACCGCGAGCGGATCTTCGAGCGCTTCTACCGCGTCGACCCCGCCCGCTCCCGCGCGACCGGCGGCACCGGCCTGGGCCTGGCCATCGTCAAACACGTGGCCGCCTCGCACGGCGGGGAGGTCACGGTGTGGAGCACCGAAGGCCAGGGCTCCACCTTTACCCTGCGGTTGCCGGAGGCCGGCTCCGTCAGGGACCGTACCCGGGTCCGGGCCGGCGACCAGGCCGGCCACGGGCCGTACGACTCCGACCCGGCATCCGACTCCGACCCGGCATCCGACTCCGACCCGGGATCCGACTCCGACCCGGAACCGGATCCCGGCTCAGGTTCCGGGGCCGGTTCCCGCCAGCGCGCAGACCCCGGTGCGGAGGCGGACCACCGCCCAGAGCCGGACTCCGACTTCTCCCACGGTCCTGATCCTCGGACCACACCACGCGAACCACTGCCTGCCCCGGAGGTCCTTCCGTGACCCGAGTGCTTGTCGTCGAGGACGAGGAATCCTTCAGCGACGCTCTTTCCTACATGCTCCGCAAGGAGGGCTTCGAGGTCGCCGTCGCGACCACCGGGCCCGAGGGGCTCGACGAGTTCGAGCGCAACGGAGCCGACCTCGTCCTGCTGGACCTGATGCTGCCCGGACTGCCCGGTACGGAGGTCTGCCGCCAGCTGCGCGGCCGGTCCAACGTCCCGGTGATCATGGTCACGGCCAAGGACAGCGAGATCGACAAGGTCGTCGGCCTGGAGATAGGAGCCGACGACTACGTGACGAAGCCCTTCTCCTCGCGGGAGCTGGTCGCCCGCATCCGTGCGGTACTGCGCCGCCGCGGTGAGCCGGAGGAGGTCGCCCCGGCGGCCCTCGAGGCCGGACCGGTGCGGATGGACGTCGACCGCCATGTCGTCACGGTGTCGGGCGGGAAGGTCGACCTCCCGCTGAAGGAGTTCGACCTCCTGGAGATGCTGCTGCGCAACGCGGGCCGCGTCCTGACCCGGATGCAGCTGATCGACCGGGTCTGGGGCGCGGACTACGTGGGCGACACCAAGACCCTCGACGTGCACGTCAAGCGTCTCCGGGCCAAGATCGAGCCGGATCCGGGCGCCCCGCGGTATCTGGTGACGGTGCGCGGTCTGGGCTACAAGTTCGAGCCGTAGGCCGGTTGACGGCCGCGGACCGGTTTGCGCCGTGGACCGGTCACCGCCGTGGACCGGCCTCGGCCGTAAAGCGGCCTCGGCCGTGGAGCGGCTCCGCACCCGCTTGCGCCGAGCCCCCGCGCGGGCGGCCCCGGCAAGAGCGCCGAGCACGCGTGAAAGCGGCCCCGCCAGGTGATCCTGAGGGGCCGCTTTCGCCTGCTCGCTGTGGGCCCGTGCGGGGCCGGCGGGCCGCATGGCGGCCGGGGCCCGGACGCCAGGGCGCCGTGCCGCGCCGACCCATCCGGCGCGCGCTCACCCCGCCGTGCGAGGCTCACCCGCCGTGCGACGGGCCCACCCGCCGCGCCTGAGGCGCGTCAGTGGCGCGTCAGTGGCGCGTCAGTGGCCCGCGTCCTGGGACGCGGACGCCGAGTCCGACGGGGTCGGCTCGCCGCCGTGCTCGCCGTCCTCCGGTGCGCCGTGGTCCCCGCCCTCGGCCTCGTCGCCGTGCCCGGCCTCGTCGCCGTGGGCGCCGTCCTGGGCCGGGGCGGAGCCCGTCGGGCTGGCGGCCGGGGGCTGGGGCAGGTTGGACGGCCCGTAGTCGCGGTAGTAGTCGGCGGCGGGGACGACGAACGCGTCGATCGGGACGTCGCCCGTCTCACTGAAGCGGAAGACGATCCGCTGGACGTCGCCGAGGCGGCCCGCCTCGGCGCTGTTCTCGATGATGCCGGAGGGGTTGCCCTTGCCGCCCAGGACGACCGAGCCGCCGGGGGCGACCGTGATCGGGCCGGAGCCGGTGGCGGGGGTCAGCTTGACCGCGCTCTGGGTGCCCGGGAGCGTGACGGAGTCGAGCGTCTGCTCCTGGGTGCCGTCGTTGAACAGCGTCGCCGACACGGTGGCCTGGCCCTGGACGCCGGGCTGCGGCTGGGTGATCACCGTCGCGTTCTGGATCTTGATGTCGCCCACCGAGGTCTCGGGGTTGTCCGGCCTGACGCCGAGCGTCTGCGCGTCGTTGCCCGCGGCGCATGCGGAGAGGGTGGCGATCGGGATCAGGAGGGCGGTGGCGGCGAGGGCGCCGCGTCGAAGGCTGCTGCTCACGGCGGCGGCATCTCCTAGGACGTACGGACGGGGTGAAGATCGGTCAGCGGGCTTAGGTTACCGACCCCTCGTCGGCGCCCCGCACCCGACCCGCCCCGCACCCGACCCGCCCGGCGCCCGACCCGCCCGGCACACGACCTGCACCCGACCCGCCCGGCGCCCGACCCGCCCGGCACACGACCTGCACCCGACCCGCCCCGATGCGGCCCCGGTGCCCCGGCGCCGTTCCACGGCCGCGTCCCGGCCCGATGCCCGGCCGGATTTCATCCGCCGTTCACATAAGCCGTCGTGATCAATTCCGCGGTCCCGCGCATTCCTCCGGAAAACCCCTGCGGCCCGCGGCGGCCTTCCGCGGCCCCCGGTGATCAATTCGGGATTCCTTCTCCGGCGTCCCGCCGGACGGGTGACCGAGCCTCGAACGGCGTAGGCGAAGTAGACTGCTGAGAACCCGGCAAATCGGGACTTTCGCCCACTTCGGCTGGGGTTGTGAGGTGCGCAACGCCCGGGTTTCCAGGCGCCCGTGCAGCCGCTCCGACCTGCGAATACCCCCTTCCGGAAGCCGTCCGCAGCACGTTCGTGTTGCTGTTGTCAAGCCCCGAGATATGCCCTGACCTGCGAAAACGCCATTCAGAAGAAGCGGTTCTCGTGTTACCCTGGATAGCCACGGAAGGGGTACCTGTCACATGACGTTCAAGGTTGGCGACACCGTGGTCTATCCCCATCACGGGGCCGCGCTGATCGAGGCCATCGAAACTCGCCAGATCAAAGGCGTGGACAAGACCTACTTGGTGCTCAAGGTCGCCCAGGGCGACTTGACGGTTCGTGTGCCGGCGGACAATGCGGATCTCGTTGGCGTGCGCGATGTGGTCGGTCAGGACGGACTGGACCGGGTCTTCGACGTGCTGCGCGCGCCGTACGCCGAGGAGCCGACGAACTGGTCCCGTCGCTACAAGGCAAATCTCGAGAAGCTCGCCTCCGGCGACGTCATCAAGGTCGCCGAAGTGGTGCGTGACCTGTGGCGCCGCGAGCGCGAGCGCGGTCTCTCCGCTGGGGAGAAGCGCATGCTGGCCAAGGCCCGCCAGATCCTGGTGAGCGAGCTGGCTCTCGCGGAGAACACCAACGAGGACAAGGCCGAGGCCCTGCTCGACGAGGTCCTGGCGTCCTGACGCGTGTCCTGCCGTGAAGCAGGGTCCGAAGCCGGGAGTGCGGCGTCGGGCCCGTTCCACGGTGCACACCAGTGCAGAACTGAATGCCGCGGTGCCCGCTGATGCAGCTGGAAGGTTGTGTCGCCGGGCACTGCGGTGCGTTCACCGCACCGCCGGGCGCCTCACACCGTGCCGTTCCCCGCTATGCGTCCCCCGTCCCCCTGCCCTCCTGGTACGCCGGGCCGGGCGGACCGCCGACTCGACCGGTCGTCACGGAAGGGTCCGGTCGAGGGCGTCGCGCCCGGCACTCCCCGACCCTCGGTCGGGGGTACGCCCAGGCCATACCCATATCGGCCGAGGGAACAAACCTGGCCATGTCAATTCTCCCCGGGCATGCCGAAAAGGGGGGCCCTCCTCCTCCGGCTTCCGGTGGCTTCCCGCGATCGATCTCCGGAGTGGAACCGATGTCAGAACAGACGCGCGCGGGCCGCACCGCCGCGGTGATTCCCGCGGCCGGCCGGGGCGTACGGCTCGGCCCCGGTGCGCCCAAGGCGCTCCGCACGCTGGGCGGCACGCCCATGCTGATCCACGCGGTACGGGCCATGGCCGCCTCACGCGCCGTCTCGCTCGTCGTCGTGGTGGCCCCGCCGGACGGCGCCTCCGAGGTCAAGAACCTCCTCGACGCGCACTCCCTGCCCGAACGGACCGACTACCTGGTCGTACCCGGCGGTGACACCCGCCAGGAGTCCGTCCGCCTCGGCCTCCGGGCGCTGCCCGAGGCCATCGGCACCGTCCTCGTCCATGACGCCGCCCGTCCGCTCGTGCCCGTCGACACCGTCGACGCCGTGATCGCGGCGGTCCTCGACGGAGCACCCGCAGTCGTCCCCGGCCTGCCGCTCGCCGACACCGTCAAGGAGGTCGAGCCCGGCGAGAAGGGCGAGCCGGAGCCCGTCGTCGCCACACCCGAGCGTGCCAGGCTGCGGGCCGTGCAGACGCCGCAGGGCTTCGACCGCGAGATGCTCGTGCGTGCCCACGAGACCGTCGCCGTCGGCGGCGAGGGCGCCACCGACGACGCGGGGATGGTCGAGCGCCTCGGCGCCCCGGTGGTGGTGGTGCCCGGTCACGAGGAGGCGTTCAAGGTGACCCGCCCGCTCGACCTGGTCCTCGCCGAGGCCGTACTCGCCCGCAGGAGGGCCAACGATGGCTTCTGACCCGCCCGTCCCGCCGCAGCGGCCGGTGGCACCCCCGCCCGTCCTGCCGCGGGTCGGCATCGGCACCGATGTCCACGCCTTCGAGCGGGGCCGTGAGCTGTGGTGCGCGGGACTTCTCTGGGAGGACTCCGGCGGCTGGGGCCTCGCCGGGCACTCCGACGGGGACGTGGCCGCCCACGCCGCCTGCGACGCCCTGTTCTCCGCCGCGGGCGTCGGCGACCTCGGCGCCCACTTCGGCACCGGCAGGCCCGAGTGGTCCGGGGCGTCCGGCGTCACGCTGCTCGCCGAGGCGGCCAGGATCGTGCGCGCGGAGGGCTTCGAGATCGGCAATATCGCGGTGCAGGTCGTCGGCGTACGCCCGAAGATCGGCAAGCGCCGCGACGAGGCGCAGAAGGTGCTGAGCGCGGCGGCCGGGGCGCCGGTCTCCGTCTCGGGCACGACGACCGACGGCCTCGGGCTGACCGGCAGGGCCGAAGGACTGGCCGCGATCGCCACGGCACTCGTCTTCCGCGCGTCCTGAGCGGTACGGGACGCCCGTTGGGGTAAGGGCTTGCCGGGAGGCAACACCTCGATTCCCGGCAAGCCCGTGGACGCGGATGTGACGCGTCGACGAAGCCCCGCGCACGCGTCCCCGCGTGCCGAAACCCCGCGCACGCGTCCCCGCGTGCCGAAGCCCTGGAGGACCGCACTGTGACCGCCGCACTCAGCGAGAAGCTCAAGGAGATCCTCGACGGCCCCGTGTTCGTCGATCTCGCCACCATCCAGCCCGACGGCAGCCCCCAGGTCTCCCCCGTGTGGGTCAAGCGCGACGGCGACGAACTGCTGATCTCCACGACCCTCGGCCGGCGCAAGGAGAAGAACCTTCGGCGCGACCCGCGTGCGAGTGTGGTCGTCCAGCCCTTCGACGCGCCGTACACCTACGCCGAGGTCCGCGGCACCGTCACCCTCACCGAGGAGGGCGGGCAGGAGCTGATCGACGAGCTGTCGATGAAGTACACCGGCAAGAGCTACGCGGAGTTCAACCCGGAGGCGGGCAAGGACGCACCGCGCGTGGTGGTCCGGCTCACCCCGCGGAAGATCGTCGGCCGGCTCTAGCACCGCCCGTGAGGCCCGCGGCCGTATCGCTCGTGAGGCCCGCGCGGCCGTACCGCCCCGTGGAGCCCGCGGCCGCGAGCCGTGGCGTGCCTTCCCGGTCACACCGGTCACAATCGCGCCCCCGCGTCCCGCGGGGGCGCGGGGCACCGCCACCGGCCCACTACTCTTGACGCGTGACTATTCGGCTGTACGACACCAGCGCCCGGCAGATCCGTGACTTCGTCCCGCTCGTGCCGGGCTGTGTCTCGATCTACCTGTGTGGCGCGACCGTGCAGTCCGCCCCGCACATCGGGCACATCAGGTCCGGACTCAACTTCGACATCATGCGCCGCTGGTTCGCGTACCGCGGCTACGATGTCACGTTCGTCCGCAATGTGACGGACATCGACGACAAGATCATCGCCAAGGCCGCCGACCAGGGGCGCCCCTGGTGGGCGATCGGGTACGAGAACGAGCGGGCCTTCACCGCGGGCTACCAGGCCCTCGGCTGCCTGCCGCCGACGTACGAGCCGCGTGCAACCGGCCACATCACCGAGATGGTCGAGATGATGCGCGGTCTGATCGAACGCGGGCACGCCTACGCGGCGGACGGCAACGTCTACTTCGACGTGCGCTCCTTCCCGGGCTACCTCGAACTCTCCAACCAGGACATCGACGATCTGCGTCAGCCCTCCGGAGACAACGAGACCGGCAAGCGCGACCCGCGCGACTTCGCCATGTGGAAGGCGGAGCGCCCCGGCGAGCCGTCCTGGGAGACCCCGTGGGGCCCCGGCCGGCCCGGCTGGCACCTGGAGTGCTCGGCCATGGCCCACAAGTACCTGGGCTCCGCCTTCGACATCCACGGCGGCGGCCTCGACCTGGTCTTCCCCCACCACGAGAACGAGATCGCGCAGGCCAGGGCCTTCGGCGACGACTTCGCGTCGTACTGGGTGCACAACGCCTGGGTGACCATGAGCGGCGAGAAGATGTCGAAGTCGCTCGGCAACTCGGTCCTGGTGAGCGAGATGGTCCGGAACTGGCGGCCCATCGTGCTGCGCTACTACCTGGGCACCCCGCACTACCGCTCGATGATCGAGTACAGCGAGGAGGCCCTGCGCGAGGCCGAGTCGGCGTTCGCGCGGATCGAGGGCTTCGTCCAGCGGGTCACCGAGAAGGCGGGGAAGGCGGTGGCGCCCGCCGCCGAGGTGCCGCCCGCGTTCGCCGAGGCCATGGACGACGACCTGGGTGTCCCGCAGGCGCTCGCGATCATCCACACCACCGTCCGGCAGGGCAACTCGGCGCTGGCCGCGGACGACAAGGAGGAGGCCGTCGCCCGGCTCGCCGAGGTGCGCGCCATGCTCGGCGTCCTCGGCCTCGACCCGCTCGATCCGCACTGGGCCGGTGAGGCCGACCGCGGCGAGGACCTGCACGGCGTGGTCGACACCCTCGTCGGGCTCGTGCTCCAGCAGCGCGAGTCCGCGCGGGCCCGCAAGGACTGGGCCACCGCGGACGCGATCCGCGACCAGCTCAACCAGTCCGGGCTGGCCGTCGAGGACGGCCCCGACGGCCCCCGCTGGACACTCGCGCCTCGCTGACCAGCGACAGTGTGCCGCCCGGCCGCCCGGGCGGCACACTTTCCTACGTACGTACACACGCACACGGGATCCGGACGGCATCGCCCGGGGCCCACGAGCATTCAGGGAAACAGGTAGTCATGGCCGGGAACAGCCAGCGGAGGAACCGCCGCACGTCCAACAAGAAGGGCGCGACGGTCGGCAGCGGTGGCAAGCGGCGCCGTTCCCTCGAAGGCAAGGGGCCGACCCCGCCCGCGTCCGCGCGCAAGGGCCATGTGAAGAACCGCGTCGCCAACGCCAAGGCCAAGCAGGCCCAGCGGCGTCCCGTCGCCCGCCGCGGCGGCAAGGGGTCGTCCGAGATGGTCGTCGGCCGCAATCCCGTCTTCGAGGCGCTGCGCGACGGCGTGCCCGCGACGACCCTCTACGTCCAGCAGTTCATCGACAACGACGAGCGGGTGCGCGAGGCGCTGCACCTCGCCGGGCAGCGCGGCACCATCAACCTGATGGAGGCGCCGCGCGCCGAGCTGGACCGGATGACGAACGGGCTCAACCACCAGGGCCTGGTCCTGCAGGTCCCGCCGTACGAGTACGCCCATCCCGAGGACCTCGCGGCCGCGGCCTTCGACGACGGCGAGGATCCGCTGATCGTCGCTCTCGACGGGGTCACCGACCCGCGCAACCTGGGCGCGGTCGTCCGTTCCGTCGCCGCGTTCGGCGGCCATGGCGTGGTGGTACCGGAGCGCCGCGCCGCGGGGATGACCGCCGGCGCCTGGAAGACCTCGGCGGGCACCGCCGCGCGTACCCCGGTCGCCCGGGCCACCAATCTGACCCGGGCCCTGGAGGCCTACCAGAAGGCGGGCATCACCGTGGTCGGCCTGGCGGCGGACGGCGAGGTCGAGGTCGGCGAGCTGGAGGCCCTCGACGGCCCGGTCGTCATCGTCGTCGGCAGCGAGGGCAAGGGCCTGTCCCGACTCGTCGGCGAGACCTGCGACTTCCGCGTCCGGATCCCCATGCCGGGCGGCGCGGAGTCCCTCAACGCCGGTGTCGCGGCGGGCGTGGTCCTCTACGAGGCGGCGCGCCGCCGGGGCTGACGGAGATCGGCGAGGCCTCCGGATCCCGGGTTTCCGGAGGCATCGCCGCACGTCGGGGGCGTACGGCGGACGCGGCCCGCACACCGTGCCGCCGGGGCGGTTCCCGCCGGGAACGATCTTGACGGGTCTCGGACATTCCGGGGCCGTCAAGGCAGTGTCCTAAGGACAGGTCACTCGGTTAGATGAGTGTGGACACCAGAACGCCCCGGCCCGGGTTCGACGAGCAGCTCCCCCTGAACATCCCCAAGGTGGACTGCGACCCGGCGCAGGTCATCGTGAACCACGCCAGCTTCCGGGTGAAGCTCGGCCCGAGTCAGACCAGGCGCCCCGTCCGGGGGATGGCCGACACCACCAGGATCCCCGCCCTCAGCAGTGCCGGTGCGCGTACCGTGGCGCGGCGCCGGGCACCCGTCGTATGGAGCGGGAAGTCGGCTCCGGGCGACCCCGGGGCCTCGGGGCTGCTGCAGGCCGTGCGCAGCGCGGGATCGGTCGCCCGCCCCGGACGCGGACACGACGGCCGCCCCGCGTTCGACGGCCCTCCCGGCTTCGACGACACCCGGGCGTTCGACCGCACCGGGGGCCTCGACGGCGGGCGCGGCCTCGACGCCGGCGGCGCCACGCAGGTCATCCCCCGCGTCGACGCGCACTCCACCCCGGACACCCTGCCCACTCCCGTCATCGGCGCCCAGCGCCGGGAGACGCTGCTGCCCCCGATGCGGCGGGCGGAGGGTGCGTACGACGCCTACGAACCGTACGGCGAGGAGGCGGAGGAGGCGACCGACTTCGCACGGCACGACGGCCCCGGCGGCCGCGGGGCCGCGACCGTCCCGCCCGGCGGCGTCCGGCACGCCTACTACCCCGGCCGCCGGATGAACCTCGGCGTCGTCCTGCTCCCGCTCCGGGTCTTCCTCGGCTTCATCTCGATCTACGCGGGCATGGGCAAGCTCTGCGACCCCGTGTACTTCGACGGCGGCGAGCGCGGCTCCATGATCAAGTGGCTGTCGTCGCTGGAGCCCTGGGCCCTCGCCGAGCCGCTGCGCGACTTCGCCCTCGCCTACCCCGTCGGTGCGGGGCTCACGGTCGCGTTCCTGCAGGTCGTCGTCGGCGTGCTGACCGTCCTCGGCCTCTGGCAGCGGGTCGCCGCCGTCGTCGGCGCGTCGCTCTCCGCCGCCCTGATCATGACCGTCAGCTGGCGGACCGTGCCGGTGTACGACGCGCCGGACATCATGAACCTCGCCGCCTGGTCCCCGCTGATCATCGCCGGCGCACCGGTCTACTCCGTCGACGGCCGCCTCGCGGGCGAGGCCTGGCGTACCCTCGGCCCGCGCTCCGAACTGTGGGAGCTGCGCCGCCGGGTACTGCGGCGCGGCGGGATGGTCGCCGCCGTCGTGGTCGGTCTGACGCTGCTGATCGGCTCGGTCCTGGGCGGCGCGGTGCGCTCCACGGAACTCGTGACCGTCCCCGGCCCGGACGTCGACCCGACCAACCACCTCCCGGGCACCGCGCTCCCCAGCGAGGCCGGCCGGCGCAGCCCGACCCGTGAGGCCGAGCGGAGCGCCCAGCCCGCCAGGAGCGAGTCGAGCACCCCCGCCGCCGAGCGGGCCGAGCCGTCCGAGCCGTCCGAGACGGCCGGTGACACCGGGGCGGCGGACGAGGCGGGCCGGCCCAGCGAGTCCCGGGGCACCGACGGGCAGCAGGCGCCCGTCCAGTCCGAGCCCGTGGACCCGCCGTCCGGCAGCTCGGGTCCGTCCTCGTCCGGGACCGGCGACTCGGGCGCCACGGGCGGCGGTACGGGCGGTTCGGCCGGGAGCTCCAACGGCGGAAGCGGCAGCGGCGGTACGGGAGGCGGCAACGGCGGCGGCAGCGGCGGCAGCAGCGGCGGCAACCGGAACCCGATCGGCGGCCTCCTCGGCTAGGGGCGTGTCCGGCGGATCATGTGACTTTCCGATCAGTCGCTCGTTGGTTGGGTCATGGGTCGGGGGGATCTGACGAATCACGAGTGGTCGTTGCTGGTGCCGCACCTGCCTTCGCCGGGTGGTCGGGGCGGCCGGTGGAACGATCACCGGACCGTGCTCAACGGGATTCTGTTGCGGGTCCGCACCGGTGTTCCGTGGCGTGACCTGCCGGAACGCTACGGCTCGTGGAAGACCGTCTATGAGCGGCTTCGCGGCTGGCGGCGGACGGCACCTGGGACCGGCTCTTGCAGGCGGTCCGGCCGAGGCCGACCTTGCCGGGCGGATCGACTGGGGCATGGTCGGCGTCGACTCGACGTCCTGCCGGGCCCACCAACACGCGGCCGGCGCCCGCAAGGCCAGGCCGCGGGTCCCGAAAAGGGGACGACGCCCCGGCACCACCGCCCCGATGAGGGACTCGGACGGTCCCGGGGCGGTCTGACCTCCAAGATCCACCTCGCCGGTGAAGGCGGCTGCCGCCCCATGGCTCTACTGATCACGCCGGGTCAGTGGGGTGACGTCCCGCAGATGATCGAGATCCTGGACCGGATTCGGGTTCCCCGCCCGCTGGTCGGGCGGCCCCGGACCAGACCCGATCATGTCAGTGGCGACAAGGCTTACAGCTCTCGCCGGAATCGCCGCTACCTGCGAAGACGGCGCATCAAGCACACGATCCCCGAGCCGAAGGACCAGCGGGTCAACCGCCGGCGCAGAGGCAGCGCGGGCGGCAGACCCGTCGGCTTCGACCGCGAGCGCTACCGGCGGCGCAACGAGGTCGAGCGAACCATCAACCGACTCAAAAACTCCCGCGCGGTCGCCACCCGTTACGACAAGAGGGCCTACGTTTTCCACGGCACGGTCACCGCAGCGGCAGTCCGCCTATAGCTCCGTCCATGATCCGCCGGACACGCCCTAGGCGGTGTCGCCGGCCGACTGCCGGTTCGCCGCGACGGTCCCAACGAGTCCTCCATCGGCCACACTTGGCTTCATGGAGAATCCCAACGGGATCACTGAACCGCCGGTCCGCCTGCCGGTGACCGCGTCGACCCTGTTCGCCCGGCTGACATTCGACGGCCACACCCTGAGCATCACGCGCCGGCTCTGGCCACTGCCCTGGCACCGCACCAGGCGCATTCCGCTGCGCGACGTGATGGCCGTCGAGGGGTGGACGCGCGACAAGAACCCTGGTGTTGACGGGAAGACGTTCCACTACCGCCGCGTCCGCCGCTACCAGGGCGGCGAGCAGTTCTCACGGAATATCCGGATCAGGCGGCCCCGCAGCGCCTTGGCCGACCGCTTCCTCCGGTTCCAGGAGGTGGTGAACGAGGCGGTGGTCGACACGCGCGCTCCATCATCGACGCCCGCGGGCCCGGGGCGCCGACCGGGCCGGCGCACTGGGACGCCGAGTTCCAGGCCAGGATCGCCCACGGGCTGCGTACGCCCTATCCGTATGCGGACGACGAGGCCCGCTTCAAAAACCACACCCTGCTTCCCGGCTCGGCCTTGGTGAAATCCGGGTCCTACGTCCTCCACCAGCTACGCCTCCGCGACAACGCGCTCCTGGAGTGGCACCGCTTCCTGCACGGACCTCCCGCGGCCCCGCCCCCGCCGACCCGGCCCTGATCCGCCGGACACGCCCTAGGGCGCGGCCGGTTGCGGTGCATCGCTGGGATTGGTGGGCCGCTGGGACCGGGGGCTCGGGTGGGGTCGGTGGGGCCGGCGAGTCTGGTGAGTCCGGTCTTCCTGTGCCGGCGCCGGGTGCGGTGCCCGGCCGGCGGCTGACGGGACGCGGCGGTCACCGAGCGCGCGTGGTGCTCGGTGACCGCCTCCTCGTGTGCGGCACGTCCTCCGAGCCGCGCCCCCACGGGCCGGTCCGCGCAGGTCCGGGCCGCCACGGCCTGGCTCCCGCCGGTCCGTGGCGGCCAGGAGCCGAATGGCCGGCGGGGGCGCGTGGGGGACGGCAGCCGGTCCGCGAGCCGGGGGTGCGGCGCCGGGGAAGTGGTGCGCGGGTGGCGGGCGCGGCTCTCAGCGGCTGTGGGCGGTGAGTTCCCTCGCGGCCTCGGTGAGGTCCTTGGCCGTGTCGATCGCCCGCCAGTACGCCCCCTGCGGCAGGGGGAACCCGGCCAGTGAGCGCTCCCGTGCCAGCCGGGGGAACGTGGTCCGCTCGTGGTCGCCCCGGTCGGGCAGCAGATGTGTGAAGGCCGGCGAGAACACGTACACACCCGCGTTGATCAGATACGGCGACGGCGGCGACTCGATGAAGTCGAGGACGTGGCCGAACTCGTCCGTCTCCACCGCACCCCACGGAATGCGGGGGCGGGCGAGGGCGAGCGTGGCCGTGGCGTCGCGCTCGGCGTGGAACTCGGCCATCTCCCGCAGCGAGAAGCGGGTCCAGATGTCGCCGTTCGTGGCGTACCACGGCTCGTCCGGGAGCGGGAGGCTCTTCGCGGCGTACTTCAGGCCGCCGCCGCGGCCCAGCGGCTCCGTCTCGACCACGGTCGTGACGCGCAGCGGGAGCTCGGCGGAGTCGAGCCACTCCTGGAGGACTTCGGCGAGATGCCCGCACGAGACCACCACGTCCGTCACGCCCTCGGCGGCCAGCCAGGAAAGCTGATGGCCGATGATCGGGATCCCGGTTCCGGGGATCTCGACCATCGGCTTGGGGCGGTCGTCGGTGTACGGGCGCAGCCGGGAGCCCTGGCCGCCCGCCAGGACCACGGCCTGGGTCGGGAGGGTCTGCATAGGGGCACGATATGCGGTGCCCCGATCACGGGCCCGCCGGCCCCGGCCGTGCGGCCGCTCCCGGCCCGGCGGGGCGGGGCGTCGGCGGCGTCAGCTGCCCTGCGCCTGCTGGGAGACGCCGGAGGCGAAGGACGTGTCGCAGACCGGGCGGGAGAACGACTGGGCGCGCGTGGGCCCGTAGCGGGCGACGGCGGCGCGGCCGAGGTCGCGGGCGATCGTCATGCAGTGCCGCGCCAGTGAGGGACGGCCCTCGACCGCGCGCTGGAGGTTGGTGAGAGCGACCCCCGGGTCCTTCTGCTGCAGGTCCGTGAGGAGCTTCTCGCGGAGGACCTCGTGCGGGGCGCGGGAGGGGGCGGGGACCGACACGTTCTCCGAGGACGCGGTGAGCATCTGGGACTCGGTGCTGCGGTTCGCCCACGGGACGCTGGTGACCGCCAGAGTTCCGGAGAGCACCAGGACGACGGGCAGGACGAGAGCGAGGGTACGGCCGATACGGCGGGCTGCTGTCTGGGTCACGCAGGCGAGCGTAGCGGCCGGTAGTGATTTGGAGACATTTAGTCACCCCCGTGAGGGATGGTTCGAGGGAATTATTCGAATCGCATGTTGACGCCGGTGTGTGAATTGCCCGATTTGGCGGGGTATTTGGCCCTCGTGTGGCGGTGGCCCCCTCACCGCCGGGGCGATCGAGGGGGCCGCTGTCGTACGGGGCCGTGCGTCAGTCGCTCAGGCGCTCGCCCGTCGAGGTCGAGAAGACGTGCGTCTCGCCCGGCCGCGGCACCACGTGCAGCTCCGAGCCCTTCTCCGGCACGGACCGGCCGTTGACCCGGACCACCAGGTCCTTGTGCCGGCCGCCGACCTCGGCTGTGCCGTACACATAGCCGTCCGCCCCGAGCTCCTCGACGACGTTCACCGTCACGGCGAGGCCCGCCGGGCCGTCCTCGGCGTCCTTGGACAGCGCCCCGGCCGCGCCGCCGTTCAGCTCCACCACGTCGAAGTGCTCGGGACGCACGCCGACGGTGACGGTGCTGTCGCCGCGGTCCGCGGCCGCCGACAGCGCCTCCCGGCTCACCGGCACGACGCTGTTGCCGAACTTCACACCGCCGTCGGTGATCGGTACCTCGACCAGGTTCATGGCCGGGGAGCCGATGAAGCCGGCGACGAAGAGGTTCGCCGGGCGGTCGTACATGTTGCGCGGCGAGTCGACCTGCTGCAGCAGACCGTCCTTCAGGACGGCGACCCGGTCGCCCATCGTCATGGCCTCGACCTGGTCGTGCGTCACGTACACCGTGGTGATCCCCAGGCGGCGCTGGAGGCTCGCGATCTGGGTGCGGGTCGAGACGCGGAGCTTGGCGTCGAGGTTCGACAGCGGCTCGTCCATGAGGAACACCTGCGGCTCGCGCACGATGGCCCGGCCCATCGCCACCCGCTGCCGCTGGCCGCCGGACAGCGCCTTCGGCTTGCGGTCCAGGTACTCGGTCAGGTCGAGGATCTTCGCGGCCTCCTCGACCTTCTGCCGGATGGTGGCCTTGCCGACGCCCGCGATCTTGAGCGCGAAGCCCATGTTGTCGGCGACGGTCATGTGCGGGTAGAGCGCGTAGTTCTGGAACACCATGGCGATGTCCCGGTCCTTCGGCGGCAGGTGGGTGACATCGCGGTCACCGATGCGGATCGCTCCGCCGTTGACGTCCTCGAGCCCGGCGAGCATCCGCAGCGAGGTCGACTTGCCGCAGCCGGAGGGGCCGACGAGGACGAGGAACTCGCCGTCCGCGATCTCGATGTCGAGACCGTCGACCGCGGGCTTGGTGGAGCCCGGGTAGAGCCTGGTCGCCTTGTCGAACGTGACAGTGGCCATGGTGATGCGTCCCTTCACCGGCAGGAACGTGCCGGACGATCCGAGTAAAGGAAGGATGGGGTCTAGTCCACCGAAGTGAACTTCGGGTGACGGTACCCTGCGGGGGCGGTTCTGTCAGCAGTCGGCGGAGGCGGAATTCGCGGCGGGGAGGTGCGCCGATCCGGTTACACTCGTGCGCAGTGCCTCCTTAGCTCAGCCGGCCAGAGCAACGCACTTGTAATGCGTAGGTCGTCGGTTCGAATCCGACAGGGGGCTCAACGGAATCCCAGCTCAGACTAGGTCTCAGCTGGGATTTTTCGTTCAGCGGATGCGACGGCGGCGCAGGGAACGTGCCGCGCGGGTGTCAGCGGTCTCAGTTCTGGTCTCAATGGGGCCCGGAATCGGGGCCGGCGGGGGCGACTGCGACGGTACGAAGAACTCGCCCATGCGCCGCATGGCGTCCTTGGACAGGTGGGATCGCCCCTTGACGTACCGGCGGGTCTGGCTGATCTGGGTGTGCCGCAGGATTTCCATGATCGTGGGCATGTCGACGCCCAGCTCGTTCAGGATCGTGCCGGCCGTGTGGCGGCTCCCGTCGTACAGGCGGCGGTCGTCGATGCCGGCCTCCTTGAGCAGTTCCTTGAACTCCGCGTAGTCGGCGCGCGGGTCGAGCGGGCGCCCGTCCGGCCGTGCGAACACGACGTCGTGCTCTTCCCACAGCTCCCCGGCGGCGGCCCGCGCCGCTTGCTGCTGGGCCCTGTGGTCGTGCAGGAAGGGCACGAAGACGGGTGGGATCGGGACGGCGTTCCGGCTCTTCCTGGTCTTCGGGCGGGTGAAGACGAGTCCGCCCTCCTTGCGCTCTGGGCAGGCACTGGCGTGCTTGATGCACGTCTTGGTGCACGGTTTCGGGCAGCCGCGCTGGTAGCCCTTGTGCATGGTGCAGTCCGGCGGGCACGGCTCGAAGCGGTGCAGGCGCGCGCCGCAGGCGTGCGGGTCGTGGCAGCCGTGCCGCCAGGTGAGGCGCTGTAGCTGCCACTCGGGGCGGAACAGCTCGGCTTCGAGGTCGACGTACGGCCACCGCAGGCCGAGCGTTTCGCCCTGCCGGAAGCCCATGCCGACACCGACGATCCACCGCATGAAGGTGGGGCGCTTCGACGCGGCCTCGAGGAACGCCTTGGCCTCCTCCTTGGTGAAGGGGTTGGCCTCGGTCTCGTCGATGCTGGGCGGGTCCACGAGGGTGGCGACGTTCTCGCCGACGATGCGGCGGCGGTGGGCGATCTTCAGGGCGCGGGACAGGATGCGGTGCACCTTCACGACGTGCGAGGGGGCGTGGCCGGCATCGAGCAGGGCCCTGTACATCCGTTCCAGGTGCTCGGGCTGCAACTTGTCGATGCGGTGCCTGCCCACGCCCGGGATGATGTCGTTGCGGGTCTTGGACCAGTAGTCGTCGAGTGAGCGCGGCTTGAGCTTCAGGCTCGCGATGTCGGTGAGGTAGGTCTCCATCCACGCGGCGACGGTCGGCTTCCGCCCGGCGGCGGGCGCGCGCCCCTGGTCGCGCAGGCGCTCCAGTTCCTTCACCTTGCGCTTGATCTCGCTCTCGGTCCGGGCCCGGCGGTGGCGCCGGTCGGGGCTGCCGTCGTTCTTCACGCCCATGGTGACGCGGCCGTGCCACCAGCCGTCGGCGCCGAAGTAGATGGATGACTCCATGTTGGGCTTGCGGGGGCTCATGTGCTCCTCCATGCGGGAGGCGCCCCGAGCGGAGTGCTCGGGGCGCCTCAGTGGCGTGTTCGGGTCAGTTGGGCAGCGGGGCGAGGTTCGCCACGTAGGCTTCGAGGTCGGCCCGCCGGATTCGGCGCGTGCGGCCCAACTTGATGTACTTCAGGGCGCCTTCGGCCATCAGCTCGTAGACGGTGGAGCGGCCGATGGCGAGGGCTTCGGCGGCTTCCTCGGGCTTGTACAGGAGTCGGTCGACGGGGGCGGCAATCGCGGTGCTCATCCGGGGTGCCTCCTGGGCAGTTCGTCTTTGCCTGCGGGGAGTTGGGCTCGGTCCCTAGCCTGTGTGTGTCCGAGGTTCGGATTTCTGCGTCACCGCGTCACGTGCGTCATTCACGCTTCTGACCTGCGGTTATCAGTGACGGAGGGCGGATGGTGTGCGTCACTGGCGCGTCACCTGCGTCACGGCGGCGTGACGCAGGTGACGCAGGATGACGCAGCGGGCTGGTTCTGCGTCACACCTGTTCCGGCAGGTCAGAGGCCGGTTTCCGTCGCGTGTGACGCAGGTGACGCAGCGTTCCCCTACTTAGGAAAAGAGAGGGTGGTGTCTGTTGTTGTGCG
Source organism: Streptomyces tirandamycinicus (assembly GCF_003097515.1). NCBI lineage: Bacteria > Bacillati > Actinomycetota > Actinomycetes > Kitasatosporales > Streptomycetaceae > Streptomyces > Streptomyces tirandamycinicus. Next base: position 3,179,870 of record NZ_CP029188.1, on the reverse strand, counting down.
CGGCTCAGGACGTGAAGAAGGAGCCGCTACGCGGCACGTCCTTCGGGCGGTGCTACGCACCGAACAGCAAGAGGAGCACGCCCGCCGCGTCGGGCCGGGTGCTCTTCTTGCTGTTGTGCGGTGACCTCGGGGTCAGAACGCGGCTTCCTGCTGAGGCTCGGGCGCTCCTACAGGGTCGGAGAGTTCGATGTAGCGGGCTTCGCGTGTGCGTCCCCAGTCGACGATCAGGCCGCGGGCGGCGAGGGTGGGCTGAAGGCGCTTGAGTCGGTCGGAGAGCACTTTGCCGGTGGTCGGCCACCCCTTGGGCAGGGGCCGGCAGTCCTCGCCGCTGTACAGGCCCGTGAGGCGGTGCAGCCATTCCGCGGATGTCATCCGCTCCTGCGCCCCGGCCTGCATGCCGGCCGCGTACTGCAACACGGTCTGCGCGAGCAGATCCCCCTCGATCACGTCGTCGTTCAGGTCGTCCAGCCCAGCCCGGTAGGCCGGCAGCGCGCCAAGACCGGTTGCTGCGTCGAGCTGCGCGCACAGGTGGGCGAAGTCCGCCATCCGCAGGTCTGTGGGCGTCTCGGCGGTGGCGGCACGGACTTTGACGGTGAGGTCCAGCAAGGAGCCGAGCACGATGGGCAGGGCTTCCGCGTACTCGGCCCACAGTTCCGCCTCGGTGCGCCGCACCTTCGGCCGTTCCAGGCGGAGAGGCAGGAGTCGTTCGGCGAGGTCGGGGCGGATGACGCCTACGTCGATGCCGGTCAGGAGCAGGGGGCGGCGGTAGCGGGCGCGGAAGACGTCTCCGTCGGTGAACAGGGCGCGCTTGACGCTTTCGGCCCCGGTGACGATGCAGCACATGGCGTCGGACAGGTCCGGGGTCATGTGGGAGAGGTTGTCCAGCGCGGTGACCCACCCGGCGGCGACGGCCGCGATCAGGTTGTCCTCGTCTTTCGGGGCGCGGCGCAGGTCGCTGCTCATGCCTTCGATGATGCGGATGAGCATCCGCCCGCCGGTCGACTTCCCGGCCCCTTGCGGGCCGGTGAGGAAGGGGGCGGGGACGGGCACGGAGGGCTCCAGGCAGCCGATCAGCCAGGCCATGGCCAGGCATTCGGTCTCCGCGGTGGCGAAGTTGCAGAGCCGAAACAGCAGGTCGATGCCCTTGCCGTTGGTGTCCTTGGCGGGCATGGGCAGTTCGCCGGTGAGCTGGGTGCGGCGCCAGCACACCTCGCGCGGGTCGGGGATGGCGATGTCCCAGCCGGTGGGGTGGATGCGGACGGACTGTCCGTCGGTGCGGCCCAGGTCGAGCCACGTCGCTCCGTCGAAGCCGGGGGCGACGCGGATGTGGATGGGCTGCACCTGCTCGGTGAGTGCGAGTGCTTCGATCAAGTCGAGTGCCTCCTTCATCGCGGTGCCGTTGAACACGCCGATTCCGTCCTTGAACAGGCCGACCATGAGTTCCTGCCGGTGGCTGCCGGTCGTGCCCTGGGAGCGGATCGGGCGGGCCACGGGGTGGCCCTTGCGCTGGGCGTAGACGGTGCCCTCTGCGGTGCGGAAGTAGCGGAAGCGCTCTTGCGCGTAGTCGGCGATGACCTTCCGCGCGGGGTTCTTCTCGTCGTCGTCCATGGTCACAGTCCCAACCTGGTGCGGGCGTTGGTCCACGCGTCGGTGCAGTGCCGGGCGCTCTCGCCCTTGGCCTGCGCGGCGGTGAACAACCGGGCGATGTGCTTCTCGGTGAGGCAGCCGCACCGGCCGTGGGTGGAGAGCACGGCCAGGAACGTGCGATAGACGGTCGTGTGCACGCTGCTCGTGGCCTCGGTGATGCGCTGCTCCGCCATCGCGATGCCACGGTCGAGGTAGGTGGGCGTGCGGTGCGGGCACTCCCCGCCCCCGGCCCGCGCAGACACCGTGGCAGTCGAAAGCACGGGACGGGCCAGGGCGGGCTTGCTCAACCCCAGGCCGCGTACGGTGTCCGGCAGGGCGGTCATGGTGCCGGTGCCGGGCCCGAGCCAGCGGGCGTAGGCCATCGTGGACTTGACGTCCACGCCGGGCCGGACACGGTTGGCGGACTGCATAGCCCCGAGATAGAGCCAGTGCTCGCCACGGGTAGTGGGCACGGTCTGCGTGGCAGGCAGAGTCTTGCGAGCCCACTCGATCGCGTCGGCGTTGTCGAGGTCCACGACCGTCAGCCCGGCGCCGCCCGGGTGGTAGGCGACCGCGCTCGCGGTGAGCCAGGCGCGGCGCCACGGGCCGGAACTGATGACGTCCGGATCGGTGGTCGCGGCGGCCCAGGCATGGCAGGGCCCGGGGCAGGCGCACGGCCCCGGAGTCTTCATGTTCGGCCGCCCGCCACAGGCGTTGTCAGCGCAGTGGCGGCAGTTGCCGAACGGCACCTTCCCGGCTCGTAACGGCAGCACGGGCACGCCGGAGGCTGCCAGGGAGAGAGCGGTACGCAGGTGCTCTCCCCGAATGTCGGTCGGTTGGGTCATGCTGGAGGTCTCCAGTTCGCTATGGACGTGCTGGATTGGCGGCGGCCCCGGTTCTTGGCGGAAGGGGGCCGCCGTTGTTGTTGGGTTGGGTCGGTCAGGCGGGAGTGCTCAGGCCGCTTCGCGGCCGGGGAGGAGCATGCCGTCGTCGTTCTTGTGCAGGGCTCCCGTGGCGGTGAGGGCCTTGATCTCGCGGGAGACGGTGCCCTTGTTGATTCCGGTGCGGTCGGTGATGTCGCGCGGGGTCCGAGCCCCGTCGTGGACGGCCCGCAGCACCCGGTCCCTGTTCGTCGCCGACGCGGCCGGGGCAGGCATGGTGTCTGCCGGGGTGTTCGGCTGCTTGACCAGGTGGAGCGTGCTCCCGGACGTTCGGGAGGATGCGCGGTGCCAGATGGGCCGCTCGGGAAGGGCGATCACGTCCGCCGGGGAGAACGCGCGGGTGCTGATCGGGTGGGGCTTGGCCTTCGGCCCGGAGCGCAGCATCGCGACGCCGGGCATGGGCAGTTCGTGCGCGTGCCAGCCCTTCTCGGTGGCGTCCTCGCCGAAGACCACGCGGGACTCGCCCGAGGTGGACAGCGTGAGGGCTGCCCGGTAGGTGATCTGTGCGCTGATCTGCGGGTCGATACCGCCGTTGCGGTCCATGGTCGGCTTCTGCGTCGCCCAGATCAGGATGATCTCGGCAGCGCGCGCCATGCGGGCCAGGGTGCGGAAGTTCTCCATGATCCGCCCGTAGTCGCCGGCGTCGGTGTCCTCATCGCGGCTGCTCTTGCCGGTCTTGGTGCGGGACATGGAGATGACTTCAGCGCCCTCGTCCACGAAGACCGTGATGCGCGGCCGTTCCGGGCTGATCTCGATCACGTCCCGGCCGCGGGGGATGAGCCGGAGACGGTCGTGCATCTCCGCAAGCAGCTCGTCACTGACGTCCAGGACCTCATCCGGCGTGATGGCGGTGCGGGCCCGGTGCTGCCAGTTCATCGCCTCGACCCGCTTGGGGTCGATGACGACCAGGCGGTGATCGGCATGCTCCGAGCCTTCCGCGAGTAGGGACCGGGTGGACCAGGACTTGCCCGAACCCGAGGTGCCCGCGACCAGCATCCGACGGCCGAGCGGGACCATGACGGGCTCGCCCGTGACGGTGTCGATGCCCCACGGCGCCCCGGGCTCCCAACCCGTGAGGTCGATGCCGTCGGCCGCGCTGCGGGTCCGCAGCGTGATCGTGGCCCGGTCCCCGTGGCTGCCGGAGGTGATCTCCATGCGCAGATCGGTCCGCGCCCCGAGCAGCGCCCGGATCTCGTCTCCCTTGGCACGGAACGTCTTCGGCGTCCACCTGCCGTCCAGGCGCACGTGCGAGACCAGCCCGGCCGGGGTGAGCTTCGCCGGTGTCGGCACGGTGCCCGCCAGGCCGCGGGCGTCGGCATGCTGGACCCAGAACGACGGGTCCAACCGTGAGGCGAGGCGCCGCTCCTCCCCGCTCATCCCGTCATCGAGCCGCACCAACGGATTACGGCGCCCCAGCCACAACCCCGCGACGTTCACCCCGATGAGCCCGGCGGACACGGACGCCGGCCACACAGTGAGCGCGTTCGCGGCCTCAGACATCAGCCACGACGCCAGCCCGCTCGGCACCGCGTGCGCCGCGTGTGCTTGTACCGCGAGGGCTGTGAGGGTGGCGGGGTAGTTCTTCCGCGCAGCCTTCAGCCCGGACCGCGCCTGACTGTGGTGCTGCCGCGCAGCCTTGTGCGCGGTACGCGCGGCCCGACGGGACGCGGACAGCGGATTGTTCGACGCCTTACGGGCAGCGCTGCGCTGATTGCGCGCCATCACCGCGGTCGAGCGGGTCGAGTTGTGCTCCCGCTGCGCCGCCATGAGCGCCTTCAGGTTCTCCGGCGTCCGAAGCTGCCCCCGCCGCTCCGCCTCCCTGTCCCAGCGAGCGGCGAACGGCGCGCACATCGGCGTCAGCGCGTCGAGCGCCGTGTTGGTCGTCGTGGTCGTGGTCGACCATGCTTGCTTCCAGTCCACGAAAGGGTCCTCCAAGACCGTGGATGAGGGCCGGTGCGCCGTTGCGTGGCGTCACCGGCCCGCCCGATATGGGGTAGTTGGCGCTGCCGGTTGCGTCGACAACGCCAGTTGAACCCCCGCAACCACCTGTGACCTGCGAAGTTGCGGAGTTGCGCCGTTCCTTGGGGAGGGGCCCCACGCGCACGCGCGCGAGGGAGACGGGAAACGCGGTCACGCAGCGTCTCTGCGGGGCCGTGGGCGGCCGTTCACGGCCCGGGAGGTCTGGACCCACACCGGAGGGGTCTCAGGCGCCCTGCGGGCCGCCTACGGCTTCCGCCCGCTCCGGGCCGCGCGAAGAGGGTCAACGACCCTTGCGCCGCAGCCTCTTGGCGGCATCCTTGCCGTCGGCGCCGCCCACGGAGCGAACGACGGTGACGACGGCCCAGCCGAGCACGAGCGCGATGAACGCGAGCATCGCGAGGTTCGCGGCGATGGCGGTCAGGGCGCCGACGAGGAGCGGGCCGAAGTAAACGCCGGCCGCGACCGTGCCGGCGCCGACCCCGGAGCCGAGCGCGATGCGCTGCACTGTGCGGTCCGGCGGTGCCTGGTGGATGTGCACGACCTGCGGCTCGGCCGCCTGTTGGGCGGGCAGGGTGGTGGGGTCGGCGTAGACGTGGGTGCCGTCGGGGAGCTGGACGACCGTCAACGGGCGGTGTGTGGGAAGCTGTTCCATGACGCACCCTCCGGGCAGTTGTCGGGGAAAGCGCAGGTCGAGCACATGCCGAGCGAGGACGGGATGACGTATCCGGCGTCGCGGCGGCATTCGGGGCAGGTGCGGCGCGCTTGGTTGGCCTTGGCGAGAGCCGCCCACCGGCCGGGGGTCATCGCCCGCACGGGCTTCGCGCGGTCGATGCGGTAGAGGTAGGCGACCAGCGGCCCCCGACGACGCCGGGGCCGTTCCACCTGCGCTGCCACCCCCTGACCACCCGGACGGAGCCCGAGGGTGCGGAGCTGGCGGTAGGTGGCGTAGCCGTCCGGAGCGAGCCGCCACCGGTAGACAGGCAGCGCACCCATCAGGCGACCACGAGCCCGCGCTCGGCGCGCAGCGTGTCACGCAGGGAGCGGGCATTCGCCGGCGAGGTGCGGACCACACGGCGGATGCCCTCGGCCGTCAGCCTGGCGTCCGGCCAATCGGCCGTCGCCTCCCTGGCCTCAGCCAGCAACTCCCCCGGGGTGCGCTTCGGCCGCGGGCTCCGGGCCACGTCGGGCACACGGCCCGTGGCCCGGCGCGGCCGGGTCGACTCAGCCGCCACCGCGCGCACCTCGATCGGCGTCACGGTCGGCTGCACCGGGATCGACTCGACGGCAGGGAGCGGCTTGGCCGGGATTGTCGACTTCAGGAACCCGACGGCCACCGCCCGGGGCAGCGGCTTCACGTTCGCCGTGATCGTCCCCGGGGTCGATCCCACGAGGTCAGACCTAGACCGATTCCTCACGGTCTCGGTCGATTCCTCCGCATTTATGGTCGGTGTCGTGATCGGGGTGGGGCGGTGGTGCAGCACCTTCGCCACGAGGTCCGAGCCGAAGTAGATCGACCCGACCGGCAACGAGGTGGCGAGCAGCACCAGCACCCAGTTCGCCGGGTCCCAGTCGGCCAGTCGACCCCAGTCGACCGATTGGCCGTGCAGCTCCGGGACCAGGCCGTGCACGTAGTTCAGCACCAGCGAGGCGATCGTGTAGGCGGCCAGCACCCGCAGCGCGAACGTCCGATCCCGACCGGCGAGCACCAGCGTCGCGATCAACGCAAGCGCCATCAGGCCGTCGACCACGAACGGGTACAGCGTCGCGGCGGTGGTGTCCGCGCCGATGGCGCGGGCCACGTCGCGCAGTGCGTTCCAGGACACCCGGAAGGCCATCGCGACCACGACGACCAGCGCGAGCACGAGGGCCGTGCGGCCCTTGCGGTGCAGGTTCATCGCATCCACCCCCGCAGGCGACGGTTCTCCGCGTGGCTGCGCTGACTGGGCTGCGTACGCGGCGCACCCTCGCACCAGGGGAACGGCGCGATGGTGTCGGCCGCCTTGAACACCCGAATAGCCGCCCCCGCCGGGGCGTCGGGCAGGGAGTAGACCCTCCCGGACGCGAGCGAGGCCAGCAGCCGGGCCGCGTGGTGCTCGCAGCCGTCCGCCCCCGCGTTGGAGGCGTCCAGCACGGTCACGACCGGCGGACCGTCGCAGGGGGTGGGGTCCTCGGGGTGCGCCGCAGGACAGCGAGGAACGGAACTCATGCCGCACCCCCCGCCTGCCCGGCGGTGCTGCGGTTGGCCAGCGCGCGACGCGCGGCCAGCACCCTGCGACGGGCCCGGCGGATACGCCGCTGGTCCAGCTCGCTCGGGATGCGGTCCAAGGTGATGATGTGAGCGTCGAGCAGGTCGACGCCGGCCAGGATCACCGGCAGCTCCCGCTCGATCGCGTCCAGCTCCGCGACGGTCGGCTCGCGGTCGATCCTGTCGACAGCGGTAACGGCCGTCTGACGTGCAACGATGTCCTTCATGGGTCGTTGTCTCCCTAGCAGGTGGAACGGCCCGAACAGCACCCCCGGAGCGGCTACTCCGGGGGTGCGCGCCGTTGAAGTCGGAACACCCGGCTCCCCTCAGCGCCGCTCGTACGAGACGAGCAGCGGAGGCAACCGGCCGCAGCCGTTGAGCTGCGGAAAGGTCGAATCGCGCTGTACCGCGCACAGGACAGAACCCGTGCGCGCCCGCCCTCTTGCTTGCGAAGGGGGGACGGGCTTCCCTCGGCACGCTGTTTAGTTGTCAAGGCACAGCCGCTTCCGGCGAGTGCGGTAACCCCTGGTCAGAGGGGCTCCCGTCCTTGCGAGACGGGACCCGTCGGGCGTGTTCGGAGCAGCCCAAAGTAGGCCCTCACGATCCGCTGTCCTGGGACTGCGAACCGATTGAGAAGACAATGACGCACAGTCCCAGGACTGTCAACAGTCCTGGGACTGTGCTTCACTGGTCGATGTTGAGAGGAGGTTCTGCATGGCGCCCAAATGGCGGGAGCTTGCGGACCGGATCGCGGAGAAGATCCGGAACGGCGAATACGCGCCCGGCGAACAATTGCCGCAGATCAGAGACCTTGTGGATGCTGGCGAGGGGTCCAAGTCCACGGTCCACGCGGCCTACAAGGCGCTGGAAGCCGAGGGGCTGGTGACCTCCTCGCGAGGCCACGGCACCGTCGTCCGGCAGCGGGCACCGCTCAAGAGGCTCGGCATCGCACGCTACGACAAGGCCAAGTGGCGGGACGGAGACGAGGTCGCGTTCATCGCGGACCGCGTGGCGTCCGGTCGTGCGTACCGCAGGAACGAGCAGACCCAGAGCGTCAGCCGCGTGAAAGCGTCGGCTCTCGTGGCTGAGGCTCACGGACTGCCAGAAGGCGCTGAGGTGTACGCACGTGCACGCCTGGTCAAGGAAGGCGCCCAGCCAACCCACACGCTGACCAGCTACTACCGTCCCGAGCATGTGGAGGGGACGCGTATCGTCGACCCGACCCCGGGTCCCGCCGGCCGTGGCGGTGGCTTCCGCGTCCTGCACGACGCCGGATACGAGATCGACCACATGAAGGAGGAGCTGTTCGCGCGAGTGCCCACGACCGACGAAGCCCAGCTCCTTCAGCTATCTCCGGGTGAATGGGTAGTGGAACTTCACCGCACCACGTGCACAGCCGACGGGACTGTGGTGGAGTTCGCCATCGGGGTCCACGCGGCTACGCGCTTCGCGTGGGCGTATGACTTCAAGGTGCCCGACTCGGCGAACACGGGGGACGGGAGCAAGTGATCTCCACTCAGGCGTGGGCGGACGCACAGCGGCTCTGGGACTTCCAGCAGATGGGACACGAGCCGCGGCCCTGCTCCGTCGCGATAGGACTCGGCAGTCACGACCTGGGAGTGGCTGACACCACCGCAGAGCTGTACCACCGAGGCATGGCGCCGCTCATCGTCTTCACGGGAGCGACTAGCCGTACGACGCGCGAGCGGATGCCTCGCGGGGAGGCTGAGCACTACCGGGACCGCGCCGTGGAGCTGGGTGTGCCCGCAGACGCCATCCTTGTCGAGCCGAAGGCCCGGAACACGGGCGAGAACATCCGCTTCTCGCGCACTCTGCTTGAGGAGCGGCGCGTTCCCGTCTCATCCGTTCTGCTGGTCAGCAAGCCGTACGAGGAACGGCGCGCGTACGCAACAGCGCGCAAGCTTTGGCCGGACGTGGAGTGGGTCAGCGCATCCACGCCCATGACGCTCCCTGAGTACGTCGACTCGATCCAGGACGCACGCCTCGTGATCGACATGCTGGTCGGTGCCCAGCAGCGGCTCATGATTTACCCCCGCCAAGGGTTCATGATCGAGCAGGAGATCCCCGGCGACGTGGCAGCGGCGTACGAGCGCTTGCGCAGCGAAGGGTTCACGAGCCGGCTCGTGCCAGAGGAGGCGAGCCGCGGCTAACACCGCTTGGAGGCCCGACGGGCGTCACGGGGTCGGCGTTGGCTGCTCCGGCACTGTGGCGGGTGGCTCAGTTTCGGCAATACCCAATGGCTTGAGCTTCCCGCCACCAGCAGCGACCGCCACCTCCAGGGTCTCCCGGATCGCCCGTGCGTTGAACGCCACTCCCAAGTTGAGCTCCGTCGCGATCCTGACGTGAGGCGCGCTGGCTACCTCAAGCGGTAGCTGCGACTCTCTGATCATCGTCTTGGCGATGATGCCGACCAGGGCGATTCGGGTCCCAAGTGCCAAGCCTGTCGCCATTCTGTAGGAGCCCTCGGACCACAGGAAGACGGGGCTACCGCTGCTCCCCCCGAAGACGGAGCCGTCGATCAGGAAGGCAGGGTCTCCCCCCATGTCGAGGTCGACTGGTGTTGCAGTGATCCCGCGCCGCACGATCGGGGTGAAGTGCTTTGGGTCGCGGTGACCGTTGGGGTATCCCACGAAGGTGACCTCCTCGATCGCGTCGACGTAAAGCCCATCAATGTCTGTGGCGAGGAGGGACATAGGGAGCGCCCTGGTAAAGCAGCGTTGGGTGAGCAACTCCCACACTGGCCCCAGAGGGATGACGGCTACGTCCACACGTCCATCGGGGTGTCCGATCACTAGGTCCGGCGACACATCCACCTCGGATTCCTTCCCGAGGTCCGGTTCATCAGCATTGGGCTTCTTGTTGATGAAGCGCACGGTCAGTTGGCGCGCGCCAGCCACGACGTGCTTGTTCGTGACCAAGGCGGGGTACTGGCGGTCGTCATCAGTGACCGCCAGGAGTAGAAAGCCTGTCCCTGCCGATCTCCCTCCTGAGGCGAGGGCGCTCTCGATGAGGACAGTGCTGAAGAGGACCTGTCTGCCAGGCGTATCGACCTTCACTGCCGCAGCATCCCACTCAGAGGTGAACCTCGGGGAGCCCTTGAAGGCCTAGGTGGACCGCAGCTTCCTCTCCGTGCGGAGCCCTGTGGCCATCCTCTGGCCAACGCAGGGCGGGCGATGCGACTCGGTGCATCGAAGTCGCAGGTCAGAGTCCATCGTGCCGGGTGAAACCGGCTGGTCTTGAAAGCCGCTCCCCTGCTTCGGTGCCTGCCCCTGGACTGTGGGGCAGGCACCGAAGCAGGGGTGTCACTTGAGCTTCGCCTCATGGAGACGGCGCGCAGTAACGGCGAGGAGGCGTCGAAGCTTCTCCCTATTCTCGCCGTAGGTCTTGAGGGCATGGCAATTCGGACATAGAGCGATCATGTTCCAGGGGACGTCGGGTCCGCCTTTGGCCAGGTCCTTGACGTGGTCGACCTGGAGGAGGGGCAGGCCGGCTGTGGTTCGCTCCGTGGGGTGGCCGGCGCACTTAGGGCTTTCGCACCTGTTCTGACAGCGCTTGAGGACTGCCGCTCTCGCGCTGGGGTCGCGGACGTACTTGTCAGCCAGCGTGGGCTTCTTCAGCTGGCCCCGACGCTCGGCGTTCGCTTCTGCCGTCTGCGCCAAGCGCCTATACGCGTCCTCGTCGCTCTCTCCGGTGCCGGGCGCTTCGGGATCGACGTCGCTGGGGCGGTAGTCGCCCGTTTCGTCGTGCAGCTCGCCCGTATCAATCTCCAGTGCCTCAAGAACCTCAAGAGGCCAGGTTCCACGCTCCGGGGAGGGGACGGGCGCAAGAACCCAGAGGAACTCGCGGCGAGGCTGCTTGTCAGCTCCGGAGCCCCAGCGCAGCCGGCGTTGCACGATCACAGCCCAGGTTTCGAAGCTGAACTGTCCCTGGAACGGCTTGTGCCAGTAACGCAGGGGGCGGCCAGCGCTCTGATGCTCGGCCATGAGCTCGTTGCCATCAGTGAGCTTCTGGTCACCCGAAAGGCCATCGCCGACGTAGGCGATCCAGTTTGTGTCCGGGATGTGTCCGTCGGCGTAGGGGCCCTTGTCGTCCGAGAAGACGCTCAGGATGCCGTCGGCGAGACAGCCGATCCCTGCCATCTTCTGTCCGCCGTAGGTGCGCCAGATTGCCTCGCGGTCTTTGAACGTTTCCCCGAGCAGAGGCCGCAGAGCATCCGGCCACCTGCCGGCGAGCAGCTCGTGGAGGCCGAAGTCTTCCAACAAGTCTGCGGGAAGGGGATGGAAGTAGCGGAGGATCAGTCCTGCCGCCGCTGCTGCCGCGGCATCAGGGTGCGAGCGAAGCAGGTTGTAATCGTCCTCGCGCAGGCCACCAGAGGGGTTGACCTCGTTCAGAGATTCCAGAGTGGGGCGCCGCCCCTGGCTGGTCAGGGTGAGGTCCTGCCCCTGCTCAACGGTCCAGAGCTCATCGCGGGTGAGAGCCCAGAACGGGTAACGGGTTCCGTCCGCACCATCTTCGACCTGGCCGTACTTCACCATGAGCGGAGCGACGGCATCACGGGTAGCGGACCATGGCTGCATGCGGGGTGCCCCAGACACGGCCTGCCCGATTGCCCAGAGGAGAAGAACGGGGCGGTGCAGGGCAGGGCCCGTCGCACGACGGGCCGGCCGGACATCTCCCACCCGCCGGTGAAAGGTCTTGGGGGGCTCCACGACAGTGAAGCCCTCCCTCCTCAACCAAGCCACTGCGTGCTTGAGACCACCACTGAACCCGGGGGAAGAGGGCTTGAGCGCTACACCGAAGTCGTACTTGTGGGCGACTCCAGCTATCGCTTTCGAGTCGTACAGGTTCCCCTCGTGTTCAAGGAGATAGGTAACCGCGGCGTGGTAGCCGTAGGTGTCCCGGAACGCCTCGGGGCCGAGCCGGTCATGCTCAGCAATCGCCTGCAGGATGCCCTCACGGGTGATCTCAGAAGGTGCCATGGGCGACACCGTAAATCACCACACTGACAACGGACTTAGGTCCGTCCCGCTGCGGGCAGAGCATCCTGGGGGTGACGGCCATCGAGCGAGTGGTACGGGGGTGCTGGCGTACGCCAGCGCTTACGCCAACACCCACTTAGCTCCGCAAGCGGCAGTAGTCAGCAACGCCGTGCCTAGCAGGCTTTCCCTTGCGCAGCTGCGGCCCAACAGCACGGACAATGATGCTCCCGTACTGTTGCTCCTGGATAGGGCATGTGCCTTTCGCCGGTGGGTCGGCTCTGGTCCAAGCCATCAGCCCACGGGCGTGATCAGGATGTCGTCGTGATGCGCTTGAGCAGTTCCTCGGCAGCGGCTTCCCAGGCGGGGCGTCCGGAGCCGACCTTGCCTGTTTCGGGGTCGACGAGGTTGCCGGCGAAAGGCGTGTCCTGCGTGGTGAGCGGCCTCTCAGGCTCCGGAGTCGGGGGACGCATGTAGTTCACGTCCCCGAGACGCTTCATCGCGTCCTTGACCGTGACCTTGTGCTCAGTGATCGCCTTGTGTACGGCGTAGGCGATCGCATACAGCACGCCGGCGCTGGC